>NZ_CM000961.1:340557-681114 GCF_000143825.1 Corynebacterium genitalium ATCC 33030
CTGATGAACGACGGCCACGCCTCCCTGCGCGACGACTACGAAATCGTGCCCGTTGAGCTCGAAACCGCCGTGCAAGCGGCGCTGGAAGAGGGTGCAGTAGGCGCGCGGATCACCGGCGGCGGATTCGGCGGCTCCATCATTGCGCTGTGCCGCGCCGACGAGGCCGACGCCGTTGCCGCAGCCATCGAGGACGCAACCGGTTCCGCCGGCTACCCCGTGCCTACGATCTACGCCACAAGCGCACAGGATGGAGCCCGCCGGGTATAAGCCGGGTGTAGCTAGAATCGCCGGCGTGAATGACTTCGGCCCTCTCTACTTCATCCTCGAATACACCGGTGTGCTGCTCGCCGCGATCATCGGCGGGCAAGTGGCCAAACGCATGAACTTCGACGTGGTCGGATTCGGCTTCATCGCGTTAATTTCGTCGCTCGCCGGCGGCATGCTGCGCGACTGCCTGCTCAACAACGGCCCCGTCGCCGCGCTGCAGACTCCCTGGTATCTCATCATCGCGGTACTCGGCGGCGCCATCGCATTCTTCCTCCACGTCGAAGGACGGCTGTGGGACCGCGTGCGCTTCTACATGGACGTGGTCACTGTCGGAGTGTGGTCGGTAGTGGGCGCGTCTAAAGCACTCGTCAACGATCTGCCGTGGATCTCCGTACTGCTGCTCGCCGTCATCACAGCGACCGGCGGATCGTTGGTGCGCGACGTCGTGCTGCGCAATATTCCCAGCCTGTTCACGTCCCAGAAGATGTTGGTCTTTCCAGCTCTGCTCGCCGCCGGCCTGACACTCGCATTTTCCCACTTTCAGGTCACTCCGTGGAAGGGCATGCTCATCGCGTCGATCGCCGCATCAGTGCTGTCCATGGCCGTGTACTGGGTGAGCACGCGTCGCGCCCCGCGCACCCGGTACACCGAGAGATCTTTGGAGAAGCGCCTCGCCGCCGAGCTGAACATGTCGGAGGATGATCCGGTGGTGGACATTGCTGGCGCTATCGAAAAGGCGCCGGACGAGGACGTGATAAACATCGTCCGGATCTACCTGCGCGACCAAGTGTTGGAGCGCGCCGGCTCCTCCCCCGCTGCGGCAGAGCCACGCGGTTAGGCTGTGCCCGCGTTCTTCTGCTGCCCGCGAAACACCCCGAAGAAGATGACCACGAGCAGACCGATGGCCACCCAGTTGGCCACCTTCGCGTACTGCTCGAGGACGAAGACGACCGGCTCGCCGATCGCCCAGCCGAGCCCGAAGTAGAGGAACGACCACGCGGTTTTCGCGATGAAGTCGAGCAGCATGAACTTCTTAACGTCCATGCCGGTCGCGCCGCACATGACGAAGACGACGAACGCGATGGGCAGCGGAATCGGCACGTACGCCAGGAAAATGCCAACCCATCCGACGCGGTGGAACCAGCCTTCGACCCGTTCGATGTTGCGCCCCATGCGTTTGGAGTTCTGCGCCTGCACATCAAGGATGCCGCGGCCCCAAAGTTTGCCGGCCCACCAATAGACCCAGTCAAATTTGATGGCCACGACCGAGCCGATGAGCAGGTACCAGATCCAGCCCGGCGCTTCACCGACGGCGGCCAGCGCACCGGTTGAGGCCGCACCGATGCGCGAACCGGTCAGCGCCAGCATCACCGGCGGGTCGAGACCCAGCAGCCACGCGCGCAGCGGAATCATCGCCATGCCGAACAGGCCGACAAAACCGAACCACGCGAGGCACCAGTAGTCGGCTTTGGTGGGTTTGGAGTTCCAGGGCAGCCCTGGTTCTTCCCACCATTCGGGTTCTTCGGAAGCGGGGCGGTCGTCCACCCGGTCCTGCTCGTCGTGCATGGACAATTAACCTACAGCACGCGCTGTGTCGCGCGCGTGTGCGATGACGGCGGGCACGCCGACGCCGCCCGCCCATGCGCCTGTCGCGGAGATGCCGGGCACTTGCGCCAATTGCTTATCGACGTCACGCACCACCCCCACATGACCCTCGTCGTAACGCGGAAGACCGCCGAACCAGCGTTGGACGTAGATTTCTTCGAGGCCTGCTTCCCTGCCGTCGAACCCTGTGATGGTCTGCAGGTCATCGAGTGCCCAGTCGACGAGGTCGTCTTCGGAGGCCGTGATAGCCAGGTCCGGGTTGTCGCCGTAGCGGCCGAAGCTAGCGCGCACGAGTGCCCCGCCGCGCTCGGCGAGGTGCGGCCACTTCTTCGACGACAGTGTGAACGCCTTCGCGCGCACATCCGGTTTAGCGGTGTCAGCAGTGTCGGCGATGAGGATGCCGGAGTTCTCCGGCAGGCCCGAGCCGTCGGCAAAGCGCATGCCTACCACAGCGGAGTTCGCCAACTTTACTTTCGACAGCGCAGCGGCCACGTCGGGGGCAACGCGCTTCAGCAGCAGTGCCGCAGTCGGCGCGGGCACGGCGAGGATGACGTGGTCGTAGAGTGTGTCTTCGCCGCCGGTCAGCTTGTACTGGGGCGCGGCGGCGTCGCTGGATGAGTCGGCGCGCTCAATGTCGGAAATGAAGGCGTCGATGTAAATGTCGGCGCCGGATTGCTCGGCCAAGGTTTCGTAGAGCTCCTGGTAGCCGTCGCGGAAGGCGTTGAACACCGCGCCGTGGCCTGTGGGCAGCTCAGCGCGCTGCGCCTCCAAGTTGCGCACAGCCGTGGACAGGTGGACCAGGCGGTCGGGGTGCTCGGCGGTCAATCGATCGAATTCGGCGGCGAGCTGCGGGATCGTGGCACGCACGCCGAGGTCATCAGCCGTGCAGGAGTACACTCCCCCGAGCAGCGGGGAGACGATGATGTCGGCGACCTCGTCACCGTAGCGTTCACGCACCAGCGTGCCGACGTTGAGGTCGCCAGGGTCGGAATCAGGGGTGGGCCAGAAGAAGCCGGGGCGGTCGGATTCAGCGTCGATAAGCGCGGCGGTGTCGGCGGACACGAGGTGGGCGACAGTATCGGAGCGCCCGGGGATGCCCATGACGCCGCCGGTGGGCAGCTCGCGGACGGCACCGCCGGACCAGAGGAGCGAGCGCAGGCCGGAAGGCTCGACGAGGGAGTCGCCTAAGCCGAGGGACTCGAAAAACTCGACGGCGTCGCGGCGGCGCGCCATGAACGCCTCCGCTCCCATGTCTGTGGGGCCAGCTTCGAAGGCCACTGTGTAGAGCTTGCCGCCGATGCGGTCAGTGGCCTCGTACACGTCGACCTTGTCGTCGCGGCCGTCGTGGCGGCCGTGACGCAGCTCGTAGGCGGCGGTGAGGCCAGCCAGGCCGGCACCGATGATGGCGATGTTCATTTACGCCTCCTCGTGAATAATGCGGACTGCCTCGGTGATGGCGTCCGGGTCGGTCTCCGGGAGTACCCCGTGGCCGAGGTTGAAGATGTGGCCCGTTGCTGTGCCGGCACGCACGGCGTACTCGGCTTCGCCCTTGATGCGGGCGATTTCCTCGCGCACGACGTCGGTGCCGGCGAAGAGCAGCGCCGGGTCGAGATTGCCCTGCAGCACCTTCGGAGCGGTGAAGCGTTCAGCGGCGCGGTCGAGCGGGACGCGCCAATCGACGCCCATCACTTCCGAGCCCGCCTCCGACATCGCCCCGAGCAACTCACCGGTGGCCACGCCGAAGTGGATGCGCGGGATCTCCCCGGCGACGGTGGCCAGGATCTCGGTGGAGTACGGCAGGACGTAGCGGCGGTAGTCGGCCTCAGTGAGGAAACCGGCCCAGGAGTCGAACAACTGCATCGCGTCGATGCCTGCTTCGACCTGGATGCGCAGGAAAGCGGTGATGGTGGGCACGAGCTTGGACATCAGGGCGTGCCAGGTGTCCGGGTCGCCGTGCATCATGGCTTTGGTTTTCTCGTGGTTCTTGGACGGGCCACCCTCGATGAGGTAGCTGGCCAGGGTGAACGGGGCACCGACGAAGCCGATGAGGGCTTGGGTGTCGGTGAGCTCGGACAGGATGATCGAAATGCCTTCCGCGACGTCGGCGACATCGCCTTCCAGGACAGGCAGGGCGTCGACGTCGGCGCGGGAACGCACCGGCGACCCCATGACGGGTCCGCGCCCGGGCACAATCTCTACATCCACGCCGGCTGCCTTGAGCGGCACGACGATGTCGGAGAATAGGATCGCCGCGTCCATGTCGTGGCGGCGCACCGGCTGCATGGTGATCTCCGCGAGCAGCTCCGGCATGAAGCAGGAGTCCAGCATGGCGATACCTTCCCGTGTAGCGCGGTACTCGGGAAGGGAGCGGCCCGCTTGGCGCATGAACCACACCGGGGTGCGCGACGGGGTGCGGCCGGTAGCGGCGGCGATCAAGGGGGCGTGGTCAAGCGTGCGTCTGCTCATGGCTCCATTGTTACAGGCTCCGCGGGAAACGCCGCGCCCGCATCGACAATGACTCGATGAGCAGCGACGACCCGAGCATGAGTACCGTGGCGATGATCGGCGGGATCACACCAATGGCGGCGAAGAAGAGCATGGCGATGTTGTACATCCACGCCAGGGAAAGATTGCGGTCTTTGATGCCGCAGACATTGCGGGCGTGAGCGATGAGCTGGGGGACGGCGGTGACATCCTGACGCAGCAGCATCACCGACACGCGGCGGTTACGCTTGCGTCCCGTTTCAATGTCATCTGCGGTGGCGTACATGATGCTCACATCGGCGGCGCGCAGCGCATCAATCACAGTGCGGTCGCCGACCATGGCTACCTCTGCACCGTTGGCACGCAAGGTGCGGATGGCGCCGGGCTTCTTGTCGGCGGTGATGCCTGCCAGCACGGTGGAGATGCCTAGGTAATCGGCGAAGCGACGGGCGACGGCGTACGTGTCCCGGGTACACATGACCGTTTCTAGGCCTTGACCCTCCAGCAACGCAATGGCGTCGTCGGCGTCATCCTTGAACGGGTCATGCAATGTGATCACGCCGCGGTCTTTGCCCTTCCAATGCACCACAACGGGCGTGCCGCCAGAGGTCGCTGCCACCGCCAGGTTGCCCTTTAAATGGGACAGGTTGGAGGGGCGCCACAGCATAGCGTCGATGTGCGTCGTGCTCTCGTGGCCGTCTTCGTCGACGTACACCAGCGCCAGGCGGCCGGTGACATCGCCGGTGCGCGCATAGTCGACGCTGACCAGCTCGTAGCGCGCAGGCAGCTCACGGTCATCGTCGGCCCCGGCGCGGGCATCGCGGGCACCTGCCACGAGCGCACGCGGAACGGCGAACTGGGAGTTCATCGACAGAGCGCCGGCAATGCGCATCACCATTTCTTTGCTGTCGCCCTCGGCGGCCGTGACGGACTCGACGAACATCTCGTCCTGCGCGAGCGTGCCCACGCGGTTGAACACGATCGTGTCCACGGTCTCTAAGGTCCGCAGGGTTTCACCGTCGCGGACAAGCACACCGTTGCGTGCGGCGGATTCAATGCCCAGGCGCATCGCCAGCGCCGGCGAGAGCGCCAACGCGACTGGGGCCACGCCGGAGAGCACGGCCAATGCGGTGCGCAACGCCGCGTTATAGTCGCCCGTGATCAGCCCCCACAGCACAAAGCTTGTCAGCGCCACCGCCATCGCCACCGGCAGCAACGCCGCCGCTGCCTGCGCATGCTGCACAGAGGCGTAGCGCTGGCGCGCTTCGACGTCTGCCAACCAGTGCTCCACGGCGCTCCACCGCGTCGCGTGGCCGGTGCGCTGCGCGCGCACCTTGACTTCGCCCTCGGCGATGACGGAACCAGCGTAAATGATGGAACCGACTTTGACGTCAATGGGTTCGTGGGCGTCGATCAGCCCGGGGCGCAACCGTGCGCGCCCGCCCATGATCACACCATCGACGGGAACGATCTCACCGACGTGCACAACAATGTCGTCGCCGCGGTTGATCTCCGAGACGGGAATGCGTTCCTCAGCAGCCTCGGCCTGGCCGCGTTTCTTGCAGAAGCGGATGTATTCGGTGTCGGGGTCGAGGGTGCGGGCGGTCATTTCGTCGAGAAGCAATGTGCGCGCACGGATGGAATACCGCCGCCCGATCAGCAGAAGCAGCGTGATGCCGCACGCGACATCGAGAAATAGCTCTGGACCGTTCGCTGTGCCGCGGGTGGTGGCGAACCACGTGAAGCCCGAATGCCAGCCGCGGTGGCCGGTCGGCGCGGCAAAAATGACGGCGGCGGACCACAGGTACGCGATGATGATGGCGACGGCGCTCGCACCGTCAAGTGCTGTGCTGCCGCGCCGGACTCCGCCGAGCAATGCGCGGTGGAACGGTAACGCGCACCACGTGACCACCGGCGTGGCCAAGGCGAGTTCGACCCACTGCCAACCGTCGAACTGCGTAGGGCGGAAGTAGGCGAGCACGAGGACCGGCAGCGTGAACACCAGTGCCACCCACATGCGGGCGGGGGTGACCAAGTCGCGGGCGGTGTAGAGGACATCGTCCTGCGTGGGCTCCGTTTTGCGCTGCGGGGTGTACCCGGCGCGCCGTGCGCGGTCGAGCGACCGGTCCGCGCTCCGACGCCGGCGGCGCATCCGCGTGGGCACGGGGCGTTGGGAGCGGCGCCGGCCCGTTGTCATGTCGGCGGGGGCTGCGTGGCGCAGCTGCGAGGCGTCGGTCAGCCGCGCCGTGATGCCCAGTTCAGCGAAGACCTCGATGATCTGCTCCGGCCCCGTTGCAGCTGTCGCCGTGATCCAGGCGGAGTTGCTCGGGTGCACGATCTTGCACTCGACACCTTCGATCGTCTCCAGGGTGGCTTCGACCTCATCGATATCGGGCGCACCCGGCAGCCCCTCGAGAGTGAAGGAATAGGAGACATGCGGCCGGTCTTGAGTCTCTTCCTCGATGTATGCGGTCATCTCTACGTGCTCACTAAAAGCGGGGGCTCATCTTGTCCACGAACGCGTTCGCGTCCGGACGGAACGCGAACAGCATGGAAAACGCCAGCAGAATCACAATGACCATGGACGCCCACGACGTCAGCTGCACCATGAACGCCGCAACGTTGAGAAAGCAGCTCAGCGCCACGAACCCAGCCGCACATCGGCGGGCGATGCGGTTGCCGTGGCGGAAGTAGCTCGCCGCCGAGACCAACAGCAGCGCCAGCACAATGTTGCCGATGGACACCGCACGCAAGTTGGTCATGTAGGAAGCACGCAGCGACTCATTCGCCGGATCTCCCGGGAAGCCCTGGGATAGCAGCATCATCGCAGTCACCAGCATGAGCACCGCAGCGCCGCAGATGAGGTAGAACGCGATCTGCAGATTGCGCGGCCACGTGTCCCCAACTGCACCGCGGTAGCGGCGGTTCGGGTCGTTCGGGTCGCTCACGATCGTG
Organism: Corynebacterium genitalium ATCC 33030; assembly: GCF_000143825.1. Taxonomy (NCBI): domain Bacteria; kingdom Bacillati; phylum Actinomycetota; class Actinomycetes; order Mycobacteriales; family Corynebacteriaceae; genus Corynebacterium; species Corynebacterium genitalium. The sequence continues at coordinate 347,869 of NZ_CM000961.1, forward strand.
GGGAACATCCCGGCCATGACGTGCACCTGCGTTTCTGTGTTCTGGGTTTTTAGTGAGTGCTTACGTCATTATGGTCTGTGGCGTCTTTGGCCGTCCACTTCTTCACATCGTCCTGGTTAGCGAAGATGAGGGCACAGATCGCCGCCACTCCCGCAGCGATCTGCAGCACGCCGTCGGCACCGATGACCGCGGTGGGCACATCCATGCCGGCAGGGTTGATCAGAAACACTGTGAGCATGCGCAGCGCAAAGAACACAGAGAACACCATCAGCAAAGTACGCGCGCTGTTCGCCCACTTCTTCTGCGCCGCCACGGCCCGCAGTGCGAGCGCAAGCAGCGCGACAATCAGCAGCGACAGCAGTGCCATGATGCTTATCGACGTATACGCCACCAACTTCACCTGCCCCTCGGACACCTCTTGCGGCATGCCCTTGCTGGCCTCACGCGCACTCTCGAACAGCGCGGAAGGATCCAACAGCGGCATCGCAATGGAGAAAAGCTGGTGCAACAACTCCGCACCGATCATGACCACCCACGTGACCAACAGGTAGCGCACGGCTTCCGGCCGCTGGTCAGGCCGAGCGTCCTGCGCGGGCGGCGCGGGCTGGGCGGGTTGTTGCGGTGCGGGCGGGGTTGGGTGGGTCATGGGCGGGGTCTTTCGTCGATAAGCATGCGAGCTGCGTCGAGCGCGAAGTACGTGAGAATCTGGTCGGCGCCGGCGCGTTTGATGGAGAGCAACGCTTCCATCATTGTGCGGTCTAGGTCAATCCAGCCATTGCGGCCGGCGGCCTGGATCATCGCGTACTCGCCGGAGACGTGGTAGGCGGCGACGGGGACGGGCGAGACTTCAGCGACCTTCGCCAGCACGTCGAGGTACGGCATGGCCGGCTTGACCATGACCATGTCCGCGCCCTCAGCCACGTCGAGTTCGACCTCCATGAGGGACTCGCGGATATTTGCCGGATCCTGCTGGTAGGTCTTGCGGTCGCCCCACAGGGAGGAACCGACAGCGTCACGGAAGGGGCCGAAGAACGCAGACGCATACTTCGCCGAATACGCCATGATCGCGACATCCGTGTAGCCCGCTTGATCGAGCGCGTGGCGGATCACTTCCACCTGGCCGTCCATCATTCCGGACGGGCTGACAATATGCGCGCCGGCCTCAGCCTGCGACACCGCCATCTTCGCGTACAGCTCCAAGGTGGCGTCATTGTCCACCGCCACATTGCCCTCCCGGTCGGTGACCAAGACGCCGCAGTGGCCGTGATCGGTGAACTCATCGAGGCAGGTGTCGGTCATGATGAGCAGCTTGTCGCCGAACTCGTCGCGCAGCCGCGCAATGGCACGGTTGAGCACGCCGTCCGGGTCCCAGGCCTGGGAGCCGGACGCATCCTTGTCCTCGCTGCGAGGCACACCGAACAAGTCAACGCACGGAATCCCCAAAGAAACAGCCTCCCGGCAGATCTCCACGAGAGAGTCCATGCTGTGCTGGTACACACCCGGCATGGAGGCGATGATGCGGGGTTTGCCCGATTCACCGAGATCGTCGGCAACGAACAGCGGCAAAATCAGGTCCGCCGGATCCAGGCGGACCTCCGCCGTCATGCGGCGCATCGCGGCGTTCTGGCGCAGCCTCCGCGGCCGCCGCACCGGGCCAGTCAGGCTCGGTGCAGGCGAGTGGTTGAACGAATCTGTGGGTTCCGACGGTGTAGGCACACAGACCATTCTACGAATGGCGTCCACGGCCGTAGCTACGAGCGTCGGGCGCGACGCTTTTTCCGCGGCGGCGGCAGCTGGCCGGCAGCGCGGAGACCGGCGACATGCTCGGCCAATGCGTCGACAAGCGACGGTACGTCGGCGACCTCGGGCACGACATCGACCCGCAAGCCTTGCTCCTTCGCTTCCGCAGCCGCCATGGGACCGATGCACGCGATGATGGTGCGCGGGTGCGGCTTGCCGGCAATGCCGACGAGGTTCTTCACAGTCGAGGCGGAGGTGAAGCAAACAGCGTCGAACCCGCCGGTCTTGATCATGTCGCGCACTTCCGGTGCCGGCGGGGCGGCGCGGACAGTGCGGTAGGCGACGACGTCGTCGACTTCCCAGCCGCGCTCGACAAGGCCGTCAACAAGCACGTCGCTGCCGATGTCCGCGCGCGGCAGCAGCACGCGGCCGACCGGGTCGATCTCCTCGACATACTCAGGGAAGATGTCCACGAGGCCGTGCGCGTTCTGCTTCGTGCGGTGCGGGATGAGCTCCGGGATCATGCCGCGGGAGCGAATCGCGTCAGCGGTCTTCTCCCCCACTGCGGCCAGGTGGACCCCGGCAAAGGAGCGGGCATCCAGGCCGAGCTCCTCGAACTTGTCCCACACAGCGTCAACACCGTTGACCGAGGTGAACACGATCCACTGGTAGCGTCCCTCAACGATGCCTTTGATCGCGCGGTCCATCTGCGCCGGGTTGCGCGGCGCCTCCATGGAAATGGTGGGCACGGACTGCGGAATTGCGCCATAGGAGTTCAGCCGGGCGTTCATCACACCGGCCTGCTCCTTCGCGCGCGGCACGAGTACACGCCAGCCGTAGAGCGGACGGTTCTCCCACCAGGAGTACTTCGAACGGTCGTCGACAGCAGTGCCGATGGTGACCACGAGCGTGCCATCCAAGTCCGCATCGAGCTTGCCGACGGTCCCCAGCGTCGCATCAAACGTCCGCTGCAGACGGGTCGTACCGTTGATGGTCACAGTCAGCGGCGTCGACGCGGAGAACCCGCGGGCCTGCAGCTCGGTGGCAATGACCGGCAAGTGGCGGGCCTCGCCCTGGAGGACGAGCGGCTGCGGGGCGGCGGCGAGGCCGTCCCAGTCGATCGGCTCGTTGGCCAGGTCAGCTTCGGTGTAGGTGGAACCGAGCGCGATGCCGGCGAACGAGGGCACCGTCGACGGCAACGACATGCCGGGCACCACCTGGAACTCCAGGCCGGCGGCGGCGACAGCGGAGATCTCCTCCATGATGGCGTTGCGGGTCAGCGGGTTGCCCGCAACCAGACGGATGACGTCGCCATCGCCTGCTTCACCGCGGTCGATCGCCGCCTGCGCTTCGGCGAGGGCTTCACGCAACGGCTCGACGATCTCATCTCCGGCGGGTGCCTGTTCGCTCAGCTCTGCCGCAGTCGGGTCTGCCGGTTTCGCGGGCTTGCGGCGGGCTCCAGCCTCCTTGGCTTTGGCACACATGGCCTCGTACTCTTCCGCAGCCGCTTTCAGCTTGTCAGCCGGCACGGGGAGAGCGGATCCGACGACACCGCGCACACCGCCAGAGACGTCCGGATCGACAACGGCGATCGAGTTACGCTCCAGCACCTCGCGAGCGCGGATCGTCAACAGGTCGGGGTTGCCTGGCCCGGCGCCGACGAAAATGACCTTGCCAACGTTCTCGGGCGCTGTGGAGGAGGCAGCATTCATCAAAGAAATCTCTTCTAAACGGATCGTTTGAAAGCGTCAATCACTAGAAAACCGCCTTACGCACCAAGGGACGTGCCCGGAGCTCCCATTAACGGGGACCAGATGCACAGCGGCGCAGACGGCGTATGGTAGTTACACCTTAAAGTAAGACGGCTGTTTTGAAAAACCGTGCTTAGAGGAATTGGGCTGCTCCTGCGTCGAAAAGTTGCTGGGCGCACGCTTGGCCCACCTCGCGCGGATCTGTGCCGCTAGCTTCGCGCACGAGTTGGGCGGAGCCGTCGAGAGCGAACACGCCGCCGCGCACCGTGATCTCATCTCCGTCGAGGACCGCAGACGCCGCGACGGGCGCGGTGCAGCCAGCTTCCAAGGTCGCAAGAACGAAGCGTTCGGTCAGGGCGCAGCGGGTGGCAAAGTCGTCGACAAGCGTGTCGATCGCTGCGACCGCCTGCGCATCCTCCGCCCGGCACTCCACGGCAAGCGCACCTTGGGCAGGTGCGGGCATGAAGTCCTCCGGTGCGAAGACTTCGGTGGCGCGCTCGCCGAGGCCGACGCGGGACATGCCTGCGTAGGCGAGCACCACAGCGTCGAGCTCACCGCTGGTCACGCGCCCCATGCGCGACTCGATGTTCCCCCTCAACGGGTGAATGTCCAGATCAGGGCGTTTCGCACGCAGCTGAGCGATGCGCCGGGGTGCGGAGGTGCCCACGCGGGCGCCGCTGGGCAAGTCGGCCAGTTTCAGGCCGTCGCGGGCAATCAGTGCTTCACGGCGGTCCTCCCGCACAGGAATGATCAGGTGCGTGCGCGGTTCGTGAGCGGTGGGAAGGTCTTTGAAGGAGTGGACGGCGACGTCAGCTTCACCGTCGAAAAGCGCCTGGCGGATAGCGGTGGTGAACACGCCGACCCCGATGCGCTCCACAGGGGCTTGCGACATGTCGCCCGCGGTGGTGACGATGGTCAACTCAGCGCTGTGTCCTGCGCTGATCAACGCATCGCGAATGTGTCCGGCCTGGGTCGTAGCGAGCTTGGACCCGCGCGTGGCTACTCTCAACGTCTCTGTCACTGGCTTTCCCTTTCACAAAACCCGGCAAGCGAGCTCTTCTCATAATGAGTGCCGTCGTCGCCTGCGAGCCCGGTGCGCGTATCTTTGCCGCCGGTGAGGCCGAACAGCTCCTCGATGGCGATTTCGTAACTCACCTTCGACTGCGTGCCCGCTAGCTCTTTGATCTTCACGGTCGGATTATGCAAGAGCTTATCGACGATCCTGCGCACCGCCCGTTCCACTTCCCCGAACTCCCCGTCATCCAATCCGGGCAGGCGGGAGCGCAATTTGTCCAGCTCAGTCTGGGCGGTCTCAGCGGCGGTGACGCGCAGTTCGGTGACCATAGGGGCGACATCGCGCACACGCTGCTCGGTTGCATAGGCGGCCAGCTCCGTGGCGACGATGTCCTCGGCCTGCCCGCGGGCATCGAGCTCCGGGCACATCGGAGAATCGGCGGAGTGCTTGAGAGCCTCGTGCAAGGCCTCGATGTTGATGAGGCTGACACCGGGCAGCTCGGCGACCGCGTCGTCGATGTCGCGCGGCAGGGACAGATCGACCAGCAGCGCGGGCCCGGGAATGTCCTCCGGGGTGATGGTGAAGCCGTCGCTCGCGGTCGCGGAGACCGCAATGTCCACCCGTGACAGTGCTCCGGCGCGGGCAGAAAAATCCACCACCTCGGCGGTCACACCGGCTGCGCGGGCGTGCTCGGCAAGCCGTTCGGCGCGCGAGCGGGTGCGGTTCGCAATGATCAGCTTGCTCACCCCGCGTTTACCCAGGTCCGTGGCGGCCAAAGAGCTCATTGCGCCGGCTCCAAGAACCAGTGCCGAGTGCCCTTCCAGAGACGCGTCGGGGGTCAGTCCCTTCAGCCGCATTGCTTCGTCGAGGGCAGCGGTGACCATGGAGGAACCAGCGTCATCGATATCTGTCTCGGTGTGGACGCGTTTACCGGCGTGCAAAGCAGACTGGACTAGCGCGTGCAGCGCCGGGCCGATCGTGCCACGGTCTGCGGCGTCCTGGTAGGCGGAGCGGACCTGGCCGATGATCTGCTGCTCCCCCACCACCATGGAGTCCAAACCGGCGGCGACGCGCATGAGGTGCTTCGCCGCGGCGTCGGCATAGCGGACATAGAGGTATCCCCGCAGCTGTGCCAACTCCACGCCCGAGAATTCGCTGAGCACACCCAGCACGTCGTTGACACCGGTGTGGAACGCGTTGGTGACGGCGTAGACCTCCATCCTGTTGCAGGTGGAGATGGTCATGGCTTCGCTGATGCTGGGTTGCTCAAGAAGAGCGCGTGCAGTCTGCTCCTGCACGGCGTTGTCCATGCTGAGCCGCTCCAGCAGCGCGACGGGCGCCGAGCGGTGGGACATGCCCACCACGAGAACACTCACGTTTTCCCTCCAAGCCAGTTCGCGATCATCCCAAAGGATACCCCCGCTGCCCAGTTCCCAGACAATCCCCTGATCGTCGCGTGCGAATCTAGCGCGAGTCTACCTGCCCGCCACGGGCGAGTTCCGCAGCCAGTTCCGCGTTATCGACTTCCCAGCAGGCGAACTCTTCACCGTCGATGACCACGACGGGAACTCGGTCACCGAATTCGATGGCTAGGCCAGGGTGGGCGTCGACGTCGACAAGCGAAAGACGCGCTCCCGCTTCCGCCACCACGGGCGCGATCTGCGCCGCCACGCGCTCGCACGAGCCGCATGTGGAGCGGACCATTAGTTCAACCTCAGCTACTGCACCCATTGGGAACCTCCTAACATACGATGGATCACACTACACACGAAGGGAGAGAAGGCTTGAGCGGCAATCTGCGGCGCTACCTTGAGGAGACTGCGCTTCCGCCTATCGACGACGCCCACCAGCGCACCGCAGGCGAAGCCGCCGCCTCCGCCGCATCCTCGACCGTAGGCCAGAGCGCTGAGCGCGTCACCGAGCCCGACCCGGACATCCCGCAGCACGCGACCGCCGCTGCATTCTTCGATGTAGACAACACCCTGATCCAGGGAAATTCGCTCATCGCACTGGGATACCAGCTGTTCAAGCGCGGATTTTTGACGCTGAGCGAGATCTTCCCGTATCTCGTGGCTCAAGGCCGGTACCGTTTGTTCGGCGCGGAGCTGCCAGACGCGATCGCGCAGGGCCGTGAGAAAGCGCTGAGCTTCATCACGGGGTGGAGCGTGAGCGAACTGCGCGACCTGTGCGCAGAGCTTGTCGACGCTCACTTGATCGCCCGCACCTACACCGGCACCCGCGAACTCGCCTCGATGCACATCAACGCCGGTGAGCAAGTGTGGCTCGTGTCCGCAACACCCGTGCAGGTCGGGCAAATTCTGGCTGAGCGCCTCGGTTTCACCGGCGCCCTGGGCACCGTTGCAGAGGAAGAGGACGGACAGTTCACCGGCCGTCTCGTCGGCGATATCCTCCACGGCCCGGGTAAGGCGCACGCCGTGGCTGCTCTGGCAAAGGCACAGGGGCTCAACTTGGAGGAGTGCACCGCCTACTCCGACTCCGCCAATGACATTCCCATGCTGTCCATGGTGGGCACCCCCGTGGCCATCAACCCCGACAGCACATTGAGAAAGCACGCCGCGAAACACGGCTGGCTCATCCGGGACTACCGCCCGGTGCGCCGGGTGTTCCTCAGCGTGCTTGTCCCCTTAGGCGCCGTAGCCGGCATTGGTGGCGCGCTGGCGTGGCGCCGCCGCCGGAAGCGCTAGGCCGAACGCTCGCCGGGGTCAACCAAAGCCGAAAAACGCCCGCTCCGGCCAAACGGCGGGGACGGGCGTGAAGCGGGGCAGTTTTACTTGCCCAGTTTGCGACGCTGAACGCGCGTACGGCGCAGCATCTTGCGGTGCTTCTTCTTGGACATGCGCTTACGGCGCTTCTTGATCACAGAGCCCATAGGTTTCCTCGCTTCTCTTTGTACGTACAGTTCCGTGCCGCGTTCCGGTTCCAGGGCAGGTCCGGGGCAACGCCGCGAGGTGCACTCTCGAGGCGGCGCTCACGCAACATGAATGGGTACAAAGTCTAGCGCCGTGACCGGGCGAATCCAAAAAGAGGGGGGCTAACTCACGTCGGAGTCGACGTCGTAGACCGAGGAATCCAGGTACTCGTTGACGGCGTTCTCATTCACGCGGAACGAACGGCCCACGCGCACTGCCGGCAGCTCGCCGGAGTGGACCAGACGGTAGACCGTCATCTTGGAAACGCGCATGATCTCAGCGACCTCAGCGACGGTCAGGAACTTGCCTTTATCTTCAGTTGCCATGTTCTAGTTAAACCTCCAGCACTAGAGAGCCGGTGCGCGCTGTAGGCTTCCCCTCCCACAGTTGGACACGCACGTGCCGGGACCAGCCTAGCGTGAAAACAGTGTCACATGCGACTCAAAAGCAAGAAAACTTTCACTTTTTTCACAGCGGACCCCGGGGTCACTATCGTCAATCTGGTTATTCTCCCAGCTCAGCCGCCCGATTGGTGGCAGCCTCTACGGCCCGATAGAAGGCCCCACGCATCCCGGATTCCTCGAGTTCCCGGACGGCTTGGACAGTCGTTCCTGCCGGAGAACACACGTCTGCACGTAGATCTGCGGGCGGCTTACCCGAGCGCGCCAACATGGCCCCGGCACCTTCTGCCGTACCCGTGGCCAGCAGCATGGCAGTCTCACGCGGCAACCCCATCTGCACACCGGCATCCACCAACGCCTCCGTGAGGAGGAAGTAGTAGGCGGGGCCGGAACCGGAAAGGGCTGCGGCAGCGTCGATAAGCGACTCAGGCACGACGGCGACCTTGCCGCACGCACCCAGCAGCTCCGTGACGAGCTCTTGCTGGTCCTCATCGACATACTTGCCAAATGCAACGACGCTGATGCCCTTGCCCACCTGCATCGGGGTGTTCGGCATGACGCGGACGATGGGTGTGCCCGCGCTCTGCGCCGCCTCCGTCATCGCACCGAGCGTGACGCCGGCTGCCATGGAGACGACGACAGTTGCAGTCTCGTTGCTCGCGATCGTCTCCGACAGCTCCTCGATCAAATCCGTGACCGCGTACGGCTTCACGCACAAAAAGCACACGTCAGCGTTCGTCGTAGCCGCCTCGTTGTCGTCTGTCGTGTTCACGCCGTACCGGCGGTTCAGCTCCTCGCTGCGCTGCGGAGTGCGGTTTGTCGCTGTGATCGTTTCCGGGTCGACGCCAGAGTTGACCAGCCCTGAGATCAGGGCCTCACCGATATTGCCTGCGCCGATGACTGCAATGTTGCTCATGGCTCACTAGCGTGCCACACCCGCCGAAATTCTCAACGAGAACAACCACGGGGATTCTTCTCCTGTAAGCGCAAACCCCGCACGCTGAGCGTGCGGGGCGGGCGGGGTCAGTGTTGAGACTAGACGGCTGAGATCAGCGCCGGGCCGAACGTCATCACCGCGCCGGCAACACCGGCGAGCGTGAGAGTCAGGCCGTCGCGGCCGGTCTTCATCGCGCGAACGAGCAGCACAATGAGGCCCGTTGCGGCCACAGCCAACACTGCGACCACAATCGCATTCATGGTGGCCCAAAGGTACTGGAAACCAAGGAAGACCAGCACACCCAGGATCAAGCCAGCGAAGACGAGCAGCACCAGCATGATCGGGTTGACACTAGTGTCCTCTACCTCATCGTCGTACTTGGCCACATCCTCGTAGGTCGGCTCCACAGCGCCATCGGCGCGGGCTTCATCAAGGCGATCCTCTGCCCGCTCCTGACGCGGCTCGACCTTGCGGTCCCGCACGTCCTTGCGGGCCCCTTCGCGAACGGGAGCGGCAAAAGCAGCCGTCTTCGGCTCGGTGCTCTGCTCATCGTCGACAACAGGGATGACGTTGGTTTCGCTCGAATCGCGCTTCACCGGGGTCTCGTGCTGGACAGATGTCATCGGCGCGGGCTTCTCAGCAGGTTCCGGACGCACGGCAGGCTGAACCTGCGTAGCCGGCTCCGTTTCCGCGGCCTCAGCAGTGTCGCGCTCCTGGACAGCATCCGCGCGGGAAACCTTGCGCAGGGTCACGCCATCTGCGTTGTCAGGCTGCTCCGACGTGAGCTGCGTCGGCTCGGGCTTGGCTGGCTGCGCTGCCTGTGCTGGCTGAGCTGTCTGATCCGCCTCAGACTGGGACGACTCAGCTTGGGACGGCGTGGACTGAACAGGACGGAACTTGGTCAGTGCGACCGGGGACTCGTCAGAACGCCCCTCGGTGGCAGACGCCTCGGCCGCATCCTTGGACGCGGACTTCTGCGCAGTCTTTTCCTCGGACTTCTGCTCGACCTTCTGCTCGTCCGCAGGCGCCTCCGACTCGGCGGACTTCACACCCGCGTCAGACTTAACTGCCTCGTCGGGCTTGACCGCTTCGGCTGACTCGGAGCTTTCGGCAGTGTCGTCGTCAAGCGGCACAGAAGAGTGCTTGACCTGGGCCGGGCGGGCGTTGACCTTCTTGAAGGAGCCAGTCAGTTCGGCGACGGTCACACCGCCTTCTTCAATGCTGCGGCGACGACGGCGGCGGGGCTGGCCCTCAGCGTCGGTTTCGGGATTCTCCTGCTGCGCCCGGGCCATCAGCTCGGCAACAGTGAGTTGCTTTTCGGCCATCTACTCGTCTCCTTCAGACTGTCCCATGTCTATCTGACGCAGGATCACGCCTTCGCGCAATGCCCACGGGCAGATATCTAACTTATCAAGTTTCAGTGCCCTCATGGCTGCTTCCGCCACCAGCGCGCCGGCCACAATTTGGTGGGAGCGGTCGGAGGACACGCCTTCAAGTTCCGCCCGATCGGACGCCGTCATGCGGGTAATGAAGGCGATGAGCTGGCGCAAACCCGGAGCCGTCAGCGTGCGCTGGACGTAGGGGCCAGCGGACGACGGAGCGGAACCGGTCAAACGCGCCAAGGTCCGGAACGTCTTCGAGGTACCTACGGCCAGACCTGCTTCACCGCGGACGAGGAACTCTTCAGCGGCGGAAGACAGTTCCGCGTCAATGAAATCACGAAGAGCGTTCACCGTCTTCTTTTCCGGCGGGTCAGAGTCAAACCATTCATGGGTCAGGCGGCCAGCACCCAAGTCGAGGGAAACGGCGATATCCGGGACTTCGTCATTACCCGTGCTCATCTCCAGCGAGCCGCCGCCGATGTCCAAGTTGGTAATGCGCCCAGCGGACCAGCCGTACCAGCGGCGCACTGCCAGAAATGTCAGCCGTGCTTCGTCCTGACCGGAAAGCACCTTGAGCTTCACGCCGGTCTTCTTTTCCAGGTGAGCCAGCACTTCTTGGGAGTTGGTGGCAGACCGCACCGCAGAGGTGGCGAAGGCGAGGAATTCTTCGCACTTGAGGTTATCCGCCAGATCAGCGGCTTCTTGCACCGCTTCGGTGAGCTTTTTCACGCCCTTGTCGTCGATGTTGCCCTCAGAATCGAGCATTTCCACGAGCCGCAGCGACTGCTTCCAGTCGCTCATTGGCGTCGGGCGGCCGCCGCTTTTTGCATCTACTGCCACGAGGTGGACAGTGTTACTGCCCACGTCCAATACACCTAGTCGCACAGGCTCAACACTAGACCGTCTACCGTGATTCACTGTGAACCAACCTGTGTTTTTGGGCTTTCCATCTGACTCCCCCGCTGGAAAATCAATCCGTGCAGGCCATGAATTGCCACCTGATTTCCCGCACGAATGGTTCGAATTCGTCCACCCCGACGATCCATTGCACTACTTCTCCCTCGACCTCACGTGGCTGGAATCGACATGGTCGTGCCGCTTCGGCACACCGCAGTGCCGCGGCATTTCACAAGAACTCCCAGTCGTTGGGTGCTGCATCCACGGTGCCTACCTGTCGGACGAGCACGACCGCGACGACCTTTACAACGCTGTCGCCGACATGCCCGCACGGTTCTGGCAGCTGCGCCCCGACGACGTCGACAGCTATATAGAGGCAGCCGACCCGACCGAGTTGGAGCCGTGGCTCGAGTGGGACGAGGACGATGAGGAACCCTCCATCAAAACAAAGCTTGTCGACGGAGCGTGCATCTTCGCCAACCGCCACGGCCACCCCACCGGCCCCGGGTGCGCACTGCACCAGTGGGCAATGGATGAAGGCCGCAACATCATCGGTTCAAAACCGGAAGTGTGCTGGCAGGTGCCATTTTCCCGCGAAGACTCGTGGGAGGAGCGCGGCGACGGCCAAGAAATCCTGCGCACCACCATCGGCGAGTACGACCGCCGTCAGTGGGGCGACGGGGGCGAAGACTTCGACTGGTGGTGCACCAACGACCCTGCCTGCCACTCTGGCTCGAGCACTGCGGTTCCTGTGTGGAAGTCGATGAAAGACGAGTTGACGCAGTTGATCGGTGCGGAGGCATACGGGATCGTCGCAAAGCATTGCGAAGCCCGCGCCGCACTACCCGCAGAAGCGAAGGCCGTGCACCCGGCGACCCGCGCCGCACAATCGTGACGCCGCGACGCCGGCGACATCACGCTTCGAACTTGTAGCCCAACCCGCGGACAGTGATGAGCTGCTCCGGACGGGAGGGCTCTTGTTCGATCTTCGTGCGCAGGCGCTTGACGTGCACGTCGAGGGTCTTGGTGTCGCCGACGTAGTCCGAACCCCAGATACGGTCGATGAGCTGACCGCGGGTGAGCACACGGCCAGCGTTGCGCATAAGGTACTCGAGCAGGTCGAATTCCTTCAATGGCATCGGAACAGGCTGGTCGTCGACGTAGACGGTGTGACGCTCGACGTCGAGACGCACGCGGCCGCCCTCGAGGATGTTCTCGCTGGACTCTTCCTCCCCCGGCGGGTCCGCAACATCGGAACGGCGTCGCAGCACGGCCCGGATGCGGGCGATCAGTTCGCGGGTGGAGTACGGCTTGGTCACATAGTCATCCGCACCGAGCTCGAGGCCGACGACTTTGTCGATTTCCGTATCGCGCGCGGTGACCATGATGATCGGCACATCGGAGGTGGCACGCAGCTTCTTGCACACGTCGGTCCCCGACATGCCCGGCAGCATCAGGTCGAGCAGAACCAAGTCGACATTATTGGCCTCGAACTGCGTCAGCGCGGCCTGGCCGTCCGGCGCGACAACCGCCTCAAAGCCTTCCTTGCGCAGAAGGTAGGCAAGCGGGTCTGCCAGCGATTCCTCATCCTCGACGATCAGGATGGTCGGTGTCATTGCTGCTCCTTATTGTCCAACTCGGCGATCTCTGTGGGAACGACCGTTGCACTCGACGGGTCCGGTTTGTGCACCGGCAACTCGATCGTGAACGTTGATCCCGTTCCCAAACGCGACCACAGCTTGATATTACCGCCATGGTTTGCCACGACGTGCTTGACGATGGCCAAACCGAGCCCCGTCCCGCCCGTCTGTCTCGACCGCGCCTTGTCCACGCGGAAGAAACGCTCGAACACACGCTTCTGGTCTTCCGGCGCGATACCAATGCCGCGGTCAGTGACGCGGATGAGCACCACCGAATCGCGGACGACTTTTTGGCTAACGCTGACTGGCTGACCTTTCGGCGAGTAATTGATCGCGTTTGTGATCAGGTTCGACAGAGCCGTGACCAACAGAGACTTGTCTGCCATGATCATTGTGTCGGTGCGTTCGCCGCGGTTGAGCTCGATCTCTTGGTTTTCGGCAGTGAGAAGGTTGCGTTCCATCGCTTCGTCGATGATCTCGTCGACGGTCACGGCGGCCATTTCCGGGAGCGCTTCAGCACCCTGCAGCTTGGACAGATTGATCAGGTCGGTGATCATTGCGCCCATGCGTTGAGCTTCCCCGACCAGTTTCTCACCGAAGTAGGTGACCATCTCCGGGTCGTTCGGGTCCTCCAGCAGAGCCTCGGCCAGCAACGACATGCCGCCGACGGGGGTTTTCAGCTCATGCGAGACGTTCGCCACGAAGTCGCGGCGGGCGGATTCCATGCGCACATTTTCAGACTCGTCCACCGAGTACACGATGATGTAGCTGTTCTCCGACAAAGTCAGCGGCTGCACCACCGCGCGCACGTTGTTCACGCGGGAGCCGGTCGAGCGGTGCTTGAGGTTCAATTCCAAGACGCGGGTCTCTGCGTCCTCAAACACTTGCTTGCCGACGCCCCACACCTCCGGGTTCAGCGTCCTGTCATGCACAATCGACATCTCGTGGGCGCGGCCGTTGGACAGGATGACGTCGCCTTTTCTGCCCACGACAGTGACACCGGTCGGCGACCCCTGGATGACCAAGTGCAGGATCTGGCTGACTGTGCGGACTTGGTTGTCTGCGGGGTTGTCGCTGGTACGGGTACGCCCCCGCCAGCGGCGGAGCCACGTGGTTCCGCCGATCGCGAGGGCGACGACAATGCCTCCCGCAAGGAAGGCGAGAACGTAATTCACGTGTTAATTATCGCCTACTGCGTCATGCAGGCTACTTGTTGCCCTGGTTGGCCACGGCGGCCGCGCCAGCCTCAGCGGCCTCCGGGTCCAGGTAGGTACCGCCCGGGTTGGTTACTTGGCCGTTGTCATCGAACTCGTACACCAGCGGCATACCGGTGGGAATGTTCAGTCCGGCAATGTCCTCGTCGGAAATGTTGTCCAGGTACTTCACCAGCGCACGCAGGGAGTTACCGTGCGCTGCAACCATGACGTTCTTTCCGTCCAGGACCTGCGGCAGGATGGAGTCAATGTAGTACGGCAGGAAGCGCTCGACGACGTCCTTGAGGCACTCGGTGCGGGGAACCTCCGGCAGGAACGCGTAGCGCGGGTCGTCAGTTTGCGCGTACTCGTTGTCCGTGTCGATCTCCGGAGGCGGAGTGTCGTAAGAGCGGCGCCATTCCATGAACTGCTCCTCGCCGAACTCCTCACGGATCTCTGCCTTGTTCAGACCCTGGAGCTTGCCGTAGTGGCGCTCGTTGAGGCGCCAGTTGCGGGTCACCGGGATCCAGTGACGGTCGGCTGCATTCAGGGAAATGTTCGCGGTGCGAATCGCGCGACGCAGCAGGGAGGTGAACACGATGTCCGGCAGAATGCCTTTTTCCTTCATCAGCTTGCCGGCGTTGACTGCTTCAGTCTCGCCCTTTTCAGTCAGGTCAACATCGACCCAGCCTGTGAATTGGTTGGACTCGTTCCAGGTGCTCTGTCCGTGGCGTACAAGGATTAGCTTTCCGTTGCTCATAACCCCCAGCATGCCATTTTCTGGCTATTTTCGCTGGTCATTTTTCTCACAGGAAGTTAAGTAGAATTTCAGAAAGATGTGGCTTATGTTCTTCATGTGATTACTCGTCGTATTTTCTCTCCCGCCGTCGTGCTGGCTTTCGCGTTCAGCACTCTCACCCTCGCCACCGCCACTGAGGCAGCACCGCAGGCCCATGCTGACACGGGCGCTGCAGCTGCTCCCGGCGCGCCCATGCGCGTGCTGCCGTATGACCCCGAATTCCCGTTTGGCCCCGATGTCAGCGTCGAAGAAGCCACGGGCATGGATATGCCGCCGGAGGCATTCACTCTCGCCTGCAGCCAAGGCCCCATTGGTGATGTGCTTCTGCCTGATGGCACGACCCAGCGCATCATGGTGACCGCTGGCCACTGCGTCGTCGGTGACACCGAGACCGGCCTGCTGCTGGGCAGCGATGTCTACGCACCCACGCGCGACGGCTACGAACGCATCGGCGCAACCGGCATGGTGCATTTCCAAGGCGGGGCGCCGGTGAATCCCCTCGCGATCCCGGAAACGGCGATGACCACGGTTGACTGGGGCATCGTGGTGCTTGACGACGACACTGCCGTCGACGGTTCCGCCTCCTCCAAGGACAAGGCGAACCGCAACGGCTCCACCCCCGTGACGCTGACCGGTGTGCGCGACTACCGCACGCTGCGCCCGGGCGAGGTCTCCTTCGACAACTTCGGCCAGCCGATCTGCAAGGACGGAATGATCGGCGCTCGCAAGTGCGGTTACCAGCTGCTCTACACGGCGGACAACGTCTGGCACGTCTCGCTGGATTACAAGCACGGCGACTCGGGCGGGGTGAACTTTGACCCCTCCACCGGTCAGATCATTGGCGTGTCCTCCCTCGGCGTGGGTCCGCTGGGCACTGCGCAGCGCGCTGACCGCGCCATCGAGCTCGCCTACGACGTTCCGGACGGCCAGGTCAACGACTACTTCACCCCCGCTGCTCCGAACCAGCCGCGTGCAGAGTTCGTCTCCATGGACGAAGAAGACAACGCTGTCGACTCCTACATCCTGGAGAACAACCCGGATGTGGCCCCGGAGGATCTGGTTCCGCCCACCAACCAAGAGGTCTTCGGCATGGTGGTTGAGTCCGCTCAGCAGGATGCCGCTGTCATCGGCGCAGAGGCGCAGACGCTCGCCGCTGGCTCGGCCGTGGCTGTCGCCACTGGACAGGCAACGGTTCCGGAGGTTGCCTCCGCCGCCAATGAGTTCGCCACCGAGGTGGGAACGGCCGCCACGGCCTACGGCAATGCCCTGTCCAATGTCGGCTTCCAGTGGGCGCTGGAGGAACTCGGTTACGAGTAAAAGGGCTACTCCCCCGTGGCGTCCCTGTGATCCATGGGGGTGAACCCCTCTAGCACCTCGTCGTACACCTGCGAGAGTGCTTCGGCTGACGCCGCCCAACTGAACGTGGCAGCCCGTTTCACGGCGGCGGTGGCCATGGTGAGGCGGGTGGAGTCGTCGATAAGCAACTGCTCGAGCGCGTCCGCCCACGCGTCGGGAGCGTGACCGTCGACAAGCACTCCCGTTTCCCCGTCCGCGACGGCCAGAGGCAGACCGCCCACCCGCGCCGCGACGACTGGCGTGCCCGCGGCCTGCGCCTCGATGGCGACAAGACCGAATGACTCGTTGTAGCTGGGCACCGCGACAATATCTGCGGCCTGGTAGATCTGGACGAGCTCTTCTGGCGGGCGCGGCCCCAAGAAGCGAACCTTGCGGCCAATGCCCAGCTTATGGGCCATCGCACGGTAGAAGTCGACCGATGAATCCGCACCCGACGCGCCACCGCACATGATGATGCGCACGTTGCGGTCCGGGTCGCGGTCGAACAATTCCGCAGCCGCCCGGATAAGCACCTGCGGCCCCTTGAACTCCTGCATGCGGCCCACGAACGCGATCACTTTGCTGTCCAACGGGATGCCCAGGTGGCGGCGGGCAAGCTCCGTGTTGCGGTTCGTGCCCGGCGTGAACAGGCGCGTGTCAGCGCCGGGGGTGACCACGCTGATCCGCTCAGGCTCGGCATCGTAATAGCGGACTAGCTGTTGGGTCTCGTCAGCAGTGTTGACCACGATGCAATCGGCGTTGTCCACGAGCTGCTGCTCGCCAATGCGGCGGGCCTCCGTCTCTGGGGAATCCGAGTCCGCCGCAGCTTCGCGCGCCGCGTTCTTCACCGCCGCCCACGTGTGACCAGTGTGGATCAGCGGCACCCCGGCAAGGTCACGCAACAGCCACCCCACCTGGCCGGAGAGCCAATAGTGGGAATGGATCAGGTCGTAGGGACGGCCTTCCTGCCGGACAAACTGCATCACACCACCGGCGAAGGCGGCGAGCTGGGTGGGCAGCTCTTCTTTGGCCAGACCCTCGTAAGGGCCGGCGACGACATTGACCACCCGCAAATTCTCGCTGACGCGCACCACCTCGCCCTGGCTGGGCCTCGTCGCACGGGTGAACACGTCCACCTCGGTGCCGCTTGCTGCGAGCTCGCGGGCGATGTTGAGAATGTAAACGTTCATCCCGCCAGCATCGCCGGACCCCGGCTGCTCCAGCGGGGAGGTGTGCATAGAGATCATGGCCACGCGCATGACCCGAAGTCTATCGCGCGTGCTTATGCCACTGCCCGAAGTCGCTGGCGACAGTAGCCGCGAGCTCGCGGTATGCCTGCATTGTCCGCGGGTGCAGGCGCGCAATGTCGACCACGGCACCTTCAGCAAGGTGCGGGTCATAAGGAATCACGTGCACGGCCCGGGTCCGCGCGCCGAAGTGCGCGACCACACTGTCCATGTTCACCGGCGACTTCGGCGTGGCCGACGACACCACAACGACCGCGTTGGCCGCGAGCCTGTCATAACCGTGCAGGTTGAGCCAGTCCAAAGTCGCCGAGGCGGACTGTGCGCCGTCGAGAGCCGGCGAGCTGACCAGGATCAACGTGTTGGCCAAATCCAACACGCCCGCCATGGCAGAGTGCATCAGCCCTGTCCCGCAGTCAGTGAGGATGAGGTTGTAGTGGTGCTGCAGGATGTCGACGGCACGGCGGTAGTCGTACTCGCTGAACGCCTCCGACACGGCCGGGTCGCGTTCGGAGCCAATGACTTCGAGGCGGGAAGCCCCTTGCGTGGTAAACCCGCGGACGTGCGCGTACCGCGACGTGTCTGAGGCCGCGAGTAGATCGCGGATCGTCGCTGGGCCCGGCGCGGCGACACGTTGGGCCAAGGTGCCGAAGTCCGGGTTCGCGTCAATGGCGATCACCCTGTCACCGCGCGATTCCGCCAATACCGACCCCAACGCGACCGTCGTTGTCGTCTTGCCCACCCCGCCCTTGAGCGACATTACCGCGATCCGGTAATCGCCCCGCAGCGGAGTGCGCATGGCTTCCTCTAACGTCGCGGCCGCCAATTCTTTGCGAGAGGCACCGGGATTGATCCGTCCACCCGAGGCACCATGGACGAGCTTGCGCCACCCTTTCGCCGGGGGTGCTTTGACGCCGCGCACGACGTTTGCCTGGTCGAGGCTCTGCGGCGCTCGCTTGTGGCTTTCAGCATGCTTATCGACGGACCCCTGCCCCGCCTCAGCTCGCACCTCCGGCTGCGGGACGGGCCCATCCGGCACCCACTCCCCCAGCCCGGTGTTGGCGTACTTCTGGTACAGATCGGTCATCTCAATTCCCCCCCGATGATTCCCTGAAAGTGCGGAAACGCCCGAAAGGTTTCCCGATTCATCGCGAGTGTACCGCCGACGGGCATGTTTCGCCCGGTTACCCTGCCGCCGGCAAGACTGCACCTGGCGGGCAGCGACATTCAGACAACTGGCAGCAAGGTGACAAAGATCATAAATATTCCGTCGAAACTGTCGAATCACAACTACACTTAGGCAAAGTAAATCAATCGCTGATCACGTTTGGAGGGCAGACAGCCATGTCGGCATACGAAGAAAAAGCCTGGTTATCCAGCTACGCGGAGTGGACCCCGCACGAGGTGGAGCTGGGCAACGACACCATCTTGGACATCTACGACGCCACGCTGGCAAAGAAGTCCTACAAGAACGCGCTGTGGTTCTTCGGCAAGACCACGACTTACGCAGAGCTGGACAAGCAGGTCCGCAGCGCGGCCGCCGGCCTGAAGGCCTTCGGTGTCCGTCCGGGCGACCGCGTCGCTTTGGTCATGCCTAACTGCCCCGAGTTCGCCATTTCCTTTATCGCTGTTTTGAAACTCGGCGCATCTGTGGTCGCACACAACCCGCTCTACACCGAGCACGAGCTGCGCGTCCAGTTCAACGACCACGGCGCACGCGTGGCCATCATGTGGGACAAGGCCGCCGGCAACCTGGGCGGCCTGCGCAAGGACACTCCACTGGAGACCATCGTATCCGTCGACATGACCAAGTCCATGCCGAAGTACATGGAGCTGGCTCTGAAATACGTGCCGCTGAAGAAGCTGCGCGAATCCCGCAAGAAGCTCTCCGGCCCGGCCCCCGACACCATTCCGTTCGAGACCCTGTTGTCCTCAGCGATCGGTGGCGAAGGCCACGACCTGCAAAACCCGGACATCGACCAGGACACCACCGCGGTCATCCTCTACACCTCCGGCACCACTGGCGAGCCCAAGGGTGCGCAGATCACCCACGGCAACTTCAACCACCAGATGAAGGCCGGTAAGGCCTGGGTGCAGGACCTGGGCAAGGAAGACGAGAAGATCCTGGCGGTCCTGCCGCTCTTCCACGTCTACGGCCTCGCCCTCAACCTCGGACTGGGCATCATGGTCGGCGGAGAGATCATCCTGCTGCCCGCTCCGGAGCCGGACCTGATCCAGGACGCGTTGAAGAAGAACCCGCCGACCTGGATGCCGGGTGTTCCGACTCTGTACCAGCGCATCGGCCAGTCCGCCCTGGACAACGGCAAGAAGCTGACCTCGATCCGCAACTCCTTCTCCGGTGCCTCCACCCTGCCGGTCTCCACCGTGGAGACCTGGGAGAAGGTCACCGGCGGCAACCTGGTTGAGGGTTACGGCCTGACTGAGACCTCCCCGATCGTCACCGCTAACCCAATGGACGGCTCCCGCCGCCCGGGCTACGTCGGCGTGCCGTTCCCGAACACCATCGTGCGCATCGTCAACCCGGACAACCCGACCGAAGTCATGCCCGACGGTGAAGCCGGCGAGCTCGTGGTCAAGGGCCCGCAGGTCATGAAGGGCTACCTGAACAAGCCCGAAGCCACCGAGAAAGCCTTCGCCGACGGCTACTTCCGCACTGGCGACATGGGTGTCATGGAGGAAGACGGCTGGATCCGCCTGGTCTCCCGCATCAAGGAGATGATCATCACCGGCGGCTTCAACGTCTACCCGGACGAGGTCGAAAACGTCATGCGTGAACACCGCGACATCGAAGACATCGCCGTCGTCGGTCGCCCGCGCGAGGACGGCTCCGAGGACGTCGTCGCCTGCGTCACCCTTGCAGAAGGTGCCGCTCTCGACCCGCAGGGCCTCCAGGACTACGCCCGCGAGCGCCTCACCCCGTACAAGGTGCCGCGCACCTTCTACCACTTCGAGGAACTCAACCGCGATATGACCGGCAAGATCCGCCGCCGCGAGGTCCAGCAGTCACTACTCGACCGCCTCAACGCCGGCACCGCCGCCGACGGCGAGAACTCCGACGGCAAGCCGGAGCAGCCCACCGAGGAAGAGATCCAGAAGGGCGAGAAGGAAAACAACTGGTCCGTCGAGCAGGCCCCCGAAGGCAACGAGGTTCAGGCCGAGCAGGGTGGCCAGGCCGAGCAGGGTGGCCAGGCCGAGCAAGCTGGCCAGGCCGAACAGGGCGACCAGGGTGGGGAAGCCGACGACAACGCCGGACGTCACCGCCTCAACGAGCCCGAGAACTAATCGCTCACAGAAACCCGGCTAGGTCGAACCATCTCGGTTCGGCACTTGGCCGGGTTTTCGCATGCGCACGTGGGGCCGCACGGGTATTGGCGCGAGCATCCGCGCGGTTGCGCAAAACTTTACATGCGCTTTAGTTTATGGTTTCAAAGCGCCTGGTAGGGGTTTTCTATCGCTCTACCAATACAATCGACATGTCAACTTCTGCGCAGCTCGGACCACGAGCGAGCTAGCGCGCTAATCGATGGACACGCCGATCCAGACCGGCTCCGGCTCGAGTGTCACGCCGAACTTGTCCTGCACACCCGCGCGGATGGTGCGGGCCAGGGCGACAATGTCGTCGGCGGTAGCGGTGCCGCGGTTGGTCAGCGCGAGAGTGTGCTTGGTGGACAGCCGGGCGGGAGCGTTGGGATCGGCGTCGCCGGGGAAGCCACGGGGGAAGCCGGCGCGCTCGATAGTCCAGGCGGCGGAGAGCTTCACGGCCCCATCAGGGTGTTCCCCAGACGCGGGCACCGGGTAGCGGGGCATGGTGTCGCCCTCACCCGGCGCGACGTCATTGACCAGCGCGGCAACCCGGTCCGCAACAGCCGGGGTCACAATCGGGTTGGTAAAGAAGGACCCGGCGGACCAGGTGTCGTGGTCTGCGGGGTCGAGGACCATGCCTTTGGAGGCGCGGACGCGGAGGATCTCTGCGCGGGCGTCGGCAAGCGGGAGGCGCTCACCACCCAGGTGGCGCAGCGGGATGGAGAGTTCGGACGGCTCGAGCTGCATCTCGATCTCCAGGACAACGGCACGGCCGGTGAATTTCAGGTTGGAGTAGCGGTACGCCAGGTCGAGCTCGCTGGCGGGGACCCACTCGTCTTCACCGGTTTCGCGGTTGTACAGGCGCACACCGGTGAGCACGTCGGAGACCTCGGCACCGTACGCGCCGACATTCTGCACCGGGGTCGCACCGGCGGACCCGGGGATTCCCGACAGCGTCTCAATGCCGGACAGCCCGGCCGCGACAGTTTGCGCGACCACGTCGTCCCACACTGCCCCGGCCCCGGCGCGGACCGCGCCCGGCACACCGTCTGCGTTGACCGTCACGTCGTCATTCGCCGCAAGGACTACGTCGAGATCCAGATCGCCCTCGGCCACCACGAGGTTCGAGCCACCGCCGACGATGATGAGGGGGGTGGTGGAAGCGTCGAGAAGCGAGACGGTGCGTGCGAGCTCATCTGCTGTTTCCGCGCGGTGCACCGCACGTGGCACGCCGCCGACGCGCAGCGTGGTGAGATCCTTGAAGCTTAGGGGCGCTAATGATTCAGACACGTAATCAAAGGTAGTCTGTATCCCATGGCAACTCATAGCGAAAACACTGTGACCATTAACCAGCCGGCTGACAAGGTGCACAAGGCACTGTCAACGCGCGAGTACTGGGATTACATTGCGCAGCACCTCTCCCCCGAGCCGGGTGAGGTCGCCGAATTCACCGACAACTCGGTCACCCTGTACGAGGTTCTGCCCACCACCGTCCTGCCGGAGGCCGTGCAGTCCATGGTTTCCCAGGCCCTGAAGGTCAAGCGTGTGGTCAACATCGGCGCGCTTGAGGGCGAGAACGCAGATGTCTCCTACACCGCGGACGTCAAGGGCACCCCGGTTGACTTCGGCGGCTCCATTAAGCTCGCCGGCTCTGGTGACACCACCACCCTGAGCTACGACAACGAAGTCTCCGTGAACATCCCGTTCATGGGCCCGGCTATTGAGCCGAAGGTCGGCGAGGCGCTCGGCGACCTGTTCAACCAGGAAGGCGAGCTCACCGACAAGTGGATTTCTGAGAACCTGTAGTTTCGCACGCTCGCGAACGAGACACCCCTAGAAATGGCCGACCACGCCCATAATCTGCGCGCGCAGACTGGGCATGGTCGGCCTTTTGGCGTGATCACCCGCGGCACCACCGGGTATAACCGCCTGCGCCGCTCCGACAGGTGGACGCGCTACCACCCGCAGGTCCAGTCACTGTTGCGCGCGGAGCCTGCGCCTGTGCTTATCGACGTCGGCTACGGCGCCTCCCACACCACCACCGTCGAATGGGCCCGCTGGATGCGCCAGATCAACCCTTCTGCCCGCGTCATCGGGCTCGAGATCGACCCGGATCGGGTGCTTCCGCCCCGCGACGGCGTGACCTTCGAACTCGGCGGGTTTGAACTGGCCGGTTACCAACCCCACTTAGTCCGGGCGTTCAACGTGCTGCGCCAGTACGACGTCGCGGATGTGGAGGCGGCCTGGGCATCCGTCTGCGGGCGGCTTGCCCCGGGCGGGCTGTTCATCGAGGGCACGTGCGACGAGTTGGGTCGCCGTGCAGCGTGGGTGCTGCTCAGCGCGACTGGACCGGAGTCGTTGACGTTGGCGTGGGACCCGGAGGACGTCGATAAGCCGAGCGACGTCGCCGAACGCCTGCCGAAGGTGCTCATCCACCGCAATGTCCCCGGTGAACCCATTCATGCGCTGCTCTCGGCCGCAGACGCTGCCTGGGAGCGCTCCTCCGGGTGGGCGCCGCACGGCCCGCGAGTCCGCTGGCGGGAGGCACGCGCGCTTTTGCTTGCCGACGGCTGGCCCCTCGACCCCATCCGCCGCCGCATCCGCGACAACACTCTCACGGTGGGGTGGGACATCGTCGCGCCAAGTAACCAGTAATCTTGGGGTGTACAGCCACTTCACAGCGGATTCCTCCGGTGGCATGTTGGCAAACGGCATAGAACTCAACCAGAATGGCTTTCCATGACACGCAATTACCCTGCGGGCCCGGCTGGCTCCAGAGGCTCCACCGGGAAAGGCTGGAAAATCGCCTTCGGCATCATTGCCGTCATCTTGGTGCTGTTCTTCATCGCTGAACTAGCGCTGCGCTGGTTCATCACCGATCAGATAGAGACCAGTCTGCGGGAAAGTGCGCCCGAAAGCGTCGCCGCCCAACAGGACGCCGAGGTCCACTTCGGCGCCATGCCCGTTGTCTTCGGGCTGGTGCAGGGCAAACTCCACCAGATCAATATCGATGTGCCGTCCACGCTCACACCGGATAGCAACGCCATTGTGGGCAACCCGCCGGCGACCATCAACGCCACCGGCTTCGTCCTCGACTCCGAGGATCCGAGTGCGGACGAACTCACCCTGTCCACCGAAGTACCCAAAGCCCTCGTCCGCGACATGCTGCAAAAAGAGCTGGGTAATGCGCTGGAGGAATCCAACGAAGGCCGGTTCGCCGAGTACAACGAGATCCTCACCGTCTCCGACGTGGACACCAACCCCGCCGACGGAACCTTCAACATCACGTTCTCCAACGGCGCGTTCGGGGTCGAGCTCCGCCCGGAGATCGTCGATAACCAACTCTCCTTCACGGCCGTGTCCACCCAGATTCTCGGCCGGAACCTACCGGACTTCTTCTCCGAGGCAGTCAGTGCCGCACTCGAAAGCGGCATCAACGACCAGGTAGCCGGGCCGCTGGAATTCCGCGAGTTCTCCGTCATCGACAACGGGTTCAAGATCGTTGTCTACGGCCACAACGTGCACCTCAACGAACTAGCCGTGTAGCCTGCGCGCACCGCAGCTACACGTATACGCGCGCGGCGCCTGCCAGCAGCAGGTCCAGCGCAGCGTCCAACGTGGGGATGGTGCCGTAAAAGGCTGTTTCGCACGCGAGCCCATTCAGCGCAGGCGGCTCGCTTGATTCCCTGAGCTCCACCGCGAGGAGATCGACTCCCCCACGCTGGGCCACGGCGTCCAGCTGGGTGATGGCATCCACCCCCACTGCGGCGGGGCACGTCACCCCAAGCCGCGCGCGGGAATCCACGACTTGGCGCACAGCAATGATGTCTGCGAGCACGGCGTTCAAGCCATCCGTGGTGCCGACCAATGTGTCGTCGATGGCCAACCAGACCTCGGTCGCTCCTTCATCTACGGCAAGGCGCGCCTCGGCGGCTTTGATCAGGCTGTGGTGGCGGCCCGTCGGCCACCCGATGAGAGCGATGACGCTGCCCATACCGTCGCCCGTGCCCGTGTTCGGTGCCGCAGCTTGGGCGGTGACGCCGGTGGGTTCGACGATGTGGCCGGCGCGTGCGACGTCGATAAGCGACGCGAACTCTTCATCGCTGACCCTACCGCTGAGAACGCGGTTGCGGCCGACGCGCGGGGCGAGCCAGGTGAGATCGTCGGTCACCAGCTGTAATTCCCGCCGATGATGTTCTTCAGGTGCGGACGGACATCGAAGAAGTACAAACCGATGAACACGCAGCCAATCAGGCCGATGAATGCCCTACCGCTCAAGCATGCAAGCGAGCTGACCAGCAAGATGCCTACCCACGCGACCTTCGGCATGCGGTCGCCTGCCGGGAATGCGTCCGAACGGGTCAGGCCCGCCATGACTGCCCCCGCAATGCCCGCCAGACCCACAATCAGCATGAGGACGCTGCGGAGCAAAGCTGGCGACAGCATGATCCATCCCTCAAGCGGCATGTTCTGGAGGTTGAGAAGCGTCATAGCGTTCAGGCCGAACCTTTCTAGCGGTTGTCAGTTTCGTCGGGGTTGTTACCGTCGGTCGGGTCGTGCTCCACAATATCGGAGGCGTTGTCGCCGCCGTTGAACGTGTTGCTCACTCGGCCGATCACTTCCTCCAGGCGGCTGCGCAGATCGGCCACAGTGCCTTCGACATCTACGTCCGACTCTTCAGCGCGGCTGCGGACCTGCCCGACAGCGGTGTTGAAGGTCTCGCGGATCTCATCGAGAGCGGAGCCGAAAGCGGCCTTGGTCTGATTCGCCTCATCGGACTCGCGGGCAGTGTCCACGGCGCGGGTAACGCTGCCGGCGAAGTCGCGGAAAATGGACTCTGCATCCGAGGCGAACGAGGTGGTCGCGGCGCGGAAGTCACGGTCGTTGGCTGCGCCCTGGTAAGCCTCGCGGGCGTTGGCGATAGCCGCCTTGAGCTGCTCCGTAAGACCCGAGTGGGCATGGGTGAGCTCCTCATCCACGCCGTGGTGGGCACCAGTGTCCACGTCAGCATCGCGGTCCGCGCGGAAGTTGCGGCTGAACTCGCCCGCAAGGTCCCCCAAGCGGGACCACGCGTTGAGCGAAGCATCGCCCACGCCGCGCAGAGCGTTCATGAAGGTGTCGTCGTTAGCAGGGCCGTTCGGGGTTGCGTTGGTCATGGCAGAGGTCTCCAGAATCGTAGAACGTGATCGGCAGGTGTGCGCCTCTCAGTCTAGACAGCCCGGCGGCAAAACAACCGGGGGCTAGAACAGCAACTGCGACACCGTGTAGATGACCAGGCCAGCCAAAGCACCGACGATCGTGCCGTTGACG
Source organism: Corynebacterium genitalium ATCC 33030 (assembly GCF_000143825.1). NCBI lineage: Bacteria > Bacillati > Actinomycetota > Actinomycetes > Mycobacteriales > Corynebacteriaceae > Corynebacterium > Corynebacterium genitalium. The sequence continues at coordinate 373,767 of NZ_CM000961.1, forward strand.
CGGATGAACTGCAGGTCTTTGCCCACCATCAGCTCGATCTTGTCGGCAGCCTCACGGCCGTCCCAGCGCTCAATGGTGTCGGAGATGATCGCCGTAATGTCGCCGGCGTAATTGTCCGCGATGAACCGGGACGCACCCTCGATCCGTGTGTCCAAGTCTGCACGCAGCTGCGGGTCGGTGGTGATGCGAGTGCCCCATTCCCGCGCCAGTTCGGTGATGCGCCGCCGTAGGAGGGAGGAGGGGTCGGTGGAAGCGTCGATAAGCGATTGCGACGCTGAAGCCCAGATTCCGCTCGCCGCTGACTGCACGGCGTTGGACCCCATGATGTCGGCTTTGATGTCCTCGACCCGCGTGATCATCTTCGGGTCGGACTGCAGATCCTGCGCGAACTGCGAAATCGTGCGGCGGACAGCGCGGCGCGCCTCGTGCTGGGGGTTGGTGTCAATCTCCCACATGAAGTCCTGCAGCTCGCGGTACACGCGCTCACCGACGAGGTCTCTGGCGAATTTCGGGGCCCAGCGCGGCATGCGCTCGTCAATCATGGTGACCACGGATTCCTCCATGGTGTTCACCTTGTTGCGGCCCCAGGAGATGATCTCCTCCACAATCGGCTCGACCTTGCCGTCTGCGATCAGCCCATCGAGTGCGCGGCCCAGCGGCGGCCCCCAGGCAGGCTCCGCCACCCGGTCAATGAATTGGTGGTTGATCAGCGCTTCCGCGTCTTCCGGATCGATTGCCGCGACCGCGCTCGCCGTGAAGCGGCCGACCTGCTCCGATGCCTTCTCGGCATTCTCCGGCTGCGCAAGCCATGCACCGACCTTCTCCGGAATGTTGGCTTCGGAGACTTTCTCCGTGATCAGCTGCGCGTTGAGAAAGTTCTCACCGACGAATTCACTCAGGGCCCCGCCGATCTGGTCCTTTTTCTTGGGAACCAGCGCCGTGTGCGGAATCGGAATGCCCATCGGGTAGCGGAACAGCGCCGTGACAGCGAACCAGTCCGCCAAACCGCCGACCATGCCGGCCTCCGCGGCCGCGCGAACGTACCCCACCCAGGCGGGCGCGTGATGCACGTCGTGCTCAATCCACCACGTGCACGCCAGGAAGATCACTGCGGCCAGGACCAGCAGGCCCGTCACCCACGTCTTGTGCATCCGCAACGAGCGGCGACGCTCCGCCTCAACTTCCGGCGACGGGCCCGGGACCTCCAGCGGCGCGCGGGTGTGCGCAAGTTCGTGGTTTGTCATGAGTTGATTAAAGCGCAAAAAACCTCCCGCGCGAAGCGGGAGGCACTTGCTTAACGACGATCACCGCCTAGTTAAGACGGCCCGTCTCCTTCCGGTAGGCCTTGTAGTCGCTGCGGCCGGAAACGATCGCGATGATCGCACCGATCAGCGTGACAGCCGTGAACACCCCACCCACGATGAAAAGCGTGTTGGTGATGTCCGGGCTTGCACCGTGGCCCCACAGGTGCGTTCCAGCACCGTAGATCAGGGTGCCAATGCCAGCCAGAGAAGCCAGCATCAGCCCCATGCCCACCCAGGTGCGGGTCTTCATTAGGGAGGAGTGCGGCGCACCGAGGGAAACCGGGTCATACCCGTCCAGGTAGCCCGAATGAAGGGATTGGCCGTACTCCGGGAAACTCTCGGAGGCGATGTCCGCAACGGGTGCGGGACCTGCGTGTCCGCTCATCGTTTCGTCTCTCTTTCTAGAAGGTGACTTCTATTTTAGTCGTCCTTGCCACGGAAGGCGGCGCGTGCGCGCTCCTTGTTGATGGCGCCGACAGCCTCGAGCGGGATGCCTGCCGGGCAGACGTCCGCGCACTCGCCGAAGAGGGTGCAGTGGCCGAAGTTGGTCTCCAGCTCGTCCACCATCTGGCGGGCGCGCTTGCCACGCTCTTCCTTGCCCAGCGGCAGGAGCTTGAGGTGGTTCAGCTTCGCGCCGGTGAACAGGTGCGCAGCGCCGTTCGGGCACGCAGCCACACACGCACCGCAGCCGATGCAGGCAGCAAAGTCCAGAGCCTTCTCTGCGGTCTGGTGGTTGACGTGCAACGTGTCAGCGTCCGGTGCAGTACCGGCCTGGATGGACACGTAGCCGCCCTGCTCCATCACGCGGTCCAGCGCGGAGCGGTCCACGGTGAGGTCCTTGATCACCGGGAAAGCAGCCGAGCGGAACGGCTCGATCTTCAGGGTGTCGCCGTCCTTGTAGTTCCACAGGCGCTGCAGGCAAGCCGTGGTGTTCTGGCCGGCACCGTGGGGGCGGCCATTGACCGACAGGCCACAGGTGCCGCAAATGCCCTCGCGGCAATCGGAGGCGAAGGTGAAGGGTTCTTCACCGGCCTCGACGCGGGCGTTGTTGACGTGGTCCAGCAGCTCCAGGATGGACATCTGCTCCACAGCGTCGTCGACCTGGACGGTCTCGAAGTTTCCCTCGGTGTCGGGTCCGGCCTGACGCCAGATCTCAAGTGTCAGTTTCATTACTTGTAGTTCCTTGTCATCAGCGGGATCGAGTCGAAGTACAGGGGTTCTGCGTGGCGGATGAACTGCTCATCGCCGGCGGGCTCCCAGGCGGAGACGAAGCACCAGTTCTCATCGTCGCGCTCTGCCTCGCCGTCCTCGGAGAGGTGGTCCTCGCGGTAGTGGGCACCACAGGACTCGTCGCGGTCGAGAGCGTCGATGATCATCAGCTCACCCAGGTTGATGTAGTCCGCCACACGGATGGCGTTCTCCAGCGTCTGGTTCATGTCCATCGCGTCACCCGGGATGTTCACGTTCGCCCAGAACTCGCGACGCAGCTCGCGCACGCGCTCCAGGCCCTTCTCCATGTTCTCCACGTTGCGGGCAACACCGCAAGACTCGTAGAGAATAGCGCCGAGCTGCTCGTGGTAGAAGTCCGGGCCGTGCGGCTCCTCACCCTCGACGGTCATCAGACGGTTGACCAGGTCCTGGGCGCGGGTCACAGCTGCGGTGACCTCCTCAGCCTCGAGTTCCAGAACCGGCTCGTTGAGGTGGCCGGCCAGGAAGTTCGGGATGCAGAACGGGAGGGTGAACCAGCCGTCCACGGATGCGGACAGAAGCGAGTTCGCACCCAGGCGGTTAGCACCGTGGTAGGTCCAGGAGCACTCGCCGGCAGCGAAGAGACCGTCGATGGAGGTCATTTCGTTGAAGTCGGTCCACAGGCCACCCATGGTGAAGTGAACGGTCGGGGCGATGAGCATCGGGGACTCGTACGGGTCGTCACCGACGGAGTCGTAGTACATCTCGAACAGGTTCGAGTAACGCTCCTTGATGGTGTCCTTACCCAGGCGCTCGATGGCGTCCGTGAAGTCAAGGTACGCAGCGTTGTTCAGCGCACCGACACCGCGGCCAGCGTTGATTTCCTGGGAGATGGCACGCGATGCGACGTCGCGGGGCACAAGGTTACCGAAGGCCGGGTAGCGGCGCTCCAGGAAGTAGTCGCGCTCCTCCTCCGGGATGTCCTTCGGGTCGCGGTCGTCGCCCTCTTCCTTCGGGACCCAGATGCGGCCGTCGTTACGCAGCGACTCGGACATCAGAGTCGTCTTCGCCTGCCACTTCGCGTTGACCGGAAGGCCCGTCGGGTGGAACTGCACGAACGCCGGCGATGCCATGTAAGCACCGTGCTCGTAGGCACGCATGATGGCGGAAGCGTTGGAGTTCTTCGCCAGCGTGGTCTTGTGGTACACGTTGCCGTAACCACCGGTAGCCAGAATGACGGCGTGGCCGGTGAACGGCACAATTTCACCCGTGATCAGGTTGCGGGTCACAATGCCTTCGCAGCGCTTCTTCCCGTCCTTCTCCGTGATGATGTAGTCGAGCAGGTCGTTGTGGGTGAAGATTTCCACGTTGCCCAGGTGGATCTGACGCTGCAGGGCAGATGCCGTGGACAGCTGGAGCTGCTGACCTGTTTGGCCACGGGTGTAGTAGGTGCGGGACACCTGGACACCACCGAAGGAACGAGTCGCCAGGGCGCCGCCGTACTCGCGGGCGAACGGAGCACCGATGGCGTTCATGTGGTCAATGACGCGGACGGACTCAATCGCCAGGCGCCAGCAGTCGGACTCGCGGCAGCGGTAGTCGCCGCCCTTGACGGTGTCCTTGGTGTGGCGGTACGCGCCGTCATTATCCATCTTCTTACCGCGGGCGGAGTTCACGCCGCCCTGTGCAGCGATGGAGTGCGCGCGACGCGGTGCGTCGTGGTACGTGAAGTTCTTCACGTTGTAGCCCAGCTCACCCAGTGCAGCTGCAGCTGCACCGCCGGACAGGCCGGTACCCACCACGATGACGGTGAACTTGCGACGGTTGAGCGGGGAGACCATCTCCATGTGGTCCTTCTGGTAAGCCCACATGTCGCGCATCGGCACGCCCTTGGGCTCGTTGCTCTCCAGAATGTTGCCCGGGGTCACGCCAGCAGCCTTGGACTGCGGGTTGGTGAAGTCCTTGTTCTCGTCCTTCTCCGCAGCCGGGGTGGTGTCAGCGCCCTCGGCCTCAGCCGGGCGATCAACGGTTGCCTGCTCGCTGGCGGGCTTGACGATCTTCTCGCCCTGTTCGCCAAGGCCCTTACCCGTGCTGTGGGTCTCCGCTTGCGGGTCTTTGGGCTTGTCGGCGCCCGCCGCGTTGTGTGCAGTAGTCATTTCAGATTCCTCCAGCGTTTCCTAGTGCACGATTCCAAATGCAATGGACAGCGGCATAGCGATGTTGGCAAGCACCACAATCGCCGGGATCCAGTAAGCCAACACGATCATGATCGCGTGGCCGCGCTTACCCAGCCAGCCCAGGTCAGACACAGCCAGGTACACACCGTGGGTGAGGTGCATGAACAGCGCGAGCATAGCCACGACGTAGAACAGGGTGACCGGCCAGCGTGCGGGTGCGAAGGTGGCCAGCATGTTGTTCTTCACTGCGCCAGCCTCGAAGGCGTTGGACGCGACGACCTCACCAATGGTCAGGTCGAGCAGGTGGAAGATGATGAACAGCAGCAGGATCACACCGGTGATCAGCATCCAGCGCGCAGCGGTGGACTGGATTCCGCCCATCAGGTTGGTGCGGCGGAACTTACCGCGGGACTGGCGCGAGCGGGCGTTCAGCGCGAACGCGCCCCAAATGTGCAGGAACAGGCAGGCCAGCAGCACAATGCGAACCATCCAGAGGAAGGACTCGCCCGGGAACAGCGGGTTTCCGATTGTGCGCAAGAAGTGGCCGTATTCATCGATAGCCGGCACATCGCCGTGATCTGGCATGAAGATCTTGAGGTTACCGACCATGTGGCCGATGACGAACAAGAAGAAAATCAGGCCGGTCACGGCCATGATGAGCTTGAGCGCCCAGGTAGGCACTCCTGGCCGCTCACGCAGCGGCTCTTCGGTAATTTTGCCGTGACGAATTGCGTCGCGGTCTGCATTTTGAACAGTCATGGCACCTCCAGTGTCGATTTAACTTTACGGTTCCCTGCAGCCTTCTCACTACTTAGTGGTTTCTTAGATCTTCAGTCACCCCCGCCCGCGATCGCAGTCGCGGTCGCTGCATGTGGGCCTGAGCACATTCGCTTATCGACGTCTCCCCCTCCCCGCCCGGCGACCCCACCACGTCACCGCGATACACAGTGGTTTCGCCATCCCGGGCACGCAACCGTTACATGCGCCTCTTTACCAACGTTCCAATCCACCCTTAAGTTGTGACGTGTGACACTCAAGGCAGGGATAAGCGATTACCCCCACTGGGTCCACCCCGAAGGGTGTCATCCTTTCGTTGGTTGCTTGACCCTAATTGTTCCCTTGCTGGCAGATTCCGCGATAGCCCACGGTCACCCGGCCCCGCCGGGGCCTCAATCCCAGCACAACCCCACCCCCGAATGTTTTCGGTACCGTGGGTGCCATGACTGAGACGAATTCCGCAACACGCGTTATTGACGCTTCCGCTAAAGACATCTTCGACATCCTCTCCAATCCCGCACGCCACCCAGAGACCGATAACTCCGGCATGGTGGTCTCCCTCGACCAGGGCGACCGTATCCAGGCTGTGGGCGACACCTTCACCATGAACATGACCAAGGAGGACGGCGACTACCAGACCCGTAACGAGGTCTTCGCCTTCCAGGAGAACAAGGTCATCGGCTGGCAGAACGTGGAAAACACCACCGCCGAGGTCAAGGTGGGCGCCAAGTGGCTGTACGAGCTCGAGTCCGAGGGCTCTGACTCCACCCGCGTTACCCTCACCTACGATCGCTCCGAAATCGAGCTGGACAACGTCCGCAAGATGTCCGAGGAGAACTTCACCGACGAGGTCATGGAGGAGTCCCTCTCTGCCCTTGCAGCTGCAGTCGATGGCACCGATAACCCGACTCAGAAGTCTTCCTAGGACCTAGCCAGCTCCACCGCTATTTAGCACCGGCAGCAAAAGTGCCCAGGTAGAGCATTACCCGGGCACTTTTCTTATGCGCACTTACTTCACCGCGTAGAAGACCTTCTCGCCGGAGTACAAGTCAGCCTCGACGACGATCGTGCCCTCTTCCTTCCCCTCAATCGGAATGGACACACCGATGTTGCCCGACGTGTCCGCCCCGTTGTAGAGGGTGGTGGAAAGATCGAACATGTCCGGCTCCACGAGCGTGACCTCGTGAGACTCATAAGTCTTACCCTCCGGCGACACGTACGACACAAAGATAAGCGGGCTCTCACCCTGGGGATCGTCACCAATGTACTTCGCCGTCATGTTGACCAAGATGTGCACCATCCCGTCTTTCGGCTCGTCGCTGAACGGGTTCTCCTCCATGATCTCATCGGTCGCGTCCAAGTTGACCGAGTTGATCGTGACTTCCCAGTCCCCCTGAGTGATGGTGCTACCCAGCGGCAGCGGGTTCTCGCGGCTCTTGCCTGCATCAGAACCCTTGGCCTTACTCTTGCCCTTGTCTTTACCGTTATCGGCTGCCCCTCCTGCGGAGGCGCCGTCAGCTGGCGCAGCGTCGCCGGCATCCTCGGCAGCGCTGTCGCTCGTGGAGCTCGCAGCCACAAAGAACACGGTCAGCGCGATGAGCCCGCCGACAACCGCAGTAATCACACCGGCGATGGCCGGACCCTTCGACATGTCTTTCATGACCAAGCCAATGATGCCGACCACGAGCGCGATGGGAAGCAGAAGCCACCCGAACACCAGTGTCGCCGGGAAGAAAGACATGATCGTGCCCAGGACCGCGAGAGCAATCGAAATAATGCCCAGAATGTTCAGCTTCGATCCCCCGGGCTGCTGCGGCGGGCCGTACTGGGGCTGATCAAAGCCGTACTGGCCCTGCCCCTGGTTCTGAAAAAGGGACTGGGTTTGGTTCTGCTCATACGGTGCCGCAGCCCCAGCACCGGACTGGTCCACACCGTACTGCTGCCCGGCGCCCGTACCGTACTGGCCCGCACCGTACTGGCCGGTTCCATATTGCCCGGCACCTGCACCGTACTGCCCGGCACCGTACTGCCCGGCACCGTACTGCCCGGCACCGTACTGCCCGGCGCCGTACTGTCCCGCGCCGTACTCCTGACCAGCACCAGCGCCATATTGGCCCGCGCCGTAACCACCGGTGTAGCGGGTCGATCCACCGGAACTGTCCGCACCACCCGATGTCCAATCCGGTTGCTGTGAACCGTATGGGTTGTTCGGATTGTAGCTATTGGACATGACTGCCTCCTTAGCCTTTCAGCAGGCACCGTTTAATCTCGAGAACGATGTCACTTTCGCTCGTCGAAGCGTGTTGTCACAGTTACTGTACAGACGAATACTACGGTCCGCGCATCTGCGCTTCCCCAATCGAGCCTGCTGCGGTAGCCCTCAAGGGATGAGGGGAAGGGGTGGGGTGGGTTTAAACGTCGAAAAGCGCCCCGGCGAAGAACCGGGGCGCTTGAAGCGACATGATTTAGAGGTTGATCATGTGGCCCTCGACACCGTGAGCGATCTCCTTGAGCACCTCGGACAGCGTCGGGTGAATGTGGACGTTGCGCGCGATCTCACCGGCGGTGAGGTCGAAGCGCTGAGCCAGGTTGATCTCCGGCAGCAGCTCGGACACGTTGGCGCCCACCAGGTGGCAGCCGATGATCTCGCCGTACTCGCCGTCGACGACGAGCTTGCCGAAGCCCTGGGACTCAGCCAGGCCGAGAGCCTTGCCGTTCGCGGAGAACGGGAAGGTAGCTACCTTGATGTCCTTGTCGGAGAACTTCTCCTTCGCCTGCTCCTCGGTGTAGCCCATGGACGCGACCTGCGGGTTGCAGAAGGTTGCGCGTGGCATCATCTGGTAGTCGCCGAGCTCCATGGTCTCAGCACCGGCGATCGTCTCTGCGGCCACGATACCCTGAGCCTCAGCAACGTGGGCGAGCTGCAGCTTCGCGGTCACGTCGCCGATGGCGTAGATGCCCTCGACGTTGGTGCGCATACGCTCGTCGACCTCGATGGCGCCACGCTCAGTGAGCTTGACACCGGTATTGTCCAGGCCGAAGCCCTCGACACGCGGCTGGAAGCCGACGGCCACCATGACGCGGTCGACGGTGAGGGTCTCCACATCGTCGGAGTCCTTCTTCTTGATGTCCACCTCGACCGAATCGCCGTTGTCGCGCACCTCGGTGGTGGCGTGGCCGGTCAGCAGCTTCACGCCAAGCTTCTTGTACGCCTTGGCGATCTCCTTGGACACGTCCTTGTCCTCGTTCGGCAAAACGCGGTCCATGAACTCGACGACGGTGACGTCCACGCCGTAGTTGGACAGCACGTAGGCGAACTCCATGCCGATCGCGCCAGCGCCGACGATGACCATCTTCTTGGGAGCCTCCGGGTTGAGGATCTGCTCCTCGTAGGAGACGACATTGTCAGACAGCTCGATGCCCGGCAGCGTCTTCACAATGGAACCGGTAGCGATGATGCAGTTATCGAAGGAGATTTCCTTGCCCTGGTCATCGCCCTCGGTGATCTCAATGGTTTTGGCGTCCTTGAAAGAACCGACACCGTTGATCTCGGTGATCTTGTTCTTCTTCATCAGGTAGTGGACACCGCCGACGATCTTCTCGGAGACCTTGCGGGAGCGCTGGTGTGCATCGCCGTACTCGAAGGAAACGTCACCCTTGATGCCGAAGGTCTTCGCCTCGTGGTTGAAGATGTGCGCCACTTCAGCGTTCTTGATCAGAGACTTCGACGGGATGCAGCCCACGTTCAGGCAGACACCGCCCCAGTACTGCTTCTCTACGACTGCAACTTTCTGTCCAAGCTGAGCCGCACGGATAGCGGCGACGTAGCCGCCAGGGCCCGCGCCGATTACTACAACGTCATATTGTTCTTTAGCCACGTCTCCTAGGATACGTTCGTTCTCCAGATCCTGCTTGCACGTGCTTTGACGGGCCTATTTCGCTTCCCACTTCAAAGTTCCCTGCCAGTTTGGCATGATTAACATTCATGAAGCTTTCCCGCCCCGCCCTCGCTTCGGCTGCCGCGCTCGTTATCGCCGCTAGCTCGCTGTCTTTGGTCCACTCGACACCCGCCGACGAGCCGCTCGCTGTCACGCCGCTTGACGACGGCACCGAGCACCCCGCCCCCGAACCCGACCCGCAGGCAGCGGCCGACTCCGGTGCAGAAGCCGAGAAACCTGCAGCAAAGGAAGACGCCGCTGAGGACGGGACAGAGCTGGACCCGGCAGCTGAGCTTCCCAAGCCCGGAGCCGGTGCTGACCAGGTTGACGATGACGTGAAACGGGAGTCCGAGACGACCCCTAACCACGCCGACCAGACACCCGTCTTGGCAAAGATGACTGAGCTGACGGAGGCCCCGAAGAAGGTGTCCGGCGGAGGCAAGGATGATCAGTGGTGGTTCAAGACCACCAAGCAAAAGCGCAACGAGAAGGAATGGGTCAAGGGCGCGAAACCGATCGTCGAGGCCTGGAACGTTTACTCCGATTCGATGGGGCGCGATATCCCTGTGGCCATCATCCCGGCCCGAGACGAGAACGGTAACCCCATCACGGGTGCCCCGACGCTCTACATGCTGAACGGAGCCGGCGGCGCGGAGCAGAATGCCGACTGGATTACCTCTGGCGACGCTGACATCTTCTTTGAGAACAAGGGGGTGAACGTGGTCATCCCGATGGAGGGCGCCTTCTCCTACTACGTCGACTGGCTTGAAGACGATGAATACCTGAAGCAGAACTCCCCGTACTTCAAGGGCCCGCAGAAGTGGACGACGTTCCTGGGCCGCGAATTGCGCCCTGCCGTGGAGGACCACTTGGAGGCTAACGGCAAGCGCGCTGTGGTGGGCATGTCCATGTCAGCCACCTCTTCCCTCTTGCTCGCGGAGCACTACCCAGGCGAGTTCGACGCTGTGGGATCCTTCTCCGGTTGTGCGGCGACCTCAACTCCAATTCCTTGGGCGTTCGCTGGCTTGACTGTGAACCGTGCGGCGTCGAACGGGGGCCGCATTACCCCGGCGCACGCGTGGGGTCCGATGGGCAGCCCCTACAACCGCTACAACGACGCGCTTGTCAATGCCGACAAGCTCGAAGGCTCCAAGCTATACATCTCCAACGCGTCCGGTCTTGGAGCGAACGAAGACATGTTCGGCTACCGCACCGAGGTCCGCGGCCAGAAGTCTGCTGACGCGCTTTCCGGTTCCGCAACCACAGTCGTTGAGGGTGGCGTGATCGAAGGAGCCACCAACGCGTGCACCCACGACCTTCGGGCGAAGCTGAACGGACTGGGAATCGAAGCCCACTACGAATTCAAGAATGCTGGCACCCACTCTTGGCCTGTGTGGGAGGATGACATGCGTCGCTCCTGGAACACCGTCATCGGCCCGACACTGATCGGAGAAGGATTCAAGCCGGACGAGTCTCTGCAGGAATCGAACTCCTGGAACGCGAACGGGTCTAGCTAGAACGGCCCCGCCGCCGGCTCCTACCGGAGCCACACACGACACAAGGGGAGATACCACGTCGGTATCTCCCCTTTTTGCATCTGCTTAACGACGCTTCTTGCCCGAACGGTGACAATGCCCCGGTAACTTAGCTCGTTTTGGCGCTGTTTTCACGCGCTTTTTGAGCATTGTTACCAGGGCATTGTTGCCGTTCGCCGATTCGCGAGCTGGGCTGGGCTGGTACCCCCGTTAGAACATGCCCAGGCTCAGAGCGATCTGGGAAGAGGTGGAGGATGCCTCGTGGATCAGGCCGCCGAGGAACTGGTTGATTGCCAGCTGTGCCTGTTCGATCGGGTTGAGTGCGTTCATGGTTCGCGTCCTTTCAGTTAGGGCTATTGCGGGTGACTCTAGGAAGATAGTCGGGGGTTGGGGTGGGGTTGTTACGTCGAAAAGCACTTTAACATGCTTAACTTGAGGCACAATAGTAACATCTTCCCACTTGTGGTACTGCCTATCCACGGTTAGAGTCAAGTGCAGTTTGATTGTATCCCCCGGTAACAACCATGACGCTTCAAGCGAATAACAAGGTTGAAGCTAACGGACCATTAGTAAGGAAACACCCATGAAGTTCCTCCGCTCAGCCCTCGCAGTTGCGGCCGCAACCTCGATTGCGCTCGGTGCCGCCCCGGCCATTGCCCAAGCAGCTCCGGTTTCGGCAGCTCAAGCGGCCGGCCAAGCTCCGGTAGGCGTGGTGAAGAACTGGGACGCCAACCCGGCCCCGAAGGCGATCAACACCGGCGAGACCGCAAAGTGGGTCCACGAGGTCGACCACAACAAGGTTTGGGCTTTCTGGGTTCACTCCCCGTCCATGGGCCGTGACATCCCAGTTGCTGTCATCCCGGCGCGCAACGCGCAGGGCCAGCCGGTCAAGAACGCCCCGACGGTCTACCTGCTCAACGGTGCTGGCGGTGCGGAGCAGAACAACGACTGGTTGACCTACGCCGAAACCCAGAAGTTCTACGCCGACAAGGGCGTCAACGTGGTCATCCCGATGGAGGGCGCGTTCTCCTACTACACCGACTGGCTGAACACCCCGAACGCCAAGTACTTCCGTGGCCCGCAGAAGTGGGAGACGTTCCTGACGAAGGAGCTGCCGGGACCGATCGAGAATCGTCTGGGCGCTGACAGCCGCCGCGCGGTCGTCGGCTTCTCCATGTCTGGCACCTCCGCGCTGGTCCTGCCGACGAAGGTGCCCGGTTTCTACGACGCCGCTGCATCCTTCTCCGGTTGTGCTGCCACCTCCAGCCCGGCTGGGTACAACTTCGCCCGCCTGACCGTCAACCGCGGTGCTGGCTCGGCTGCGAACTACCAGACGGTCACCCCGGAGCAGATGTGGGGCCCGATGGGCGGCCCGTACAACCGCGCCAACGACGCACTGGTGAACGCCGACAAGCTGCGCGGCACCAACCTGTACGTCTCCACCGCTACGGGCCTGGCATCCGAGAACGATATGGTGTCTACCCTTGTCGGCAAGGGTGCTCAGGTTCCGGCGGCATCTGCGAACGCGATGGTGCTCCAGGTTGAAGGTGGCGTGATCGAGGCTGCCATCAACACCTGCAACCACGACCTGAAGGCGAAGCTGAACAGCCTGAACATTCCGGCCCACTACGAGTTCCGCAACGTGGGCACCCACTCCTGGCCGGACTGGCGCAAGGACCTGGAGAACTCCTGGTACAAGACCATTAAGCCGGCATTCGGCATGTAGCCCGCCATTCGGCGCGTGCCCACGGGGGCGTTAGGGTTGTCTGTATGACCTCTAACGCCCCCGATCTGTCTATTGCCCCAGCTGAACTCGACGAGATCACGGGCGACAAAGCCCTCGCATGGGCCTCCGCTTGGTCCGCCCACACGGAGCAGCAGAACCAGGACGAGGAGCTGGCGGGCCGCATCCGGGACGCCTTGGACACTGACGAGAAGATCCCGTACGTCACGCGGCGCGGAGATTACCTCTACAACTTCTGGCGCGACCGTGAGCACCCGCGCGGGATCTGGCGCCGCACAACCACTGACGCTTACCTGCGGGGAACTGGTGAGTGGGAAGTGGTGGTAGACGTCGATAAGCTCGCGCGCGATGAAGGAGAAGACTGGGTCTGGAAAGGTGCCGTGGTCAGGCCCATCGCGAACGACCGCGCACTGATCAAGCTCTCGCGCGGCGGCGCGGACGCGGTGACGGTGCGTGAATACCACGTCGACGACCGAGCATTCATTGACGGCTCCGAGCTCCCTGAAGCCAAGACCGACGTCAGCTGGATCGACCGCGACACGCTACTCGTGGGCACTGACATAGGCAAAGACTCGGTCACGGAGTCCGGATACCCGGTCGAGGTGCGGAAGTGGGAGCGCGGAACCGCGATCGAGGACGCGCCGGTGGTCTTCCGCGGTGAGCGCAGCGACGTCGCAGTAGGCGCGCACGTCGACCACACCCCCGGCTTTGAGCGCGTGATTTTCGAGCGCGCGCTGGACTTCTACACCTCGCGCACGTACATCGACGGCGAGCTCGTGGATGTCCCCGAGGACTGCATCGTCGTGCCGCACAAACAGTGGCTGTTCCTGCTGCCGCGCACGGCGTTCGACGGCATCCCGGCGGGTGCTCTCGCAGTGGCATCGTTGGATCTCACCGAGAAGCGCGTGCTTATCGACGACTTCCCCATCGAAGACCTCTCCGTCACCGCCACCACCCTGCTGGTGACGGTGCTGGACAACGTGGTCACGCGCATCTTCCGCTTCGAGCTGGGCACCTGGGACCGCTCCGAAGTCGAACTCCCGGAAGCGGCGACAGCGTCGGTGGTGGGAACGAGCCCGCTCGACGGCGATGAAACCTGGATCAACGTGTCGTCTTTCACCACTCCCTCCACGCTGCTGCGTGACGGCGAGGTGGTGCGCCAAGCACCCGCGCTTTTCGACGCGTCCGGCCTGGAAACCCGCCAACACTGGGCCACCTCAGCGGACGGGACGAAGGTGCCATACTTCATCACCGGCGACTTTTCGCAGGGTCAGCGGCCGTGCTTGGTCGGCGGATACGGCGGCTTCGAGGTGTCACTCACCCCGGGGTACTCCGCTGTGCGCGGAATCTCCTGGATGGAGAAGGGCTACTACTTCGTCCAACCCAATTTGCGTGGCGGCGGCGAGTTCGGCCCCGAATGGCACTCGCAGGTGGTCAAGACCAACCGGCACAAGGTGTGGGAGGACCACCGGGCAGTGCTCGAAGACGTAGTCGCCCGCGGTTATTCCACGCCGGAGCAGCTGGCCATCCGTGGCGGCTCCAACGGCGGACTGCTCACATCCGGCGCGCTGGTGCAGTACCCGGGCCTGTTCGGCGCGGCCGTGATCCAGGTGCCACTGACCGACATGCTGCGCTACCACACTCTGTCAGCAGGAGCGTCCTGGATGGCCGAGTACGGCGACCCGGACGTACCGGAGGAACGCGCCGCGCTAGAGAGCTGGTCGCCCCTGCACAACGTGACCGACTCCCCTACCTATCCCCCAGCGCTGGTGACCACCTCCACCCGTGATGACCGTGTGCACCCCGCGCACGCCCGAACCTTCGCGCTCGCCTTGGCAAAGGCCGGTCAGCCCGTGGATTACTTCGAGAACACCGCCGGCGGTCACGCCGGTGCCGCCGACAACGAGCAGGTCGCACGGGTTGAATCGCTCATCTATACCTGGCTGGAGAATCAGATCGGGAACTCTTCAGATCAAACTTCCGACTGATGTTCAATGGAAAGGACAGCATCATGAAGAAACCACTGACTCTCGCCGCCGTCCTGTGCGCTGGCGCCCTCGGGCTGGCCGGGTGCGGCGACAACACGGAGACTGCAGGCACATCAGAAACAACATCGGAAGCCACCCCGGATGCCGCGTCGGGCGCTCCGTCGGATGTTGCGTCCGAAGCTTCCTCTGAGGCAACCATCGAGCTTGTCGACGGCTACTGCCGCGCCAAGCCTGCCGCCGACGACGACGCCGCCATGGAGAGCGCGACTGACTTGGACAAGAAGCACTCCGACATGACGGCCTGCTTCGGCACTCTGAAAAACACCTCCGATCAGGACATCTCCGTCAAGTCGTTCGCTGTCCCGTCGCTCGAAGGCGCATCGACCGAGCTCCACGAAGTCGTGGACGGCGTCATGCAGGAAAAGCCAGGCGGCTTCACCGTCGCCCCGGGTGAGACCTACGAGCTGGTCCCCGGCGGCGACCACCTGATGATCATGAACTACGACGAGGCCATCCCCGCCGGTGAGACGCTGGAGGTCGAGATCACCACCGACGCCGACACCACCCTTTCCATCGAGATCCCGGTGCGCGAACAGCCCTCCGGCGAGGAGAACTACGGTGGCCACGAGGGCCACGACGATCACGAGTAAGGAACCATGACCGACAACCCCCGCCCCAGAGCGCACCAACCGACCCGCCGCCAGTTCCTGCACGGCGCAGGAGTTGCCGGGGCTGCTGGAATGGTAGCTGCTGGGGCTTCGGCGTGCGCGAATGAAGGGGGCGGGGAAGGAGGCGTCGATAAGCCAAAGGACGCGTGGCCCGGGCAAGGCATGGGCGAAGAAGCGGACGCGTATCTCGCTGACTCGCGCGTTGATTTCGACGGGGAGCACCAGGCTGGTGTTGCCACGCCCGAGCAGGCCTTCAACAAGCTCATCGCGTTCAATCTCCAGGACGGCAAGGACTCCGTGGAGGACGCGCGGCGCCTCATGCGGCTGTGGACTGATGACGCCCGGCGCATGTGCTCTGGCCTGGCCGGGCTTGCGGACCTCGAGCCGGAGAACATGGTCTCCACCGCGAACCTGACCATCACGGTCGGGTTCGGCCGCAGCTTCCTGGACAAGCTCGGGCTGGATGCGCCGGAGTGGCTCGGGGATCTTCCCGCGTATTCTCGTGACGAGCTCCGTGAGGAATGGTCCGGCGGCGACCTTTGCCTGCAGATCTGCGCGGACGACCGCTTCACCGTCTCGCACGCGGCGCGGTTCATGACGAAGACGGCGCGCAACTACGTCGACACCGCGTGGATCCAGGACGGGTTCCTGCACGCCCGCGGCTCGATCGAGCAGGGCGAAACGCCGCGCAACCTCTTCGGGCAGCTCGACGGGTCCGGCAACCCGCCTACCGATGACTTCGACGACATCGTCTGGATCTCCGACGGCCCCGCGTGGCTGAACGGCGGCACCGCGATGGTGGTGCGGCGCGTTGCCATGCTTCTCGACGAATGGGATATCCTCGACCGCCCCTCCCGCGAAGTCGCAGTGGGACGGACGTTAGACACCGGTGCCCCGTTGACCGGGCAAGATGAATTCGACGAACCCGACTTTGACGCCCGCGACGAATACGGCTTGCCCGTCATCGACCCGAATTCCCACATGGCCAGGGCTTTTTCCGACGATCCCGCCGAGCGCATTTTCCGCCGCCCCTACAACTACGACATGCCGCCAGGGCCAGACTCCCGCGGCTCCTCCAACGCGGGGCAAATGTTCATCTGCTTCCAGAAGAACCCCTTGCAGCAGTTCGACCCGATCCAGAAGCGTCTCGACGACGCCGACCGCCTCAACGAGTGGATCACCCACATCGGCTCCGCCGTGTTCGCCATCCCACGCGGGACGCGCGACGGCGAGTACTGGGGCCAACATCTGCTCGAGGGCTAGAATCAGCCCACGATGAAGGCTCTGTCATTCGCGACGGTGTTCGCGGCGCTCTCCGGGTTCGTGGTCCTCTGGGTCGCGTCCTGGTCGCTCGACGCCGGCACACAGATGCTGTATTTCCAGGCGTATTGGAGCTTGTTCTTCGCCTCGGCGGGCTTTATCGACGGCATCACCCAAGAAACCACCCGCGCCGTGTCCTCCGCTCGAACCAGCGGTATGGCGGGCACAGCGAACCCATGGCGTCTAGGAGCCGTCATTGCGGCTGTTGTCGCCGTGCTCGCCCTTGTCTTCGGGGTTGTGTTGATGGGTCAGCTCGTGCCCTTGGACAGGTCTGTGGCGACTGGCTTGTTGGTATTCGGCCTGTCCAGCTACGTTTTCCAGGCCGTGCTGTCCGGCATATTGAGCGGCACTCAGTTGTGGAGCCAGTACGCGGCACTCGTCGCCTTCGATTCTGGGATCCGCCTCGTGCTCGCAGGTGTTGCTTGGGCGGCAGGGTTCGGCTTGCCGGCATTCCTGATCATCACCGTGATCGGTGCTCTGACGTGGGTGCTGATCCTCGCAGCGTCGTCGCACGCCCGCAGCCAGATTCGTGTCACCCTAGATGTGGACCGGTCTGAGTTCACCCGCCGCGTTGGCGCCGCGATCGTGGCGACTGGCGCCTCTGCAACCCTGATCACCGGCTTTCCGATGCTGGTCAAATTCGCCTTCCCCTCCCTCGACCCTGCCGCAGGTGCCGCCGTCGCCGCTATCAACCAGGCAGTGCTGCTCACCCGCGCACCGGTGTTGGTTCCCCTACAGCGCTTCCAGTCGGCCCTTGTGGTGCGCTTTGTCACCAACCGGGCACGGATCTACTCTTCGCTGCTCCGCCCGATCGCGGCCGTCCTTGGGATAGGCGTGGTCGGGTTTGCCGCCGCGTGGCTGATCGGGCCGTGGATCCTGCGGGCGTTCTTCCCACCAGAACTCTTCGTGCCAGGCTTGCCGCTGGGCCTACTCACGTTCGCGTCAGCAGTCATGGGCGCGCTCATCATCACCGGCACGGCTGTTCTCGCGCTAGAGCTGCACACCTGGTACGTCGCCGGCTGGGTGGCCGGCTCGGTAGCTACCTTCGCTCTGCTTTTCGCACTTCCTGCCGTAGGCGGCACCGGTGTGGCCACGACGGTGATCGCGGCATTGATACTCGGCCCACTGACTGGCGCGTTAGTGCACGTCATCGGCTTGTCAGGGAACCGGGATAAAGTGAACGCATGACATCTTCTGCGAACACGATGCTCGTCACTGGCGGCGCCGGCTTCATCGGCGCCAACTTCGTGCGCATGGTGGCCCAGCGCCAACCGGAGACGAAGATCGTCGTGCTCGACGCTCTGACCTACGCGGGCAACGCAGAGAATCTCGCCGGGTTGGACGAGGCGGCTGTGACTCTGGTTGAGGGCAGGGTGGAGGATGCTGGGGTCGTCGATACGCTCGCGCGCGACGCGGATGTCGTGGTGCATTTCGCTGCGGAGTCGCACAACGACAATTCGCTGCGGGACCCGTCGCCATTTGTGGCGACCAACATTATGGGCACATACACGCTGGTCGAGGCCGTGCGGAAGTACGGAACGCGGTTCCACCACGTGTCCACCGACGAAGTGTTCGGCGATCTCGCGTTGGACGATCCCGCGAAGTTCACTGAGTCGACACCGTACAACCCGTCCTCGCCGTACTCCGCGACCAAGGCCGGCTCGGACCACCTCGTGCGCGCGTGGGTGCGGTCCTTCGGCATCGACGCGACGATTTCGAACTGCTCCAACAACTACGGCCCCTACCAGCACATTGAGAAGTTCATTCCGCGGCAGATCACCAATCTGCTCTCCGGGCGGCCCGCGAAGCTGTACGGCACGGGCGAGCAGGTTCGCGACTGGATCCACGTCGACGACCACAATGACGCCGTCCTGGCCATTCTCGAGCGCGGCAAAGCCGGTGAAACGTACAACATCGGTGCAAGCGGCGAGCGCTCGAACCTCGAGGTCATCACCATGATCTGCGAACTGATGGGCGGCGAGTTCGAGCACGTCGCCGACCGGCCCGGCCACGACATGCGCTACGCCATGGACGCCACCAAGCTTCACGACGAGCTCGCCTGGCAGCCCCACTACACCGACATGCGCGAAGGCCTAGCCAACACGATCGAGTGGTACCGCACCCACGAAGCGTGGTGGCAGGAGGCGAAGGACGCGGTCGAAGAGGGGTATGCACAGCGCGGGCAGTAGCCCACCTTGAGCTACCTTCGAAACGCACGGTCTCGCCCCGCTGCGCACACATGTCATCTTCCAACCAGCGGCCTAGCACGTGGGCGAAGAGGATGGCGACGACCAAACACTCGCGCACTCTGACCCCAATAAACGGGGGGTCAGGTAAAAACTCCGCGTTCACCCACCCCGGGGAACCCCGCTAGTCAGAGCCCGGAATCCGACTAACCAGAAGTGCTGTTCGACATCGCAGAGGCCATTTTTTGATGGGTGGCACAAATCCGAGGCCCAGCTTTCTACCCCGAGGGCGCGAAGACATAAGGAATCCCGTGAGTCGGGCGAATGTCAGATGACATCTCCCAGTAAGAAGGAAGTAGCAAAGTCATACTCAGTCTAAAATTCAATCTTGAAGTTTCTGTCACTTCAGCTGGCCGTTTCCACTCGAGATAATTATCTGGTCCAGCAAGCCCGGAAACACTTCCTCAAGATCAGTTCGACGCAGACGCGTCATGCGTCCGTTTCCCACGTCACGCTGCCAGACCAAACCGGCATTACGCAGAACTTTGAAGTGATGTGTTCGCGTTGAAGGCGCCCACGGGGTACCAAATTCTGAACATAGTTGTTCAGTCCCATCTGGCTGTGCAGCCAGTTTTACAATCACTTTACGTCGGTTAGCGTCTGACAATGCGTGCAAAATTTTAGAGAGGTCAAACTCGTCGATACTCGGGTGGCCATCCTGATCAGGCATACGATCTCCTTTCAAGGAATGAAGGAACTAATAAAATCGTAGCTGTTCAAGATCGTGCGATATCATTCCAGTTAACTACACCACGCGAGGAAACTATTTACTCACAGGAGTCGACAAGGGACGATGCACTAAAACTCCCGTATCCACTTGATGTTCTCAGGAGGCACTGCCATGAATAACCTCGGCAGCTATTCAGTCAGTGCTCCCACCGACTCGCGAATGACCACCCGTGCTATTGCTGCCCACATACAATGATGCATGCCGTATCCAAGATGCATACCGTATCCAAACGGTAGATGTTTCTTCTAGTTACGCTGAACACTCACCGTCCACAGCGAAGCGAAGACCGTTTGGTCTCTGTTTGCCGCATGAGCATCTACGTACACAACTTCACCTGGATAGGTTTCCCCTTCTTCCATTTTAATCCGCCTCGATGCAATGCACGGAAAGGTAGGAGTTCCTCCCGGAGAAAGACGGCGGAGAAGTTCTTCAGTCGTGGAGGGTAGTCATCGAAACAGGCGAGAGACTGGAAACGTCTCGAGTTTCAGAGGAACGAATAGTTGTGCTCATTGTTTCTTACTCCTTTTCATTTAACTTAGCGCTGGAACCGCGCCGTACGAGCAAGACAGACACAGTTACCAACGAAACAAGGGCCGTCAGCGTGAGCGCGCTTGTACTGAAAGCGTCAGCATAGACATCTGGGTGGCCCGGTTGCCCAGCCGCAGTACTTGTCGCAGCTTCGCCGGAAAGCTGTTGTTGAATTTGCAGGGAAAGCATGAACGCATACCCGGCAACGAACAAAGCCTCGCTACCCACACGGAAAAAGTTGAGCACGCCAGCCGCTGTGCCGGTCCTTTCAGGAGGAACAACCCCCAGTGCGTGTCCATCTACAAGGCCAATGGGTAGGCCGAAGCCCAAGCCAAGCAAGATCATCGGAATAATTACGAGCCCGATTGACCCCTCGGGCGTGAGCAGCATCAGGCCAAGGTCTCCGACAATAAGACAGATCAGACTGAGGTACACCACAACGCCAACCGTTATCCACGTGACTTTCTCAATCAGTTTGGCCACTAGGATTGGCGCAACAACGACTGGGATTGTCATCGCAAGCATGATCAGGCCAGCTTGTCCCGCACCGATACCTTTAATGCCACTGAAGGCAGAGGGTAGATAAGTCAGCACTGTAACGAATCCAATAGAACCCGCAATCGGCACCAGACACATGGCGAGGAACTCTCTGTTCTTAAGAATGGAAAGATCTAACAGCGGTGTCTTTGTCTCATTAATATCCTGCGCAGCGTCGGTGGCTGTAGGAAGGATTCTTGCATTCAATGTAACCAACGCAAGAATTACACCATGAACAGCAAAAACTCCTCGCCACCCAAAGCTCGAAACCAAAATTCCTGAGATAGTTGGGCCTAAGGTCAAGCCCAATCCATTGATAGTTCCAAACAGGGCGAATGCTCGGCCTCGCGCACTGCCTTCATAGGCGTTAGAGAGCATAGAGCTAGCTCCAGTGAGGACGGCTGCCGCCCCACAACCTGCAATAAGTCGCATGAAATCAAGCAAAAGAAGCGACGGGCTAGCAGCGCTTATCAGGCTGGACACCGAGAATAGGGCAGATCCGACGACAAAAGTCACACGAAAGCCAATACGGTCACTTACAGCTCCCCAGCCAAGAACTCCCAGTGCAAACGCAACGTTGAAACCGTTAACGACCCATTGAAGTGCTGTCGTGTTTGCCCCAAGGTCAGTGGAGATCTGCGGAAGAGCGATGCCCGTTCCGGAAATTGACATCGGCGTAATGAATTGCGCCACAAGGACTATAGGCAAAGTCCATCGACTTGGGGTGGTGTCCGCCACGACTTTCTCTTCTGGCGTAACTCTTGTCATCCTGTTCCCTTCGGTATATACTATTTCTATAGTAGCTACCAAGTATTTAGTACATATGCAAGCGGAGGGAAAGTTTTTGTGGAACTTGAGCAGGATTCATCCGACGTTGCGATTGTCGACGGTGGCTCTTCAGGCATGCTCATGGCACTTTAACTGTCATTACAGGGGTTAGAGATTCTGCTCTTCGAACCTCGGCCGAGCGCAGACCGCCGTCCAAGAGTTGACATGACTCATGTACGTTCACTCTCGCGCCCAATCCGCCGTGGATACATTCCATTAACTGACCCCCACCTACTTGGAAAACGTTCCGAACTTAAGAACGTTGCCGGTCTCCAGCCCCCCCCCCGCCGGTGCCCCGCGGAGGCGACACCCGTCGCAACCCGGCAAATCCGAAGCCTCTACCGAAGCCTGAGGAACAACCGACCAAGAGTGCCTCTACGCCGACGTGGGAGGCGCCGATGACGCAGCCGACGACGAGCTCTCCTGGCGGCCCCACTACACCGACATGCGCGAAGGTCTTGCCAATACGATCGAGTGGTACCGCAGCAACGAAGCGTGGTGGCGGGAGGCGAAAGACGCCGTCGAAGATGCCTACGCGTCGCGCGGGCAATAGCTTCCTGCGGCCGTAGGATGAGCGTATGGCTGAGCTTGAGACGCTGACAAGCGTGCCCATCGAGGGACTTGAAGTCCGCACCTTAACTGTTCACGGCGACAACCGGGGATGGTTCAAGGAAAATTGGGCCGGCGACCCCGCGATGCGCGTGGAGCAGAACAACGTCAGTTTCAACGCGCAGCGTGGGGCGACACGCGGCATGCACGCGGAACCGTGGGACAAATACGTCTCTGTTGCAACGGGACGCGTCTACGGCGCGTGGGTTGACCTGCGCGAAGGTTCACCGACATTCGGCGCGAAGTACGGGTGCGAAATCGGTCCGGACACTGCGGTGTTCGTGCCGCGCGGCATCGCCAACGGCTTCCAGGCGCTCGAGGACGCTACAACGTACATTTACCTGTGCAACGCGCGCTGGAGCCCACACGCGCAATACGCGTTCTGCTCCTACCGCGAGAGCGAGTGGCCGCTCGAGCCCACTGAAGTTTCAGCGAAGGATCTCGAGCATCCGATGCTTGCCGACGCCTCCCCCGTCCCCCCTCGCCGAGTGTTAGTGACCGGAGCGAACGGGCAGTTGGGCCGCGCGTTGCGCCCGTTGCTGCCCCACGGGGATTTCGTGGGCCACGACGAGTTCGATCTGACTTCTGATGTCTCGACGTTGATGTCCGCTCGGGATTGGACACAATACTCCGCGATCATCAACGCAGCGGCGTTCAACGACGTCAACGGCGCAGAAGGTGACGGCCGAAACGGGGCCTGGGCCGTCAACGCGCTGGGTCCAGCGAAGCTCGCGCAGATTGCGGGGCGCTACGACCTGACACTGGTGAACGTGTCCACGGACTACGTCTTCGACGGGACTGTGGGGGTGCATACCGAGGACGAGGCACCCAGCCCGCTGTCCGTGTACGGCGCCTCCAAAGCCGCGGGTGAGGCCGCTACCGCCGCCTGCCCCCGGCACTACCTAGTGCGGACGTCCTGGGTGTTCGGCGACGGGGGTAACTTCATGACGACCATGGCGCGGCTCGCACGCGAAGACGCCAGCCCGCAGGTGGTCAGTGATCAGCGCGGGCGACCGACGTGGGCCGAAGACTTGGCACGAGGCATCGTGCACCTGCTTGATTCAGGCGCCGAGTACGGCGTGTACAACATCACCTCCGGCGGCGACACCGCCTCCCGTGACGAGATCGCCATGGCCGTCTTCATCGCCTGCGGCGGCGACCCCTCCTCCGTCCAGCCGGTCACGACCGCGCAATACCAAGAGGCCTTCGGGCCCGAGGCGCCCCGGCCGGCCGAGTCCACGCTGGCACTGGACAAGATTGAGGCGACCGGATTCAAGCCGACGAACTGGCGCGCGGCCCTGGCGATGTACCTGGGGTAGGGCCAGCTCTTTAGAACGCGTGCACTAACGATCAGTAGGGCGCTTGAGGAGCCTTTTCGCTGTTCGAATTCACCTTGCCGTTGGAACAGTCTTAGGTCGTTCACCATAGGATTTCGGGGAGATCCGAAGATTTCAAATCACCTTATCGAACATACGTGCGTTTTTCGTGGCTCGGTTGTCCACGCGAGGTTGTAAGTTATGTGGCAAAGACCAAGCACCATACAAAAAAGGGGGTGGCGAAGATGACCGAACGAGTTGGCGCAGATTCCTTGGCGGATGCCGTGGATGCCATCGCAGAAGCAATGGCTGACATTTCGCGCATCTTCGCTGACCCCCACGCTTTAGCCTTCGATGCTGTCCGCACCGACATGGAGCGCCTCGAAGAGATCCTCTCAGGCCAGAAGGCATATGCCGACGCTGCGTTTGCCTACCTGTGTGACCGTGACGGAGCTGGCCGAATTGTCGGCGCGAACCAGCCTGCCGCGTATCTGCGCGATGTTCTCGGTCTATCCCAGGCAGAGGCCATGGGGCGCCTACGCCGAGGAGAGGACCTCTTCGCCCCAGTCGAGGACACCACCCCCGACGACGAGTTCCTCTTCGCCGGCATCGACCCTGACTCCCCCGACGCGGACGAAGCAGCTGCGGCGGTAGCGGCAGCTGCGGAAGAGGCTCGTCGGAAAGCGGAAGAAGAGCGTGAGGCGAAGCGCCGGGCGAAAGAGGCTGCGCTGAAGGCGGCGAAGGAAAAGCAAGACATCATCAACCGCGAGCTGATGAATCTTCGCGACGACGCGGTTCCGGGGCGCCCGGTCATTCTCGCCAAAGCTCTCGACGAGGCTAACAGGCGCAGCCCAGAAGACCTGCGCAAATTTGTCCGCCGGCTCGTGGACAACGCCAACGCTGCCGGCCGGAAGAACAGCCCGGACAAGCCGCAATCGGACTTTGATGCGCGGAAACTCATCATGGGCAAGCCCGACAGCGCAGGCATGTGCCGGGTCACCATCGATCTTCCGGCCGGCGAAGCCGCGGTGCTCAAGGCGGCGCTGGACCTCGGGCGCGGCGGAATAGGCGACAAATCGGGCTCTTCCGAGCAGGAGCCAAAAGACACGCGCACGATGTCGCAGCGGCGCTTCGACCAATTCATGCACATCGTGACCAACTTCTCCGGAACCAAGGCTGGCTCGCAGGGCGGTATCGGCACTGTCGTCGTCGGCATGACCCTCGATGACCTGAACAACGCCGACCACACCACTAAGTTCATGACCAACACTGGGATCAGCCTGACCGCGTACGACATGCTCCGCCTCGGGTTCACAGGCACCGACTTCATCGCTCAGCTCGACTCGGTCACCGGCGTCCCCCTCTCGCTGGGGCGCACCCGCCTGGCAAGTGTCCACCAGCGCATCGCACTGCTGGCCATGCAGGGAGTATGCGCCTGGCACGGGTGCGACCGCCCGATGAGCGAGCTAGACATCCACCACATGGAGTCCTTCTTCGACGGCGGGCTGACAGACATCGAGAACCTCATCGCCCTGTGCCGCGAACACCACATGTGCAACAACGACCGCAGAGATGGCAGAGGTAACAAGGGTTACGTCGACCGCGACCCCGAAACCGGCCGGGTGGGGGTGATCCCCGCAGACGGCGGGCCGATGAGATTCAACGAAACCGTCGACGCCCACGAAAGCATCGGCCACAAACTCCGCAACCGACCAAAAGGGCACCACCCGCCACCGGGATCAACCCCCGGAGGCCCTCCTGACCCGGTGCTCTTCCCCGTCGCTTAATCGTCACCTATTCTCCCCTGCCCGCAGGCCGCCGAAGCGCAGAAATGCTGCCGGTGTGTCTGCGGGCTGGCACGCGTGGGCGTCGATAAGCACGGCGATGCGCGTGCGGTTGCGCGGGCGCGCACTAGACTCCACCTCTATGAAGGGCATCATCCTCGCGGGCGGATCGGGCACACGGTTGTACCCGATCACGAAGGGCATCTCGAAACAGCTCATGCCCATTTACGACAAGCCGATGATCTACTACCCGCTGTCCACGCTGATCAGCGCAGGTATTCGCGAGATCTTGGTGATCACCACGCCGGAAGACCGGGGCGCATTCGAGCGTTTGCTTGGCGACGGCTCCGCCTGGGGCCTCATGATCGACTACGCCGTCCAACCCTCCCCGGACGGGCTGGCGCAGGCGTTCATCATCGGTGAGGACTTCATCGGGGACGACTCGGTGGCTCTGGTCCTGGGCGACAACATCTTTGAAGGGGCCGAATTGACGCGGCTGATGGGCGACGCGTTCGACCCGGCCGGCGGAGCGATCTTCGCGTATGAGGTGTCCGACCCGGAACGCTACGGCGTGGTGAGCTTCGACGAGCACGGCACCGCGACCGCCATTGAGGAAAAGCCTGCCCAGCCGCAGTCCAACTACGCCGTGGTCGGTCTGTACTTCTACGACAATGACGTGGTCCGAATCGCGAAGACGATTGAGCCGAGCGAGCGCGGAGAGCTGGAAATCACCAGCATCAACGATGCTTACCTGCAAAAGGGCGCGCTCAAGGTGCACCGCCTCCACCGCGGCGACGTGTGGTTGGACACCGGCACGATCGACTCGATGAGTGAAGCGAGCGCATATGTCGAGGTGATTCAGAAGCGCACCGGCACCGTCATCGGGTCACCGGAGGTCGCGGCCTACCGCCAGGGCTTCATCG
This sequence comes from Corynebacterium genitalium ATCC 33030, assembly GCF_000143825.1. Classification (NCBI taxonomy): domain Bacteria; kingdom Bacillati; phylum Actinomycetota; class Actinomycetes; order Mycobacteriales; family Corynebacteriaceae; genus Corynebacterium; species Corynebacterium genitalium. Next base: position 399,907 of record NZ_CM000961.1, read on the forward strand.
ACGCGGCCGCGCTGGAAAGTCTTGCTCAGCCGATGTTGAAGTCGGGCTACGGCCAGTACTTGCTCGATGCGGCTCGGGAGTGACCAGACATGACCCATGAACAACCCTATGAACAGCCCGGCGCGGTCACGGTCTTGATGTCGGTGTACCGCAACACCACCGCCGACGAGCTCGCGTTGACCTTGGACAGTCTCGCGGCCCAGACGCGGCCGGCGGAGCGGATCCTGGTGGTCAAAGACGGCCCGGTGACCCACGAGGTGGAGGACCTACTCTCCGTGACAGCCGCGGTGGACACGGTAGCGCTGGAGCGCAACAGCGGACTCGGCGTCGCGTTGGCAGAGGGCTTCAAGCACGTTGACACCGAATTCGTCGCACGGTTGGATTCCGACGACGCCGCGTTCCCGGAGCGCCTGGAGAAGCAACTGGCGTTCATGCGCGAGCACCCGGAGGTGGCGGTTCTGGGCACCTCGATGCAGGAGTTCAACGGCGAGCGCCCAGACCCGTCCACCACGGGTGGGATCCGGCGTCTGCCGGAGACCCACGAGGCGATCGCCCGCTACGCTCGGATCAACTCCCCGATGAACCATCCGTCCGTGCTCATGCGCACCGAGGCGGTCCGACGTGTCGGCGGCTACCAGCCGATGCACAACATGGAGGATTACGACCTCTGGGCTCGCCTCATCGCGGCGGGTGAGAAACTCCACAATCTGCCAGAGCCGCTGACGTACTTCCGGGTGAATGACGCCCAGTTGAAGCGCCGCACGACCGCGGAAACGCGGAAGGCTGAACGCGAATTGCAGGCCAAACTTGTTCAGTACGGCCTGATCTCCCGCCCCCGCGCCGCCGTTAATCTAGCGGTGCGGAACCTCTACCGCGCACTGCCGTTGAGCACTATGAAAAGGGTTTATGCGGTCCTGTTCCACCGCGGCCGGTAAGCGCGACTAGTCTGTCGGTCATGGCCCTCAATCCTTTGCGCAACGAGTTCGCAGACACGTGGCTGATCGTGCCGTGTTACAACGAGGGCCCTGTGATCAACCAGGTTTTGGCGAATGCGCTGCAGACGTTTCCCAATATTGTGGCGGTCAATGATGGCTCGGCCGATGATTCGGCAGTGCAGATCCACGCGGCCGGCGCGCACTTGGTGAATCACCCGGTCAATCTCGGGCAGGGTGCGGCAATCCAGACGGGTGTCGAGTACGCCAGAGCCCAGCCCGGCGCGCGCTTCTTTGTCACCTTTGACGCTGACGGCCAGCACCAGGTCAAGGACGTGGTGCGTATGGTGGGCCGGTTGCGGTCGGAGCCGGTGGATATCATCGTCGGCACGCGTTTTGCAGGCGACCAGGAGAATTCGCAGGTGCCGCTGATCAAGCGCATCGTGTTGAAGACGGTGGTGTTCTTGTCGCCGCGGACCCGCAAGCTGGGGTTGAGCGACGCGCACAACGGGCTGCGTGCCTTCAACGCGAAGGTGGCGGCGGAGATGAACATCCGGATGAACGGGATGTCGCACGCGTCCGAGATCGTCGCGATGATGGATGAGCGCAAGTGGCGCGTCGCGGAGGAGCCGGTGGACATTTTGTACACGGAATACTCGATGTCGAAGGGCCAATCGCTGGTCAACGGCGTGAATATTCTTGCTGACGGGCTTGTGGCCAGGAGGCTGCCATGATCCAATTCATTCTGCTCATCGCGGCGGTGGTGCTCGCGGTGTACTTCTTCACTCAGCGCAAGAAGGCGTTCGCGAAGGCATGGGTGAAAGTCGGGTTCGCGCTGCTGGCAATAGCGGCCGTGTGGGCGATTCTGCGTCCCGACGATGTGACCATTGTGGCGAATTGGCTCGGGGTGGACCGCGGCACGGACTTGATGCTGTATGTCATGATCATCGCGTTTTTCTTCACCACGATGTCCACGTGGGTGCGGTTCCGCGAGCAGGAGTTGCGGTACGCACGGCTCGCACGCGCGGTCGCTCTCCAGAACGCGGTGCCGCCCATGCTTATCGACGCCCCAACCAACCCCTCCCAAACCCCTCCCCCAGGTAACTCCCGTGACGGTCTAGACTAAAGCTTCATGAGCTCTAGTAAGGACGAGTCCGAGAAGTCCACTACGAAGATCCCGCCCCTGATGTGGGCGTTCACGTTGGTGCTGGCCGTGGGGTCCGGTGTCGGCGGCTACATCATTGGTGAGCGCGAAGGCCAGCAGAATGCCGTGGATCAGATTGCCGAGCAGATCGGTGCCGACGGCACTGATGGCGCTGGCGGCGCAGGCGCTGCGGGCGACGGTTCCGGCGAGGCCGAGGAGCCCCAAGTCAAGGAAGTTCCGGAGAACGTCGAGCCGGGCACGGACTTCAGCCCGGCGAAGAAGCAGGACAACGGCTACTACGACGCCACGATTCACGGCCCGGGCTCCCCGGTGACGTCCCCCGAGGAGATCGCGAACACGGCTCGCCGCGACCCAGCGGATCCCATGTCTCAGGGCGCTCTCGACGCCCCGGTCGTCATCGCGGAGTTCACCGACTGGGAGTGCCCGTACTGCATCCGCCATGCAGCTGAGACGGAGCAGGAGCTGATCGACGAGTACGTCGATGCTGGACTGGTCCGTATCGAGTGGAATGACATGCCGACCCAGGGTCCGAATTCTGTGGCGGCCGCCAAGGCGGGCCGTGCCGCCGCTGAGCAGGGCATGTTCACCGAATACAAGAAGGCGTACATGGCGGAGGCTGCCGAGCGCGGCGGCCACCCAGGCTTCTCCATCGACGACTACGTCCGTTTCGCCGGCACGGCCGGGGTGCCGGACCTGGCGAAGTTCCGCGAGGACGCGGAGAGCGACAAATACGACGAAGCGCTTGAGAAGTCACTTGAGTACGCCCAGGAATTGGGCATCACCGGCACGCCCGGCTTTGTGGTGAACACGGAGTTCATCGGCGGGGCCTTGCCCGTGCAGGAGTTCCGTTACGTGATCAACGGTGAGCTGAAGAAGGTCGCCGACAAGAACTAGCCGGCGACCCTGGCAGTGCGGAGAGTGCCGTAGGGGCTAGTAGCCCCTGCGGATCCATTCCTCTAGGTGCGGGGCCTCCTCCCCCACCGTGGTGGCGTCGCCGTGGCCGGTACGCACCACCGTCTCCGGCGGAAGATCCAGAACGGACTTCTGCAGCGACTCGATGATGGTATCGAAGGACGAGAAGCTGCGTCCCGTTGCGCCCGGCCCGCCCTGGAACAGGGTATCGCCGGAGAACAGCTCGCCGGCCTCAGGTAGGTAGAGCACGACGGATCCCGGAGAGTGGCCGGGGGTGGACATGACGTGCATGTCGGTACCCGCCACAGAGAACACCGTGCCGTCTTCCAGCTCGAGGAATTTCTCCTCCGGGTTGGCGTCGTACCAGAGCATGTCGTCGCCGGGGTGGAGGTAGACGGGGGCGTCGACAAGCTTGCTCAGCAGCGGCGCAGCGTCAACGTGGTCGTTGTGGCCGTGCGTGGCAATGATGCCTTTGACCTTGCGGTCTCCCACGGCGGCAGCGATGGTTTCAGCGTCGTGGGCCGCGTCGATGATGTAGACCTCACTGTCGTCCCCGACGATCCAGACGTTGTTGTCTACCTCCCATTCGCCGCCGTCGAGCTTGAACAGGCCGGAGGTGACTACGTTTTCAATCTTCATGGGGCTACTCCTTAAAACTCGACCACAGAGCGCAGCACGTCGCCCTGCTTCATCTTGGTGAATGCATCCTCGACGTCGTCCAGTCCGATGCGCTCGGAGACGAATTCACCGAGCGGGAAGCGGCCGTTGAGGTGCAGGTCGACGTATGCCGGGAAGTCGCGCTCGGGCAGGCAGTCGCCGTACCAGGCGGGCTTGATGGAGCCGCCGCGGGAGTAGAGGTCAATCGCGGGGATGTCTACGTGGTCCGTTTGGTTGGGCACGCCGACCATGACCATGCGGCCAGCAAGGTCGCGCGAGTAGAAGGCTTGGTGCCACGTTGGCTGGATGCCCACCGCATCGATGGTCACGTCGGGGCCGAAGCCGCCGGTGAGTTCCTGGATTTTCTCGATCACGGCGTCTTCGTCCATGTCCTTCGTGCAGACTGCGTGCGTTGCGCCGAATCGCTCGGTAGCGGCGTCGCATTTGCGCTGATCGACGTCCACCGCCACGATCGTCGTCGCCCCCGCCAGGGCCGCACCCGCCACGGCCGCCAGGCCCACGCCACCGAGTCCGAACACGGCGACGGATTCGCCCTGCCGGATCTCACCGGTGTTCACTGCTGCGCCGAGACCGGCCATGATGCCACAGCCGAGGAGGCCTGCAGCCGCAGGATCTTCGTCCGGGTTGACCTTAGTGCACTGCTTTTCGTGGACAAGGGTTTTTTCAGCAAACGAGCCGATGCCGAGAGCGGCGGTGAGCTCGGTGCCGTCGGTCAGCGTCATGGGCGTAGACGCGTTGAAGGTGTTAAAGCAGTTCTTAGTGTCGCCCTTGCGGCACGCGCGGCACTCGCCGCAGACGGCGCGCCAGTTGAGGACGACCAAGTCGCCCGGCTCGACGTGGGTAACGCTGTCACCGACGGTGTCCACGACACCCGCGGTCTCGTGGCCGAGAAGGAAGGGGTAGGCGTCTTCAATGTCGCCGTCGCGGTAGGCGAGGTCGGTGTGGCAGACGCCGGTGGCCTGGACTTTCACCACAACGTCGTGGGCGCCGGGGGCGGGGATCACAATGTCTGCGATCTCGACCTCGGCGCCTTTCTCACGGGCGATGACGCCCTTGACAGTCTGCTGGTTCTGTTCGTTGTTTTCGTCAGCTTGGGGGTCTGTAGAAGTCATGCCCCGAGCCTAGCGATCTTTGCGCTTAGCTTGCCGCGACGATTTCGCCCATGTGGCGGTGGCCCTGGTGGGTCGAGTGAATCGGAGCGTTGCCTGGGCCGGCGTAGAAGTCGATGAGACCAGCGAACTCGCGGTCCCCGTCGCGGGCGCACATGCCGTTCTTGGCGGTGCCCGGTTTGAGGTCGACGAACTGGGTGCCGGTGGCGCGGGCCAAGTCGACATTCATCCACTGGGCGAGGTTTTCAAAGTCGCGGACCATCGGCATCGGCGTTGCGTCATACATATTCGGTCCAAGGTGGAACAGGCAGACGCGGTCGCCGCCGGTGATGGTGGGGTAGCCAATGAGCTGGATCTTTGCGTTCGGCGCGGCGCGGCGGATCTTGTCCACCTGCGGGCGCATGAAGTCGACGTACTTGCGACGGACCTGCATCGGGTCTTCGCCCATATGGTTGTAGGTGTCGTTGAAGCCCACCTGGAGGACGACGCGGCGCGTGTTGCCGTCGAGGCCGCGCTCACGCACGGCGCGGTCGATCTGGGCGGTGATGTTCGGGCCCGGGGAGATACTCACGGCACCGGGGCAGGAAAAGTCGCGCGGCTGCAGGCCGAGCTTGCGCGCAGCGATCTTGCCAAAGTTCTGGTCGGAGGTCGGGCACCACCGGCCCGGGTTGGAAGAGCCGTTGGGGTGCAGGCCCATCCGGGCACCCAGGTACTCGATGGAGTGAGCGTCGGCGATCACGGAGTCGCCGAAGATCACCATGTTGCCCTGCTGCGCGTTGGCGTTAGGGGCAGCCATGATTCCCGCGCCCACGAGGACGGCGGCGATGAATGCAGTCACAGCTTGACGGGTACGGTTAAGCATTGTTCGTCGACTTTCTGCTGGTAGTGAGTTGTTCATCGGAAAGACCCCTGATGAGGCCCACAGGAGTGAGGTCGGTTCCGGGAGGGAAGATGTTACGTCCTAGCCTTGCAAACGCTTGCCACTGCCTGTCACTTCTATCACAATTGGATCTTTTGCACCGCCACTATAGATGACCCGGCAGCCCCAGATCTAAGAAGAAGCCTAGCGAAACACTTGTGCCTACAAAAGCGATAGCCTAATCAAGTGAGAATTCGCTGCCAGTAGCTTACGCACGCTTGTCCTAGCCTGCAGAAGGGAACCCGGATGTCCAACCGAGTCAGCTACACCCCGATCCAGCAGGTCGGAGCGTTTCTGGATCTTGTATCGCTGATCGCCCGTCGCGGCATTGTCGGCTTCGAGGGCGGCCCAGGGGTCTTCATCCGCGGTTTCGGCGACATCCCACGCTGGGGCATCACAACCGCCCGCGAGGTAGAACAGGGTGCGCGCTGCTGTCCGCACCGCAACGCGCTTATCGACGACTCAGGGGTCCTGTCCTACCGCGATCTCCGCAACGGATCCCGCAAAGTCGCCCAGTGGCTACTGTTTCGGGAGCTACGAGCGTCGATAAGCTGCTGGTCAGCAACGAGAAACTGCCGCGCCTGCCTTTGATCCCCAAACAAGGCGACCTGGTGCTCATGTCGTCTGGCACGACCGGCATCCCGAAGGGGATCCTGCGCAACGAGCCGAAGGTCCCTTATGTTCTCACCGGCTTGTTGTCGGCGGTGCCGTGGTATTCCAACCAGACGCTGCTGCAATCCGCGTCGATGTTCCACACGTGGGGCTGGTCGACACTCAACGTGGCGTTGGGGTCGCGCGCAACCATTGTCATGCAGCGCGAGTTCGACCCGGCGAAGACGATGCAGCAAATCCAGGACTTCAAGGTCGACGGGCTGATTTCATCCCCGATCTTCTACAAACAGATGCTCGACTTGCCGAACAGCGACGACTATGACACGTCCTCCCTGTCGCTGACCGCCGTGGCCACCGCCGAGGAGGTCGCGGAGCACCCGACAGCGGCGGGGCGAGTGGTGCCAGGAAGCGTAGTCAAGCTTTTCGACGACGACGGCAACGAAGTCCCCCAAGGCCAACCGGGCCGCATCTTCCTCAACAACGAGACTGCCCTGAAGAGGTACTCCAACCCGAACACGCCGATCGTGATGATCGGCAAGCTCATCGAGATGGGCGACCGCGGATACTTCGATGAGAAAGGCCGCCTCCACGTGCTGGGCCGCAACGACGACATGATCATCATTGGCGGCGAGAACGTCCACCCGCAGTCGGTGACGGAGACCCTCGAGCCGATGCCGGGTGTCGCCGACGTGTACGCCGGTGGCGTCGACGACGAAGAAACCTTCAAGCGCGTCGCCGTGTGGGTCGTGCGTTCCGACGATGACCACGGCCGTTCCCTCACCGCCGACGCCGTGCGCGACTGGGTGCGCGACAAGCTCGCCCACCACTCCATCCCGCGCGACGTCAACTTCGTCGACTCCCTCTCCCGCAACCCGACGGGCGAGGTGGTCGCGCGCTTCCTGCCGGAGTCCCGCCGCGACGATTAAGCGCGCGTATAGTTAGCTCCGTTTCCAGCCCGCTCATTACGGTTACGAACGGAGCTTTCGTCATGGCCCACTTTTCTGCCCGCCAACTCAAGCACTTCATGCGATTCTGGCCGCCGCTGCTCGGCGCCGGCATCAAGATCGAGGAGTTCACCGACGACGGCACCCAGGTCATTGTCTCCCACAAGCCCAACATGCTGACCAAGAACGCGATGGGTGTGGCCTTCGGCGGCACCATGTCCGCAATGACGGACCCGTTCTACATGCTCGCCTCCATGCACCGCCTGGGCAAGGACTACAAAATCTGGGACACCGGCGGAGAGATCAAATTCCTCAAACCCGGCCGCGGCAAGATCACCGCCGACATGCGCATCCCCGAGGAAACCTATGCGTTGATCAAGGAAAAGACCGCTGGAGGCGACAAGTATCTCCACTGGTTCGACGTGGACATCACCGATGAGGAAGGCGACGTGGTCGCGCACGTGCGCCGCCAGGTGTACTACCGGCTGAACCAGAAGACACATGAAAACACGGCCCCAGCCACGGAGAAGCATGCGGAGAAGTCCGACCTGTGACACGGCGTAACCCCCAGCTAAAACGTTGTTCTAGCTGGTGTTTTAATGGAGCCGCCTGCGCGAATCGAACTCGCGACCTTCCCCTTACGAGGACAATGCTTTATGGTCGTGACCTTCACTTACGCGGACGTGCGCGCTCTGTGCGCGCTGGGCGGTTGAATCGCCTCGGCACGGCGACGTAGCGCGCTAGGTCAGTGCGGCGGACATCTTGCCCTCGGCGGGGAATCAATGAGTGCTTGACACGAGTCCAAGTCGGGAGCCGGTGGGGTTGCGATCGTGTTGGGTGTGGAAAATGTTCGAGTGCTTCCGCGATCCAGGCGAGCGCTTGCCGCAAGGCATTTCGCAGATCGCCGGCATGGGACTGGATTACCTGAAGCTCTGCGCAGGTCTCGCGCTGCTAGGCTTCAGTCGCATCGAGCCGTGTTTCGAGCTTGTCGAACGCCATGGACGCCTACCTCGCCGCCGAACGCGAACGCGACGCTGCCCGAGCTAAACGCCACGCCGAACGCACCGCCCGGCGCGATGGCCTGCGCGCGGTGCCGGATGCGGGTTAGTTGGTATTCGGCCTATACTGTGCGAAAGGTGGGGATACTATCCCCATTTTGAACATCGGACGCTCGTCAAGGAACTTGTCAAGCGCATTGAGATAGGTTTCTCGTTCAGCGTCCGGCAAGAGCTGCGCGATGCTTGCCAGCGCGATGAAGTGTGCCTGCTTGTTAGTGGTTTTGAATCCGCCTGTTGAATAACGGCGATCAAGCTCGTTGGAGAAGCCGGGGCTCTTGGGCATGGGGCGCATCCAGAGTCGCTGGTGATGAAAGACCAAGTTGCGGGTAATTCCGAAGCACTCCACAGTGATGTTGAACGCACGCTTTGGAACATTAAGTTCTCGTGCGACAAGGTCATTGACCAGCTCAGTTCCTCCGCGCTGGCAGCCGCAGTATCGCAGGAACTTTCCGATGGTGCCCACAGTGAAGCTGTCGACGATCGACCAGAACGGCAAGTCTCGGACCAGGTCCGTAACGTCCTGGACATTATTTTGATCGCACCACCGTGGTACATCCATTCCCTGTGCTTTCGCGCGGGCCTTGATCTCGTCCGTGACGTATGGCTCACCGTGACGGAGGATGTCCCGAAGCATAGTGATCTGCAGTCGTTCTGTTGCCGCGGCGCCGCGGGTCAACCACGAGGACGGATCAAGATAACCCTCTCCGGTTCCTTGAGCACTGCAGAAGTGTTTAACCGTGACAGCACGGATATGCCATTCTGCCCGGCGCATCCATGGAGTGAGGAAGGTTGCAAGGTCCGCTTCTGCGTTAACTAGCGCACGAATGTCGGCAAATCGTTTGGGACCGTCTAAATACCCGCTGTCAGTGAGGTTGCGGTAGTGACGTGCGTACCCCATAAGGAAGTGGAAGTTTACAGTTCGCAGCCACTCCTTGTCGTCAGACGACAGTGTAGCGTGGTCGATCATCTGCCGATCCCTGAGAAACTGCTCTTGCTGTTGCGGGGGCAAAAATGGGATGGCTCTCATGATCGTCATTTCCTACAAAAAGAAAGGGCCCCCATGAGGCGCATCGTTGAGAGGCGTTGGGGGTGCTGTTGCTTTCTACAATAGCGAAATACCATGCAGCGCGGCAAACAAACTTGCCATTACGAATTGCCTAGTGTGCTTCAACCTGCAGTTTCTCTAAGCGAGCTGGCGATATCCAAGGGCTTCACCTTACCCCCGTATTGGTGTGCCCCGCAGTGACGCGGGGGGTCGTCCTGACTGCACGACCCTCTAACTCACCCCCTCATCGCTGCCCTCTCCGGCCGAGCCACCGGGGCGCGTGCGCGTTGTGTGCACGCAAATAAATGAAACAACCTGGGACAACTGGGGACAACGCGAGACCGCGAAGACGAGAGGAAAGAACAGCTAAAACGGATGTTAAGCTGTTCTTTTGGTGGAGCCGCCTGCGAGAATCGAACTCGCGACCTTCTCATTACGAGTGAGATGCTCTGCCGACTGAGCTAAGGCGGCGGGGACTTTTAAAGGTCCGAACCGATAGCATAATCGACGCGCACCCCCGCACAAAACTGCAGTTCAGCGGCGGGGTGGGGACTTGAGCTCACTCCGCACGCGATGCGGATGCGCCCGAGCATGCCGTTGAAGGCGATGACGGGCATGACGTTCTGGTGCAGGCGCGCGCGGCATTCGGCCACGGCGTCGAGGCACTCCGTGATGCCCGCCAGGTCGGCGTGGTTGGCAATCTCTGTGGATAGCCCCTCAAAGTCAGGGTGCACCAGGGGCACTCCTCCCCCGCTGCTGGTGATCATCGCGTCGCGGTAGATCCCGGCGAGGTCCACCAGGGTGAGGTCGAGCACGTCGCGCAGGCGACGGGTACCGCGCGCCTTTTGCGCAGCTTCGAGCTCTTTGAGCGAGGACGCCGTGCCGCGCAGCGCCTTCGCCGCGCCTTTGCCTTTCGCACCCATGCCGAGGGCGTTTTCGAGCCGCTTGCGCTCCTCCTCGTCGGACGAGGCATACGCATCCTTCGCCTCCGCGTCTGCGGACTTCACCAACGCCGCCACACCTTGGAAGGCCTGGTCGCCGTGGAAGACGAGTTCGGCGATGTTGATGGCGGCCGCCCGGCGCTTCTGCGACGCATCCGAGTTCACCAGGCGGCGCGCTCGGCCGATGTGGCGCAGCGACGTGACAGCGGCCAGCCGCGCGTCGGGCTCCGCCGCGCCCTCTTCGGAAACCAGGATGCGCACGATCTCGTCGACGGACGGGGCGGGCACGTACAGGTGGCGGCAGCGCGACCGCAGGGTCACGGAGAAGTCCTGCGGGTCGGTGGACGGGGCGCACATGATGATGACGGTGGTTTCCGGCGGCTCCTCCACGGTCTTCAGGATCGCCTCGGGGGCCTCACGGGAGAAGCGGTCGGCGTCTTCGATGATGATGACGCGCCAGTTCGCGACCGTCGGTAAGCGTGTCGCTGCAGGAATGATCGTGTCGCGCACCGTGTCGATGCTGATGGTCATGCCCTCCGGCACGATGTGCACCACGTCCGTGTGTGCTCCGGCGAAGACGTCCCGGCAGGCTTGGCAGTGCCCGCAACCGAGTGCGTCCGCGGGCGATTCGCACACGAGCGCCGCTGCGAACGCCACAGCCGCTGTCGACCGTCCTGCCCCCGGCGGGCCAGTGAACAACCAGGAGTGCGTCATCGCGTGCGGGTCAGCGCCGGGCACCCCGCGTGCGGCCGCCGCGGCGCCGAGGATGGTCTCACGCACCGACGGGGTTCCCGCCAGCCTCTCCGGAACGCTCAGCTCACTCACGCTCACCAGCCTACAACCCCTCCCGAACACCACCCTGGGCCCGCTCCGCGATGGCTTGTCCACTCTTCACCTACCCCCGACGTAGAGTAGGTGAACGTGGAAAGAATCTGGCGCGGCGTGAAGTGGCTCATGGGCACACCATGGCCTCTGTATGCTTCCGTGCTGCTGTTCACCAACGTGGTCAGCGCGATCGCGATCATGTTCTTCGTCCGTTACCTCATCCCGATGCAGGGCACGGAGTATTTGGCGGATGTCGCGAATGTCTTCGGGCCGCTGGCGGTCGTTTATCTTGTTGTCGCTGTCATCCTTGGCGGCACTGTCTCCTATATGCTGTTCCGGCCAGTTCTTCTGTACGAGCGGCGCCCCGACGATTTCGACGCCCGCAGTGTCTACCGCCTTGTGCTCCGCATTCCGGTGCTGCAGACACTCGTGGTCGGGGTGATTTGGCTCCTCGGCATCATCATTGCCACGACAGCCACGGCGCTTTACGACGGCTCCTTAGCCCTCGTCGTCGCCATCTCCACCCTCATGGCGGGCCTGGTCACCTGCGTGCTCACCTTCGTCCAGGCGGAGCGCCTCGTGCGCCCCGTGGCGGCGTCGACCTTGGCGCGGCAACACGAGGACTCCACTCTGGAACCTCCGATCAAGCAGCGTCTGTACATGACCTGGTTCATGACCTCGGGCGTGCCGCTGCTGGGCATTCTGTTCCTGTTGGCCGCCCAGTACTACGGGTTCTTCGAAGACACCCCCGGTGAGCTGTTGCCGTCGGTAAGTGCCCTGGCGGGCACCGCGATCTTCACCGGCATGGCGGGCACCGCGTTCGCCGTCATGAACGTCGTCGACCCGATCAAGGAGCTCCAGCAGGCGATCAACCGAGTGCGCCGCGGTGAGACGGACACGCAGGTGCCTATTTACGACGGCTCCGAGCTCGGCGTCCTGCAAGCCGGCTTCAACGAAATGATGCGCGGGCTCAACGAGCGTGAGCGCGTCCGCGACATCTTCGGCCAGTACGTCGGCTCCGAGGTGGCCCAGAAGGCCCTCGAGGAGAAGCCGGAGCTCGGCGGCGAGGACCGCAAGGTCGCCGTCGTGTTCGTCGACGTCATCGGTTCGACGAACTTCGCCGTCAACCACTCCCCTAAAGAGGTCGTGGAGGCCCTCAACGCCTTCTTCGAGATCGTCGTGGACGTGGTGCACCGCAACAAGGGCGTGATCAACAAATTCCAGGGTGACGCGGCACTGGCTGTCTTCGGTGCGCCGCTGGCGGTGACAGACTCGGCCTCCCACGCCCTCCAGGCCGCACGCGAGCTGCGCCAAGAGCTGCGCGGACTCGAGCTCGACGCCGGTATTGGCGTTGCGAGCGGCCACGTGGTCGCCGGGCATGTCGGCGGCCAGGACCGCTTCGAGTACACCGTCATCGGTGACGCCGTGAACACCGCCGCCCGTCTCACCGAGGTGGCTAAGGACACGCCGGGGCGCGTGCTCACCAACACCTCGACGCTGAAGAGCGCCAACGAGATCGAGCAGGCGCGCTGGACCGTGATGAAGTCGATCGAGCTGCGCGGCCGCAACAAGATGACGCAGCTTGCCCGCCCGGTGCGCGCGACGATGGCGGACAGCGCCTAGCCGCGCCTCACCCTCGGCGAGGGCGCGGCCGCACCCTCCACGCGCCAGCCCCGCGCTATTTCTTGCGCGTGCCCGCCTTCACCACACGCTTGGTGGTCTGCTTCGGCTTCTTCGCAGCTTTCTTCGAGGCCTTCTTTTTGGAGGCTTTCTTCTTCGTGGCCTTCTTCGCCCCGCCGGCGGCAGCGTCCTCGGCTTCGCGGGCGCGCCGGGCCGAGAGCAGTTCGTTGGCGCGGGCGTCCGTCATGGTTTCGGGCGTGTCGCCGCGCTGAAGCGAGGCGTTGGTTTCCCCGTCGGTGACGTAGGGGCCGAAGCGGCCGTCCTTGACGGTCATGGGCTTGCCGGAGACGTCGTTGTCGCCAAGCGCCTTCAGCGGCGGCTGAGCGGCGGCGCGGCCGCGGCGCTTCGGTTCGGCGTAGATGCGGCGGGCCTCATCCAGCGTCACGGTGAAGATCTGGTCCTCGTTGGCCAGCGAGCGAGAGTCGTTGCCCTTCTTCAGGTACGGGCCGTAACGGCCGTTCTGGGCGGTGATCATCTCACCGTCGGAGGGGTCCTCGCCGACTTCGCGGGGCAGGGAAAGCAGTTTCAGAGCGTCCTCAAGCGTCACCGTCGACGGTTCCATGGAGGAGAACAGGGAGGCGGTGGCGGGTTTGAGTTGCTCGTCGATAAGCTGCTCGGTGCGCTTGACGCGCGCTGCTTCCGCGGTCTTCGTCTCCCAGTTCTTCGCGCGCTTGCCCTCGGCCGCGCGCTGGGCGTCTTCCTCGGCGCGCTCGGCGGCGATGACTTCTTGGGCGTGGGCTTCGGCGGTGGCACGCTCGTCATCACGCACAAGCTCGGTGACGTAGGGGCCGTAGCGGCCTTCCTTGGCCACGATCATGCGGCCGGTGTCGGGGTTTTGGCCCAGCTCACGGCCGGTCGGCGGGGTAGCAAAGAGCTTTTCCGCCATCTCCTGGGTGACTTCGTCCGGGGTGGTCGACTCGGGCAGGTTGGCGCGCTGGAACTCCGGCTCACCGTCGCTCCCAACGCCGACCTGGCGCTCCAAATACGGCCCGTAGCGGCCAACGCGGACGTAGACGGGGCGGTCTTCCTCGTCGCGGAAGAGCTCGAGTGAGTTGACCTTGCGGGCGTCGATCGCCTCGAGGTTAGCCTCGATGATGTGCTTCAGGCCGCCGCGGCGCGCCACAGCCTCGGCGGTGGTGTCGGATGCCTCGGCGTCGCCGAAGTAGAAGCCGGTGAGCCACTCGGTGCGGTTCTCGGTGCCCTGGGCGATCTCGTCGAGCTCGTCCTCCATCGAGGACGTGAACTCGTAATCCACGAGCGCATCGAAGTTCTGCTCCATGAGCCCCACCACGGAGAACGCGACCCAGGTGGGCACCAGCGCGTTGCCGCGGGTGGCCACGTAACCGCGGTCCTGGATGGTCTTGATGATGGACGCGTACGTCGACGGACGGCCGATGCCCAGGTCCTCCATCTTCTTCACCAGCGACGCTTCTGTGTAGCGCGCCGGCGGGTTGGTGGAGTGGCCGTCAGCTGTGACCTCGCGGGCGGTCAGCGCGTCGCCTTCAGACAGCTGCGGCAGGTGCTTTTCCTTGTTGTCCTGCGTGTCGGCGTAGGCGCGCAGCCAGCCCGGGAAGGTGATCGTGCGGCCGGAGGCAGTGAGCTCGACGTCGGTACCGTCGGTAGCTTGGCCCGCGACCACGACGGTCATCGTGGTGCCGCGGGAGTCTTCCATCTGGGAGGCGACGGTGCGCTGCCAGATCAGCTCGTACAGCTTGAACTCCTCGGTGTCGAGGGCGCTCGCGAGTTCACCGGGGGTGGCAAATCGCTCGCCGGCGGGGCGGATCGCTTCGTGCGCCTCCTGCGAGTTCTTCACTTTGCGGTCGTAGCGGCGCGGCTGATCGGTCACGTAGTTCGACCCGTACAGTTCGCGGGCGGCGTTGCGTGCGGCATCGAGCCCCTGCTTCGACAGCGATGTGGAGTCCGTACGCATATACGTGATGTGACCGTTTTCGTACAGGCGCTGCGCGATGCGCATTGTGCGCGCCGATGTGAAGTGCAACTTCGCACCCGCGGCCTGCTGCAGCGTCGATGTCATGAACGGGGCGTACGGCCGGCGGGAGTACGGCTTCGACTCCACGCTGGCAACCGTCAGGTCTTGGCCGGTCAAACCTTCAGCGAGCGTTTCCGCGCGCTGCTTATCGACGACAACCACCACATCATTCTTCCGCCCACCACGGTCGTTGAAATCACGACCCTGGGCGATCTTCGTCCCGTTGATGGTGGACAGTTTCGCGTCGAAGTCGTCCGGGTTGGCGGCCCCGCCGCTGCCCGCGTTCAAGGTGGCGGTCACGTCCCAGTATTCGGCGGAGACGAAAGCCATGCGCTCACGTTCACGTTCGACAATCACGCGCGTGGCTACCGATTGCACGCGGCCCGCCGACAGGCGCGGCATGACCTTCTTCCACAGCACGGGCGATACCTCGTAGCCGTAGAGACGGTCGAGGATGCGGCGGGTCTCCTGCGCGTCGACGAGGTCCATGTCCAGCTCACGGGTGTTCTCGGCGGCCTCGCGGATGGCGGATTCGGTGATCTCGTTGAACACCATGCGCTCTACCGGCACCTTCGGCTTGAGCACCTCGAGCAGGTGCCAGGCAATGGCCTCGCCCTCACGGTCCGGGTCTGTTGCCAGCAACAGTTTGTCGGAGCGCTTCAGCTTGTCTTTAAGGTCGGTGACCTTTTTCTTCTTGTCGGGGCTGACCACGTAGATCGGCTGGAAGCCGTCCTCGGGGTTCACTCCGAGCTTGGCCCACGTTTCCTTCTTGTACTTGGCGGGAATGTCAGCGGCGCGGCCGGGCAGGTCGCGGATGTGGCCCACAGATGCTTCAACGAAGTAGTTGTCGCCCAAGTATTTTTGGATCTTCTTCGCCTTGGTCTGTGACTCCACAATGACCAGTGTTTTGCCGTTATCCGTCACGCCGGGTGACTCCTTAAACCTCTCGAGCTCATTCTCTATGACAACTACCACGGAATATAAGGTCTTTGTGACTGATCATGAAAACTTCCCTGAATAAGTTCCACGCGAAGTACACTTTCCTGACATGGCTGAGATGATCGATTCGCTGATCCAATTCTTGGAGCAGTTGATGACCATGCCTATCTTCTATCCGCTGCTAGGCCTGCTCATCACTGTGGACGCGCTGTGCCCGCTCGTCCCCAGCGAAACCGTCCTCAACCTGGCGGGCGCCTTCTCCGCCTCCCAGGGTGTGCCGGACGTCAAATGGGTCATCGGCGCCGCCATGATCGGCGCGCTGATCGGCGACAACCTGTGCTTCATGCTGGGCGGGAAACTGATCCACTTTGTCAACCGCCTGGATCCGGATTCCAACGCTGGTCGCGCCATCGAATGGGTGCGGGACAATATGAACCAGCACGGGCCTGTCACCATCATCGTGGCACGGTTCATCCCGTGGGCGCGGTGGGTGGCCACGATTCTGCTGGGCTCGGTGCGCTTCAGCTGGTTCAAGTTCTTCTTGTACGACACCATCGGCGTCGTGCTGTGGGTCTTCATCGGCGTTGGCGTGGGGTACCTCGGCGGCACGATCCTGTCGGACTTCCCGCTGCTGGCCATGATCGTCGGTGTGATCCTCGGCTCGCTGGTTGGCCTGGGCATTCAGCGCCTGCAGTCACGTTTGTGGGACTGGCGCGATGTCCGGCGCGGTGTCTCAGTGATCTAAGAGGCCCGCACACGCAAAAACGGCGCCCGAGTGGGGCGCCGTTTTTGACCGTCGATAAGCGTTAAAGCGCGCGGACCTGCTGTGCCTGCGGACCCTTGCTGCCTTCGCCGATCTCGAACTCGACCTGCTGGTTCTCTTCGAGGGTGCGGAAGCCGCTGCCCTGGATCTCGGAGTAGTGGACAAAAACGTCAGAAGAGCCGTCATCAGGGGCGATGAAGCCGAAGCCCTTTTCGGCGTTGAACCATTTCACAGTTCCTGTTGCCATTGTGGTTAACCTTTCGTAGATGCTTGGAGCTCGCGAGCACCCGGTAAGGCGCACACAATCTGCGACCACCGACCAGTGTGCCATGACTTGGCCAATCACGCCGGGCGAGCCGAAAAGTTTTCCGTAGCCTAATTACCGTTGGAGGGATCCGCATGGATGTGATGGCCCAAGAGCTGCTCGAAGGGCTCACTCGCGCATGCCCGCAGGGCACCATCACGCATGCGCGCACCGTCCCCGGACGCCCCGCGCGCCATGTCGAATGGCCGCAGTGGACAGATGAGGCGCTGCGCACGACGCTTATCGACGCTTCCATCACCCTCCCGTTTTCCCACCAGGCCGAATGCGCCCAACTCGCGCGGGACGGCCGCGATGTCGTGGTAGCTACCGGGACGTCATCAGGCAAATCTTTGGGTTACCAACTGCCTGTCTTGACAACGCTGGCGGAGGATCCGACCGCGTGCGCGATCTACCTGACGCCGACGAAGGCGCTGGGATCGGATCAGCTGATGGCGGTGAATACCCTCATTAAGGGTCATCCGGTGTTGGGTGGGGCTGGTTCTGCCCCTATCAACCCCGCACCCTACGACGGAGACACACCTACCGAGGCTCGTCCCGTGGTGCGGGAGACCACCCGCTTCGTGTTCACCAACCCCGACATGCTGCACGCCGGCATCCTCTCCGGCCACCCGAAGTGGGCCCGTCTGCTGCGCCACCTGCGGTACGTCGTGGTGGACGAATGCCACTCCTACCGCGGCGTTTTCGGTGCCAACGTCGCGCTGGTGCTGCGCCGCCTAGACCGAATCGCCCGGGCCTATGGGTCGCGGCCAGTGTTCGTGTGTGCTTCTGCAACGGCCGCTGACCCCGCCGTCCACGCGTCCCGTCTGACCGGCCGCGATGTGACCGCTGTGACAGAGGATGGCGCCCCCACCGGCGAACGCACCTTCGCCTTGTGGGAGCCGGGGTTCATCGAGGGTGCCGAGGGCGAGAACGGCGCCCCCGTCCGCCGCGCCGCCACCACAGAAGCAGCCACGATCATGGCGGACCTGGTCGGGGCCGGTGCCCGCACGCTGACGTTCGTGCGCTCCCGGCGCGCTGCCGAGATTGTGGCGATGCGCGCGGCTGAGGATTTGGTTGCCGCCGGCCGGGCCGACTTCGCCCAGCGGATCGCCTCCTACCGCGCTGGGTACCTTGCTGAGGACCGTCGCGCGTTGGAGCGGGCTCTCGACAACGGTGACGTGCTCGGCATGGCCACGACGAACGCGCTGGAACTCGGCATCGACGTCGGCGGGCTCGACGCCGTGGTCATGGCGGGGTTCCCCGGCACCGTGGCCTCCTTCCGGCAGCAGGCGGGCCGTTCCGGACGGCGCGGGCAGTCGTCCCTGGTGGTCATGGTTGCCCGCGACGAGCCGATGGACACCTACCTAGTCCACCACCCCGAGGCGCTTCTGGACCGGCCGGTGGAGAATAGCGTGTTCAACCCGTGGAACCCGTTCATTTTGCGGGGGCATGTGTATTGCGCGGCCGTCGAAAAGCCGCTCACGCCCGATGAGGCGGCAGCCAGCGACAGCATCGCCCGCACCGTCGCCGAGCTGGAAGAGCAGGGTTTCCTGCGTCGCCGCGCCAAGGGCTGGTTCGCCGTGCCGCAGCTGGACGGGCCCATCACGCCGGAGTCGGCGCATGCCTCGGTGAGCCTGCGTGGCGGCACGGGTGACGAGGTCATGATTGTCGATGTCACCGACGGGCGCCTGCTGGGCACCGTCGATTCCGACCGCGCCATGTCGCAGGTGCACGACGGGGCTGTCTACGTCCACCAGGGCGAATTCTTCGTCATTGAAGAGCTCGACCTGGAGGGCTACGTCGCGCTCGCCCGCCCGGAGATGCCCGACTATTCCACGATGGCGCGGTCCACCACGGACATCGCTGTCATCGGCACGGTGGACAAGGTCAACCCCTCGCCTGGGTTGTGGGTGGCCAGCGTGGATGTGGAGGTCACGGACCGGGTGACGGGGTACGTCGTCAAGCTTTCCGACGGCACCACCTCCGAGCACATCCCCCTCGACTTCCCACCGCAAACCCTGGTCACACGGGCGGTGGCCTACACGATCGACCCGGTCGTGCTCGACGAGCTGGGTATCGCTGCCGGCGACGTGCCTGGCACCTTGCACGCCGCAGAGCACGCCGCGATCGGCCTGCTGCCCCTGCTAGCCACCTGCGACCGGTGGGACATCGGCGGGGTGTCTACCGCGTTGCATCCGGACACGATGCTGCCCACCGTGTTCGTGTACGACGGCCACCCCGGCGGCGCCGGCTTCGCGGACGAGGGCTACGCCCGCTTCCACGAGTGGATTGCCGCGACCTACGACGCCGTGAAGTCCTGCGGATGCGCTACTGGTTGCCCCTCGTGCGTGCAATCGCCGAAGTGCGGCAACGGAAACCAGCCGCTGGATAAAGCGGGCGCGCTGAAGGTACTAGGCGCGCTGGTCACCATGACAGCTGGTTTGAGCGACCGCGTGCGCTGAGCCCCTGGCTACCGGTGGCCCGGCAGCACCGCGGTCACAGCGGCCCGGCACGCGCCGTCGCTTCGGCATGTCTCGCCCCACCCGCCGTGCGCACGGCAGTGGTGACGATCACATCCGCACCGTCGATCGTGCAGGTGCGTACCTCCGCGTCGTTCAAGCTCGCAGTTCTCTCCGCAGTGGAGCACACCTGCGACGCGGTATGTCCCGTGTAGAGCGCAGTTGCCCCGGCGACGGCAGCGAGGTCCGCCGCCACCTGCGCCCGGTGCGTGCCGGCGGTGTGGCTGACCAGGCCGGCCACCACCATTGCCAAGCTGACCACGGCAGCGACGATGGAGGCGGAGAGGATGGTGGCGTGGCCGCGGTCGTCGATAAGCGTGCGCATCAGCGGAACTCCACCGGATACACCGCGGTAGCGCGCATCGGGCGGATAGTCGCGGGGACCTCCGCCGTCACGCGCACGACCTCGGCATCCTCGGTGACAGTGACGCTGATCCCGTCCCGCGGCGGGGTGTAGGTGATGCCGATGGCGTGGGAGCGCGCCGCCGCACCCGCGACGTCCACAGCCGTGATGTAGGAGGCCATGGTGGAGATCCCCGCCACGATCGCCGCAGCCACCGTGACCAGCACGGCCAGCGACAGCGCGGCCTCGATCGTGACGGAACCGCGGTCAGCGGCGAGCACCTTTCTCATCAGCGCCACCCCCACCTAGCTCGGCGTGTTGGACAGCGCGTCGGTGATGATGCCCTCAATCGCGCTGACCACCCCGTCGCCGTTGATCACCATGTACAGCACCGCGGCGAGCGCGGCTGCGGCGAGACTGCCCATGGCGTATTCGATGGTGGACATTCCGCGCTCGTTGCGCAGGGCAGCGGCACTTTCGGCTCCACGCTGGGATGCTCGTGCGTAGGCGCGCAGCGTGGCGGCGTTGAGCTTATCGACGGCCCCGCGCAGGCCCATCGGGGCGGACTGGATGTTGTTCTCGGTGGGATTGATGATGGCTGCAGTCATGATCGTGTCTCCTTTTCTGATGACGGTGTGTCTTGAGAGTTGTTTGCTTGGTTCGTGCTGGTTGTTCTTGTTTCCTGGGTTTTGTGCTGGTTATCTCGGTTCTCTGGTTTTTCATCCACCCCCGAACATGTCTGACCCCAACCCGATGACCACGGGCGCGAGCCCGAGGACGAAGAACGCCGGGAGGAAGAACGCGGCGAGCGGAATGCTGATGAGGACTCCGGCGCGTTCTGCGGCCGCCGTTGCGTCGTCGGCTGCGTCAGCGCGCAGGGACTCGGCGATGCGGTCGCAGGAATCGGCTACCGCTGATCCTGAGGCGTGCGACAACGTGACCGTCGACGCCAGCTCTTCGCATCCTGGGACGCCGTGCATGACGGCCCATGCGCGTTCGGGTTCAATCCCGAGTTCGCTGTAGGCCACAACGCGGCGCCAGAGCTGCCCCAGCTGCGCGAGCTGACCCGATTCCCCCGTGTCCCCCACGTTTTCCCCCTCGTTGAGTGCTTCATCCTGGCCACCCTGTTGGTAGCTTTCTGCCACTGCGGCGGCTGCCGCGGCGGCCGGTAACCCCGCGCGGAAGCAGGCGGCGAACAGTTCAATGTCGCTGGCGATGCGGTGCTTGTCCCACCGCTTTTTCTGCTTCCCCCATCGACTGGTGTTGCCGGGCCCGTCGCGCGGGGCCTTCGGGTCCCGGGTGGACTCGCTTATCCGGCCCGCTGGTCCCACCCCAGGCAGAGCAAGTGCCCCGGCGAGGAAGGCTGTTGCCAGCACCGTGCTTATCGACGCACTCATCCTGCCGCCCTCCCGATGATCGCCTGCGACGTAGCGAACCCGGCGCAGACGAGCGCCGTTCCCACCAGCAGCAACAGGCCGCCGAGCCCTCCGCCGGTGAGTAGGGCCACCGGACGGGCACCCATTGCTTGCCCCATGAGGATCCCCGCGAGCGGCAGTACAGACAGAACCACTGCGGTTGCCCGAGGACCCGCCAGCGCCGCCGTAGTAGCGTTGCGGTGCCGCACAGCGTTGTCCAGGCGGGACCGCGCGCTGCCGAGCAGGTCCGCAACGGGAATGCCCAGCTTGGCCGACAAGCCCCACAGGACACCGACATCCCGCAGCTCAGGCAGGGGTGACGCTGCCAGGATCGCCGCACCCGACCCGCCGCTTCTCGTGTGGGCGGCCACACGGCGCAGCTCGCTGGCAAGGTCTGCTGGAGCGTTGTCGGCGGTCTGCTCGGCGGCCCGGGCGCATGCCTCGGCTACGCTCGATCCAGCGCGTAAGGCTGCGACCAAGTGGCCGAGGTAGCCGGCAGCGGCAACGGCACGGTCGTGGTGGGCGCGGCGCCGGCGGGCCGCCACCACCGAGTGGATGGCTGTCGCCCCGGCGACACACACGCTGAGCATCAGCGTCGCCCGGTCCGTCGCGAGCACTGCGAGCACAGCCACCACACCACCGATCCCCACCAAGGGACGCAGGGCCGCCTGAGTCATCGGGGCGGATCTTTGACCGATGCGCAGTGCAGGACGCGCAGGCGGCACGCACAGGGCCAGGGCGAGCAGCAGCGCAGCCGGCCACGAAATCACTGAGATCACGGCTGCACCCCCAGTTCGGTGCAAAGCTCCCGGTACCCGTCGCGCTGCCCGGCGCGCGAATCCCACACGACCCGCGGCACCACCGGGTTGCCTTCCAGCACACCGATCTGGTGGACAATGCGTCGGCCGTCGCTCTCCCGGCGCATCACGATCACCACATCCACCGCCGCTGCCAGCTGCGAGTGCAGCGCTTCCCAGTCGAGCCCGCCGAGCACCGCCAACGCTTCCAACCGGGCGGGCACCTCATCGATGGAGTTGGCGTGGACAGTCCCCGCACCCCCGTCATGGCCTGTGTTCAGCGCGGCGAGAAGATCGACAACCTCCGCTCCACGGATCTCCCCCACCACGATCCGGTCGGGCCGCATGCGCAGAGCCTGTCGCAGCAGGTCAGCAATGGTGATCTCACCTGCGCCTTCCGTGTTCTTCCCGCGCGAGGTCAGGTTGACCACGTGCGGGTGCGCCGGAGTCAGCTCCACAGTGTCCTCGATCGCGATTATGCGCTCGTGCTGCGCGACCTGCGCGAGCATGGCCGCCAGCAGCGTCGTCTTGCCTGTCCCGGTGCCACCGACAACGAGAAAAGCTTTTCGCTTATCGACGACTCCCCTCAGCACCGCCTCCCTTTCCCCATCCACAGCCCCAGAGGAACGCAGCTGGTCCAACGTGGCCGTCTTGCTGCGCAACACGCGCAGGGAAATGCAGGTGCCGCCCGCGGAGGTGGGGGCGAGGATGGCGTGGAAGCGTAAGACGGTGCCGTCGACACGCGAAAGGTGCCCGTCGGCGTATGGCTTCGCGCTGTCGAGGCGGCACCCGCAACTGGCGGCTAGGCGCGTGGCTAGGCGGCGCACCGCATCGTCGGTACCCAAGCTCATGTCTGCGCGCTCCAGCCCACTGCCGCGGTCGAAGAAGATGTCATCGGGGCCGTTGACGCAGATGTCGGTGACCCCGTCGATGGCGAGCAATGTTTCGAGCGGCCCTGCTCCCGTCGTTTCGTCGCGCAGAGCACGCATGATGTCCAGCACGTCGAGGTCGCTGATGACCACCGCCTCTTCACGGATGAGACCCGCGAGTTCGGCCGGTGACGTGATTGACGGGTCGTCGGCGAGGCGGCGTTGCACGGCGGCGATGATGTCTGCGCGCTCCATTAGCTCGCCGCCTTCAAAATCGTTCGAGCTGCCGCGGTGAGTGATCGCGGCAGGCGTTCCGGCAACCCGCCGACTTCGACTGCGCGGACGAGCTTCGGCACGTGTTTGACTTCCGCCACCACCTCCGTGTTGGTCACGTTCTCCATCTCCTCGGCGGTCATCCCGGACCAACCGCGGTGCCGCAGCACAATGGACACGGGAATGTTCGCGCCCCGGCATTCCGCGGCGATGAGCGCGGCGGCAGCGGCCGCCCGGACCTCTGCCGGCGCAAGGATGAACGCGTGGTCGCACCGGTTGGGCAGCCCGTCTGCAGGCGCGTCAACGACGGTCAGTCCGCCCGTGCCCAGCGCTGTGACTACCCGGTCGAGATCCCCTGCGGCCACGCGGCTAATCCCCGCCGCTTCGGGCACGACCGTCCGGGCCCCGGTGAGCACCCCGATCCCATCCTTCGTCACCGGCAGTGCCTGGCGCAGTTGGGACCGGTCCACACTGCCTTGGCCGATGTCGAGGTCACCCCAGCGCGCACCGACAACGTCCTCGACGCCGAGTAACAAGTCGATCCCGCCGGAGTAACGGTGGGCGTCGACGATAACGGGTTGTACCTCCGTCGACGCTGTGCGGGCAACGGCCGCCGCGAAGGTGGACGTTCCCGCACCACCAGCCGCGCCGATGAACGTCAGTACTGTGCCCGTCGTCGCAGTGCGGGCACTGGCAACCCCGGTTGCCGCGCGCAGTGCTAACTTCCCAATCGCTCCGAGGAGGTCGGCAGCCTCCGCCGGCAGCGCGAATGAATCGGCCGCGCCCGGTGGAGCCTTGTCGGTTGTTCCACCGGTGGTGTCGCTGCGCAGGTGGAACACTCCGTGGCGCTCGGGAAGGCCGGTGAGGGCGGGGAGGTTCTCGTCGTCGATAAGCACGGCGAAGGCGCGGGAGTGGTGGCGGGTGATGTCGGCGGGACTGTGGGCGTCGATCAATGGGCGGCCCGTTGCGGCCGCGAGGTGCGTTGCCTCGGGGTGCACGATCGGGTCGCCGACGGCGATGAGGATGGGTGCTGTGTCGCTGCGCATGGCTTCACTGTGAGCGCTGCCAACCCCCAGCTCAAGCGGTTGCTTTCGGCCCTGTGGACAACCCCCGTTTTCGCGGACGTGTCACCATTTTTCTGTGGATAGATCTGGCGCTTACCGCGCATTGTGCGCACTGCAGTGACCACAACTAAGGGGCCAGGGAACCGGCGGGTTAAACGACAAAAGGGGATGCGGACGGAATCTTGGAGGATTCCATCATGAACCGCTCATACACCAAGGAGCAGCGACGCAGAGCTCTGCAGGTTTACAAGCGCACTCAATCGGTGACCAAGACCGTCCGTGAACTTGGTTATCCAGGGCGATGGACGCTGTACAAATGGTTGCGTGAACCCGCCAAACCTGGTCGACCCCGCAAACAGTCAAAAACATTGACCCGCTACCCGTTTGAGGTCAAGCTTCGTGCTGTTGAGCTCTTCAACGCTGGTTGGAGGCCAGCTGACATCGCTGTGGAATGCGAGCTGCGCTCAAAGATGAGTGTCTATTCTTGGGCACAACGCCACCGTGAAGAGGGAAAATGGGGTTTGATGTCGAAAAGAGAACGCAAAGAGCACACTCGCATGCCCACCCGAGCAGCATTCGAGAAATCATTAGCCGATGATCCTGCAGAACTGAAAAAGCAAATGGCTCAACTGCTCGTTGACAAGGCTGTTTTGGAAAAGGAGCTGGAACTTGTAAAAAAAGACGTCAGCGTCATCCCGGGTCAGCTCAGCAATAAGCACAAGGCTGAAGTGGTTGACGCGTTACGCGGCGAGTTTCCGTTATCTATGCTGCTTGCTGCTATTGATCTTGCGGCATCAAGCTTCTACTACCAACTCCAACAGCGATTTGCTCCGGATAAGCACGCGCGTATCCGCGAATTGCTTCATGAGATTAGTTCTGAGTCGAATAACACCTACGGCTATCGCCGACTTTGGTGGGAACTGCGCCATCGCGGGATCGTTATCAGTGAGAAGGTCGTCCGCCGTCTCATGCACGAAGAGGGAATTCGTCCCTGGTTCCCGAAACGAAAGTGGCGTTACTCCAGCTATCAAGGGGAAATTTCTCCCGCACCACCTAACCTGGTGAACCGCAATTTTCATGCTGAGCATCCAAATCGGTTGTGGCTGACTGACATCAGTGTTTTCGCTACTAACCAAGGTCGCGTGTACCTGTCTGCCATCATCGACTGTTTTGACGGGAAGGTCGTGGCAGCAAAAACAAGTGTTCATCCCACCATGGAGTTAGCAGAAGAAACTTTGTACGCAGCAATCGCAACCGAAAAGCCGGCAATGGATGGCTCCTTGGTGATTCACTCAGACCGCGGAGCACATTATCGAGGCAGCAGCTGGCGAAGTATGACCGAGAAGTTCGGAATACTTCGCTCGATGTCGAAGAAAGGTTGTAGCCCCGACAATGCAGCATGCGAGGGGTTCTTCGGCCGAATGAAAAACGAAATGTACTACGGCAGAACCTGGCAGAACCCCCAAGAGCTCAAAGAAGCAATCGCGACATACATTGAGTTCTACAACGATCACCGAATCAAGATCAGCCTCGATGGTTTGAGCATTGCCGAATACCGAAAAGTCAATGTAGCGTGAGATTGAAACTGTCCAAAAAACGTCCGCATCCTCTTTTGTCGTTTAACCCGAACCGGCCGCTGCGGCGACAGCATGCGGAGAGAATAAGAGACGGCCCGCGCTATCGGGGGGGGGTGCGCGGGCCGTCTTACCCGGCCACAGGGGGGGATCGGGCCGGGGCCGGCCGCACTGTATATCGGGGCCGTGCAGATCTGATTATGGCATATAAATTCGATTCTGCACAAGACCCAAACTCAGATAGTTCGAAAAATATTTCGAAGCCCCCGTACAAACGCATGTGAGCTGGCTGTTTTCCGCGGCAAGTTGGGCAGTTTGTGGATGTAGAATCATTCGCATGACAGATACTGGCCCGGATCACAGCGCCGCAGCGTCACCAGCGTCACCGCAACGCGTCGGCGAAGGCACGGGTGAGCGCGTGGCCGCGTTCTTCGACTTGGACAAAACAATCATCGCCACCTCGTCGGCCTACGCCTTCGGCCGCGGGTTCATGGACAACGGGTTGATCACACGCCAGGAGGCGTTAGAGCTCTACCTGTCCAAGACGTCGTATATGTTCTCCGGCCACTCCAGTGCGAAGATGGATGCGACCCGCGACCGCATGGCGGCGATGGTGAAGGGCTGGCCAGTCGAGCAAGTGCGCGACGTCGTTGCCGACACCATGGCGAGCGTGGTCACCCCAGCGATTTACTCCGAGGCCCGGGAACTCATCGACTACCACCGCGCGCAGGGCCACGACCTGGTCATCCTGTCCGCATCCGCGTCCATCCTGGTGGAGCCGATCGCGGCAGAGTTGGGCATCGAGACAATTGTGGCAACTCAGGCGGAGGTCAAAGACGGGAAGCTCACCGGTGAGATCACCCACTATCTCAAGGGCGACGCGAAGGCGGATGCGGTGCGGCGCCTCGCCGACGAGCGCGGGTATGACCTTGCGCGCAGCTACGCGTACTCCGATTCGCTTACCGACGTCCCCATGCTCGCGATGGTCGGCCACCCCGTCGCCGTGAACCCCGACCGGGGGCTGCGCAAGCATGCGGCAGCAAACGGGTGGGACATCCGCAGCTTCAAGAACCCGGAGCCCCTCTTCCCCTCCCCCGGCGCGAAGGAGATCGGTATCGGCGCCGGCATGGTCGCCAGCGTCGCCGCCCTGACTGCTTTCGGCGTGTGGCTAGCCCAGCGCCGCAAGAGCGCTTAAGGCCTAGCGTTACCTACGTCACGCACTCAGCGGGAATGTCATATACAGTAGACTTCCGTTGAGATAGGTTGAAAAAGCTCAAAGCAAGGTTGAGAATCTGCCTGCAATGGGCGGGGCCCACCCGAGGAAGGTTTTAGAACAGTGAGCAACGACGGGATGTACACCAGCGGATCGACCAGCTACAAGGCAAAGATCGATTCCATCCCCCTGCGCGACACGGACGTGACGCAGCCGGGCGCGGACTCTTTGGGCACCCTGGTGTCCAACGCCACCGAGCAGGTTTCCAGCCTTGTCCGAAACGAGATTGAGCTGGCTAAGACCGAGGTTGTCGGTGAGGCTAAGAAGGCAGCGATCGGCAGCGGCATGCTCGTCGCCGCTGGTGTGATTGCACTGTTTTCCACCTTCTTCTTTTTCTTCTTCCTGGCCAAGCTGATTGCCATCTGGACGAATGACGCATGGGGCTTCGGCATCGTCTTCCTGCTCATGCTCATCACCGCAGGCATCCTCGCCCTGGTGGGCGTGAAGCGCTTCCAGGCGATGAAGAAGCCGGAGAAGACCATCCAGTCCGTCAACGAGCTCAAGGGCCTCGTCCCGGGCCAGGCACAGAAGAACCTGGAGAAGGACACCTCCGAGCTGTACACCTCCTACGGCACCGGCACCACTGTTCCGGCTGGCTACCCCACCGCGCAGGGCACCGGCTCCACCAAGGTGACCGACTAAGTACCGCTTAATTTTTAGCTGTTTAGCCCGCGCATTGTCGCGGGCTTTTCGCTTATCGACGCACCCCCATGAAACAACCCATCTCCCCGAACACTGTCGCCCTTCCCGGCCCGTTTGAGCACGTCATGCTGCACACCCGCGGCATTCGTCTGCACGCAGTTGTCGCCGGGGATCCGCGCGACCCGCTCGTGTTGCTCATTCATGGCACATTCGGAGCGTGGCTGGACTTCCGCCACGTGATTGAACCGTTAGCTCAGGAGGGGTTCCACGTCGCGGCCGTGGACATGCGCGGTTACGGGATGTCGGACAAGCCCCCGTCGCGCCCCGGCGACGATACGTTGTTGGCCGTCGGGGACATCGACGGCATGATCACCGCCCTCGGGCACGAGCGCGCGCACCTTGTCGGCCATGACACTGGAGGGGCGTTGAGCTGGGTGTATTCGGCCGCTTACCCGCACCGAGTCGACAGTCTCGTCGCAGTGTCGGCAGCCCACCCCTACGATCTGCGCAGCTACATGCGCCGGCGGCCATGGCAGTTGATCTACATGACCACGCGCGTGGCTATCGGACGCCTCCCCAGCTGGTTCCTGCGCTGGTTCGCCGGGGCAATTCCGCAGGTGTGGCGCAGCGAGCTGACCATCAACACCCAGCCGGGTTTCCACCGGTCCGACGCGTTCACTGAGACCCTCGCTCTGCGCGTGCAGGCCGCCAGCATCCACAACGCACTGCGCGGGATCATTCACAACTCCCGCATGCTCACACCGAAACTCATCTCGCTGCCGAACAAAGCCAATGCCAACGCGCCAACCCTCGCTCCTGTGCTGCTCATCCACCCGCCCCAAGACGTGTGGACGCGTATCGACGAACTCTCCAGCGCCCGCACCCGCGGCCCCCTGGCCCGCACGAGCATCCCCGGGGCGAAGAACGTGCCCCACGTGGAGAATCCACAGGGCTTCGTCGAGGCCCTCACGAACTTTCTCTCGTGAGCGTCATGCCACGCATGCTTGCGTATCGACGCCCGCGGTCAACCCCACGTACTCCCCCACCACACGCTGCACCTGGTCCATGGTGAGCGCGAAACCAGTCTCGGAGCCGTCGACAGCCGTGCCGAAAATGACCCCGACCACGGCGCCGTCGGGCGCGATCACCGGGCCGCCGGAGTTGCCGGGGCGTACGTCCCCGCGCAGCGTGTAGGCCTCCCGCTCCGTGCGCCCGGTGGCGTAAATGTCCGGACCGGAGACCATGATCCGATCCCGCACGCGAGCCGGGGACGCCGTGAACGGGTTGGTGCCGGGATAGCCCAGGACCACGACATCATCGCCGGTATGGGCTGGGTCCTGCGCGATCCGCATCGGCTCAATGCCTAGGTTCGGGATGTGGAGGACCGCGAGATCCACCTCCGGGTCGAAGAACACCACGGTGGCCTGTTTGACCCCTACCACGGTGTCCAGTTCGACCTCGTCGGTGCCGGCAACGACGTGGGCGTTGGTGATCACGTAGTCCGGTGCGGCCACGAACCCGGAGCCCGACATGTGCCTGCTGCAGCTTGTCGAGTCCCCCAGGACATGCACCACCCCGGCGCGCGCCGCGTCAATGGCGGCCGGGTCGACCGCCTCCGGATTCACGGCCTCAACGTCTGCGCCCGCCCCTTGGAAGGGGGAGACTAAGGGGGGCAGGCCGGTGACGTCGATAAGCGCGGCGATATGCTCAGGCACCTTGTTGGCCCAGCTCGGTGCGACGCTGTCGATGGCGGTGAGCACGCGGGATTCCCGCACGCCTTTACCCAGCGAGCCACCGGCGTTGGCGGCCACCGGGATGGCCACGAGCCACACCATCACCACCGCGATGACCAGCTGCAACAATGCGCCCACTGCGGAGTCCCACCGCTGGGTCGTTTTGGAGCGCATCCGTTCCCGCAGCCCAGAACCGACTGTTGTGCCCACGATGTTTCCCAGCGCGACGAAGAGCACCACCGTGGCCAGCAAAAGGAGCACGCGAATGCTGGTGACATCCGCAAGGTCCACGACGAAGGCCGACACCACGATGCCCACGATCAGACCCGCGGCAATTCCCAGCGCGGCGAATCCGGCCGAGAAGGCACCATGCCGCCAGCCGCTGCGCAGCGACGCTAGGAAAATGACGCCAAGGAACACGTCTACAAGGATCGCTGCGGTCACTAGAAACCGTGCCCTTCACCGTTGCGCGACGAGCGCAAGGCATGCCGCAGGTCGACAGCATCCTTGTGCTCCCAGGGTTCCTCCCACCCGGCCTCGCGGATCATGACCGACAGCAGCGAGGCGGTGAACCCCCACACCACGTAGCCGTGGAGCTCGAAGGCGGGCCCGGACCAGCCCAACCGGGTGACACGGAAGCGGTTGTCGGGGTTGATGAGGTGGCTGAGCGGGACGAAGAAGACATCGTCATTCTCATTGGGGCTTGCAGACCACACCTCCCCCGGCTCCTGCGCATACGCCAACACGGGGTTCACTGGGTTGCCCGATGGGCCCACTGCGATGGTCTCAAGGACCGCCAGCGGCACGACGCGCTCGGGCTGCAGGCCCGTTTCCTCCCGGGCCTCACGCAGTGCCGCGTCGATCGGGCCGGAGTCCTGCCGGTCCACCTTCCCGCCAGGGAAGGCCATTTGGCCGGAGTGGTTCCGCAACGACGGCGTGCGGTGCGTGATGAGGATCTCTGCGTCATCCGGCAACGTCGCCGCCTCGGGATCACCCGTGAAGCACATGAGCACGGCTGCCCGCTTCGATTTCTGGGACGCAAACCGCATGTGGCCCTGCATCTTCGTGACCAAGCTGGCACTGCCCGGCGCGGACAGCTTGTGGGTCAGCGGGTCCAGCCACTGGGGCGCACGCTCCGGCTGCAGCATCGCGGACATCTCGGGAGTCTCAGACATTTAGAGCACCTCCTCGACGGCCGCGGCAATGTCATCGGCGTCGGTAAACGGCGTGGGCACCACGCCAGCAGTCTCCTGCCCGCGCAACACCACCAGCACCGGCACGACCGGGGGCAGCTTCAGCTGGGCAGCGAAAAGGTTCTCGGTGTCCTGGTAGCTCGGAAGGGTCACGCCAAGCTCGTCGAGAAGCGCGGCGCCGGCCTGCGCGTCCCCGTCCGCGTGCACGCCGACAACGCTGTATTCGGGGTGCGCGTCCGCGAATTCCTGCAGCGCAGGCAGCTCCTCACGGCACGGTTCGCACCACCACGCCCACAGACTGACCACCGTAACCTGGTCATCGGCCACAGCCCCGTCCGTTGAGGTCGCTCCCAAGCAGGGCAGCTCCACCCCACCGACAGTCCCGGTCGGGCAATCAGGTCGGCTGCCGGCTTCTATTTCGCTCACAGTGTTGGTCACGGTGCTGCGCCCCTCCTCACCTTCGGGCGCTGCGCTGTTCGAGCCCGGCTGCCCCCTCAGCATCGACACCGCGCCGACCACCACCAGCACCGTTGCGGCGACAATGGCGAGCACGCTGATCAGCACACTGCGCTTCACTCGCTCTCACCCCGCCCCATCATGTCCAGGATGTGCTCGCGCTCCGGCCCGGTCACCAACTTCTCAGCCTCGTCCCACTCAACAGGGCCCGTTCCGAAACTCGGGCAGTCAAACGCCACCGGGCACGCCCCGCACGCTGGTTTGCGAGCATGGCATACGCGTCGGCCGTGAAAAATGATCCTGTGTGAAAACATCGTCCACTCACGCTTCTCAATCACGCTGGCAATCGCGTGCTCGATGGCGACGGGGTCGGTGATAGATGCGTCGATAAGCATCATGCGGTGCACCAGGCGCTGAAAATGCGTGTCCACGGTGAGCCCCGGCATCCCGAACGCATTGCCGCGGACCACATGCGCCGTCTTGCGGCCAACGCCGGGCAGCTTCACCAGATCCTCGATCGCGGTGGGCACGTCGCCGCCATGCTTATCGACGAGCGCCTCCCCAATCCCCTTCAGATGCCCCGCCTTCGCGCGGAAGAACCCTGTCGGCCGGATGATCTCCGCGATCTCGTCGACGTTGGCCGCCGCATAGCTCGCTGCATCGGGGTAGCGCCGAAACAGCTCCGGGGTGACAGAGTTGACGCGCACGTCCGTGGTTTGCGCACTGAGTACTGTGGCAATGAGCAGCTCGAGCGGATTGGTGAAGTCCAGCTCCGCGTGCGCATCCGGGTAGGTCGCGGCCAGCGTGCGGTTGATCCGCCTTGCGCGACGGGTGCGCCCCAGCTCAGTCTCTGTACCTTTTGACGCGGGGTGCACGCCGGGGCGGCGGAAGCGCACTGGCGTGACGGAGCCTGCTGGACTTCCTGCTGCATCTGGGGCGGACATGCACACAACTATAGCGATGGGTACCACCGGCTCCGCTCCGAGCAACTACCATAGGGAACCATGATGAGTGTTCTCTTCGCGCTTTTGGCCCCGCTGTTCCTCGCCGTGTTCGTTGTGGCCATGGAACGCCTCGAAGTCGCTGTCGTGCACCCTGCCTAGAAGCGGACTAAACACGGCCTCAACGCGGTCTAAATGCGCATTTTTCATTTTGGGGTAAGAGTAAACCCGCATGATTCTCCGCCTGTGCCCCAGTGCGCGTGATAGAGTCGCACAGTGTGACGTGGCGCGTCTGCCGGGGTCGCGGTGACTGATTCCACATCCTGGAACGCTCGGCTCGCGGGTAAGCGCCAAGTAGAAGGAGCGCACATGGACGACGTACAGGAGACACTGGCACGCGCCGGCATTTTCCAAGGCGTGGACCCCGCTGCAGTGACCAACCTCATCGGTGACATGCAGACGGAGACGTTTCCCCGCGGAACCACCATCTTCGACGAAGGTGAGCCGGGCGACACCCTGTACATCATCATCGACGGCAAGGTGAAGCTTGCCCGCCACGCCCCCGACGGCCGCGAGAACTTGCTGTCCGTCATGGGGCCGTCCGACATGTTCGGCGAGCTGTCCATCTTCGACCCAGGCCCGCGCACCTCCTCCGCAGTGTGCGTGACCGAGGTTCAGGCAGCCACGATGGACTCCGAGATGCTCAAGACATGGATCAACGAGCACCCCGAAATTTCTCAGCAGCTGCTGCGCGTTCTTGCGCGCCGTCTGCGCCGGACCAACGCGTCCTTGGCGGACCTCATCTTCACTGACGTCCCAGGCCGCGTGGCCAAGACGCTGCTGCAGTTGGCCAACCGCTTTGGCACCCAAGAGGGAAGCACCCTGCGCGTCAACCACGACCTGACTCAGGAAGAGATCGCTCAGCTTGTCGGTGCCTCACGTGAGACGGTGAACAAGGCGCTGGCCACCTTCGCGCAGCGCGGCTGGATCCGCCTGGAAGGCAAGTCCGTCGTCATCGTGGACACGGAGCACCTCGCGCGCCGCGCGCGCTAAGCTCCCCGGGGCGGCTTGCGCCGCGTGAGCCTATTTAGGCTTCCTTGCCCTCGAGGTAGCGCAGGGCCACACGGGTGGACTGTTCCGCAGCTCCGCGCAGGACCGGATCAACATCGTCATACATTGCATCAACCAGCTCGTTGATGCTCACATCTGCGCCGCGCTCGGCGCGCACCTTGCGGATCTGGTCCAACCGGTACTCGCGGCGGTCAATGTATTTGCGGGCGAATCCGGACAGGTCCTCGCCTTCCGGGCCATGGCCCGGCAGAAGCTTAATGCCTGCTCCGTCTTCCTCGAGCGTGCTCAAGGAATCCAGGTATCCACCCAAGTCACCGTCCGTCTCCGAGATCATCGTGGTGTGGCGGCCGGCGATCGTGTCACCGGTGCAGATGCCCTCCAGCGTCGACTCCGGGGACTCCGGGTCGCCGGAGTAGATGTAGAAGCACACCGAGTCGCCCGTGTGGCCGGGGGTGTGCACGACCTTGATGCGCGGAGTGATGCCGTCGACAGCGATGATTTCGCCGTTTTGGAGGGGCTCGCCACCGTTGCAGTAACGCTCGTCGAAAGCGCGGACCGGAGCGCCCGTGAGCTGACGGAAACGGTGAGCGCCGTCAGCGTGGTCGTGGTGGCGGTGCGTCAACAGCACCAGAGCGACCTTGTCGGCCGACGACTGGAGCACGTTGAGGTGACCTTCATCTTCCGGGCCCGGGTCGATGACAATGCTGTACTCATCCTCCGGGTCGCGGATAACCCACGAGTTCGTGCCCTCCAGTGCTGCGTAGCTGGGGTTCATCGCCAGCACGACAGCGGCAGACGGGGTGACAGGACGCAGTTGGCTATAAGCGGGATGCTGCATGATCCCCACCCTACGCCACCTCGACTATGAGCTCGAGCTCCACTGGGGCGTCAAGCGGCAGAACCGCGACACCAACAGCCGAGCGCACGTGCGCGCCGGCATCGCCGAAGATCTCCCCGATCAACTCCGATGCCCCGTTGATCACACCAGGCTGGCCGGTGAAGTCGGGTGCGGAGGCTACGTAGCCAACCACCTTCACCACGCGCGTGACGGCATCCAGCCCCACTCCCGCATCGACCGCGGCGAGAGCATTGAGCAGGCATGTCCGGGCGTATTCGTAGGCATCCTCGGCAGAGACTTCCGCGCCAACCTTGCCGGTCGCAGGAAGCGCGCCGTCAACGAACGGCAGCTGGCCCGAGGTCCACACCTGGTTTCCTACCCGCGTTGCGGGCACGTACGCCGCAACGGGGGCGGCGACGTCGGGGAGGCGGAGACCCAAAGCGCTGATACGCGAAAGGGCACTCACCTTAGAGCTCCCGCTTCATGTAGGCGACAACATTCTCCGGGTTCGGGCCGGGCGTGACAGCGACAAGCTCCCAGCCATCCTCACCCCAGGTGTCCAGGATCTGCTTGGTGGCGTGCGTCAGCAGCGGAACGGTGGCGTATTCCCATTTAGTCATGCCGCCACTCTAGCCGTTCGCCTCCGTTGCAGCGACGATGCGGCATCGCTGTAGCGACGTCAGGAGCTACAGCCCGACGATCTCCTCGCCCGCTGCGAGGTGCGCGGCCCAGTCGGTCACGTGCGGGTTCTTACGCAGCACGGCGCGGCGTTGACGCTCGGTCAGGCCACCCCACACGCCGAACTCGACCTTGTTGTCCAGGGCATCTGCGCGGCATTCCATCTGGACCGGGCAACGGCGACAGATCGCGGCGGCTTTACGCTGTTCAGCACCGCGAACGAAGAGGGCATCCGGGTCGCCGGCGCGGCAGACAGCGAGGGTGACCCACTCGCCGCGCTCAAAAGAATCGACCTTGGGCGGAGAAGTTCGTGCGGAAGCGGGTAGTACCGGCTTATCAAGCGAGCGATTGTGAATCGTTGCGGTCACGAAAATCTCCTTCCCATAGCCCCAATTTCTTGGGACATAGAAATAACCCTGGCAAATTCGTATTTGCCTGCTTTAGGAAAGCCAATCGAGTTCATTGCGCTTTCTGAATGTAAGTGTATTCACCCCCTGGGATTATTGTCGAATAGATCACACGAGCGGGGGTAGGCACCGATTCCCCTGTGGGGGTCTAGGCCGTAGTGTATGAAAGGTGTCTTCACTAGGTTCCCTGGGAAAACTGCTCCTCGGCGTCGTTGCCGCGGGTCTCGCAGTGGTGCTGTGTCTTGCCCCCGTCGTGGGGATCAGCGGGGCTGCTGTCGCTCGCGTCGATGAGACGATGCAGTCCAATCTCGCCGACTTAACCGACGGGTCCGCCCCCGGCGTGACCACGATCACCGATAAGAACGGTGAGCCCATAGCCTGGATCTACAACCAGCGCCGTTATGAGTTGAAGGCGGAGCAGATCAGCCAGGCCGCCAAAGACGCGTTGGTCGCCATC
Source organism: Corynebacterium genitalium ATCC 33030 (assembly GCF_000143825.1). NCBI lineage: Bacteria > Bacillati > Actinomycetota > Actinomycetes > Mycobacteriales > Corynebacteriaceae > Corynebacterium > Corynebacterium genitalium. Next base: position 435,266 of record NZ_CM000961.1, read on the forward strand.
GAGGACCGCCGCTTCTACGAGCACGAAGGCGTGGACATGCAGGGTTTTGCCCGCGCGATGGTCACGAACGTGCTGGCAGGCGGCGTGGAGGAAGGTGCCTCCACAATCAACCAGCAGTACGTGAAGAACTATCTTTTGCTTGTCGACGCTGAGAATCCCGAAGAGCAAACAGCCGCCGTCGAACAGTCGATTCCACGCAAGTTGCGCGAGATGCGCATGGCGTCCGACCTGGACAAGCAGCTGCCCAAGGAAGAGATCTTGGCGCGATATATGAACATCGTCCCCTTCGGCAACCACGCGTACGGCATTGAGGCCGCCGCGCGCACCTACTTCGGCATCCCCGCCGCCGAGCTCAATGTCCCGCAGTCAGCGCTGCTCGTCGGCATGCTGCAGTCCGCTGAGATGCTCAACCCGTACACCAACCCCGAAGGGGCCACGGAGCGCCGCAACACGGTGCTGCAGGCAATGGTCACCTCCGGTTACCTCGCGCAAGATGAGGCAGACCGCTTCAAGGGCGAACCCCTTGGAGTCCTCGAAGAACCCGCCTTGCTGCCCGAGGGCTGCATCTCTGCTGGTTCTGCGGGTTTCCTGTGTGATTACGCACTGGAGTACCTCGCCGGCAAGGGTCTGCCCATGGAGGAGCTCGAGCGCGGCGGCTACACCATTAGGACCACGCTGGACCCGGGAGTTCAAGAGATTGCGCACAACGCCGCCGCAAGTGCAGTTAGCCCGGGCCAGCACGGCGTCGCCGAGGTGATCAATGTCATCGAGCCCGGCGAAAACTCCCGCAACATCCTGGCCATGACCTCGTCGCGCACGTATGGCCTGGATGGCGACGAAAGTCAGACCGTCCTACCGCAGACGTCCAGCATGGTGGGCAATGGTGCTGGGTCTGTGTTCAAGATCTTCACCGCCGCAGCAGCCTTGGAGCAGGGATACAACCTCGACGCCAAGCTGCCGGTGCCAAAGCGTTCCGTGAAATACGGCATGGGAACCGGCGGTGCCACCGGGTGTCCGGCTGGCGCGTACTGCGTGGAAAACGCAGGATCCTATCCCAGCGAGCTGACGCTTCGCGACGCCCTTGCAAAATCCCCCAACACCACGTTCATCGAGCTTCTCGAGGAAGTCGGCGTGGAAGCGACCGTCGACATGGCCGTGCGCTTGGGGCTGCGTTCCTACGAGGATCCGGGCAGCTTCGACGAGGACCATTCCATCGGGGACTACTTCCGCCAGAACAACCTCGGCGCCTTCACACTTGGCCCCACCGCCGTGAACCCGTTGGAGCTGTCCAACGTTGGGGCAACGCTGGCGTCCGGCGGTAAGTGGTGCGAGCCTAACCCGGTGGCCAAGGTGGAGGACCGGCTCGGCCAGGAAGTGTTCATCGAGCGCCCCGACTGCGAGGAGGCTGTCTCCCCCGAGCTCGCCTCCGGCCTGGCCAACGGCATGGCCCAGGACACTATTAGCGGCACCGCGAAAGACGCGGCTGCGGCATACGGTTGGAGCGGCCCCGTTGCCGCCAAGACGGGAACGACGGAATCGCACCAGTCCTCGGCATTCCTCGGCTTCAACAACGCTTTCGCTGCCGCCACCTACATCTACAACGACGGCACCCAGACCACCCCGCTGTGCTCAGGTCCGGTCCGCCAGTGCAACTACGGCGATCTCTTCGGCGGTAAGGAGGCGGCCCGTTCGTGGTTCCAGATGGCCACGCAGATTCCGGGCGTGCAAGGAGCTGGGCTCCCCACCCCGAGCCCGCTGTATGACCCTGCTTCGCGCAACGACCTGTTCGACAGCGTCGTCGGCCTCCAAGCCGCTGAGGCGCGCTCGCAGCTAGAGGCAGCTGGGTTCAAGGTCCGGGAGACGAAGGGCACCGCCACCGGCAAACCCGAAGGCGAAGTCGTCGAGGCCCGCACTCCTGAAAACGCAGGCGAAGGCGCTGTGGTCACTCTCGTCGTCTCGGACGGCTCCCCGGCGCGGAACAACCCGCCCAACCGCAGGGACACCCGCGATGACCGCGGCCGCGACGATGACGACGAAGCCTCGCGCTACCGCGAGGACCTCGAAGACGAAATCGGCCGTTTCGCCGACGATCTTGCGGACCTGTTCGGCGACCTATAGCGCCCGCTTCGGCTACGACAGTCGCGCCTTGACTGCCGCAGACAGGCGCTTGCCGTCGGCGCGGCCAGCAGCCTTCCCGGTGGCGGCCTTCATAACCTGCCCCATTTCTTTCATGGAGGTGGCACCGGTTTCGGTGACGGCTTCGTCGATAAGCGCTGCGAGCTCGACGTCGTCAAGCTGCTTGGGCTGGTAGGCCTCGAGTACCGCTACCTCCGCCAGTTCCGCGTCGGCGAGGTCCTGGCGGTCATTCTGCTGGTAGATCTCCGCCGATTCGCGGCGCTTCTTGATCTCGCGGGCGACGACCTTGAGCACAGCAGCGTCGTCAAGCTCGTGCTTCGCGCCCTCCGTCTCCTCAGTCTGGATCGCCGCGAGCAGCATGCGGATCGCACCCGTGCGGTCTTTCTCCTTGGCTTTCATGGCTTCTTTGAGGTCGGCGCGGATCTGGTCTTTCAATTCACTCATAGCTACGAGGGTAGCCTTGATCCAATGAAGAAGATCGCACAAGCGCTGGGCGCGGTGACAGCCCTTGGCTTAACGACGTTAGCCTTCGGCTACAGCGAACTGACCAAATTCCGCCTGAAAACCTACGAGCTGCCCATCCTTACCGAAGGCGTGGACGACTTGCGCATCCTGCACGTCTCTGACCTGCACATGATTCCCGGACAGAAGTCAAAGATCGCGTGGGTCTCTGCCCTCGACGCACTCGACCCCGACCTGGTGGTCAACACCGGCGACAACCTGTCCGACAAGCATGCCGTGCCCGACGTGCTCGCCGCTCTCGGCCCGCTGCTGAACCGTCCTGGCGTGTTCGTCTTCGGCACCAACGACTACTGGGCGCCGCGTCCCGTCAACCCGGTCAAATACCTTCTGAACGCCAAGCGCGAGCCCAGCTACGTGGACCTGCCGTGGAAAGGCATGCGCGCCGCTTTCATCGAGCGCGGTTGGCAGGACGCCACGCACAAACGCCTTGAGTTCAAGGTCGGAGATGTGCGCTTGGCCATCGCGGGTACCGACGACCCCCACCACGACCTCGACGACTACACCCTCATCGAAGGCACCCCCAATCCCGACGCCGACCTCGCCCTCGGCGTCACCCACGCCCCCTACCGGAGGGTGCTGGACCAGTTCGATGCCGACGGCTACCAGCTCGTCCTCGCCGGCCACACCCACGGCGGGCAGATCTGCCTGCCCGGCGAACGCGCAATCGTGACCAACGCCGACATCGACCGCGAACGCGCCTCCGGCCTCCACCGCTACCGCGACATGTGGCTCGAAGTCTCCAACGGACTGGGCACCTCCAAATTCGCCCCCGTGCGTATTTTCTGCCGGCCGTCCGCGGCGCTGTTGACGCTCACCGCTCGGGAGGATGCTCGGGACGACTAGTGCCCCGTCCGCCGCTCGAATCAGGCGCAGATCAGGGCCGCAACAGCCGTAACCAACAGGCGTTTTGGAGCTTGCCGGATGGTGGACTAAAGTACCCCGGGTACTCATTAAGTGCACCGGGATATGGCGCAGCTTGGTAGCGCGCTTCGTTCGGGACGAAGAGGTCGCAGGTTCAAATCCTGTTATCCCGACCAAATTGAGAAAGAAGCCGCTGGATTTCAGCGGCTTCTTTTTTCGTTCTGCCCAGGCACCGCAATACAGAAGCTCCGGGTTAAACGACAAAAGAGGATGCGGACGTTTTTTGGACAGTTTCAATCTCACGCTACATTGACTTTTCGGTATTCGGCAATGCTCAAACCATCGAGGCTGATCTTGATTCGGTGATCGTTGTAGAACTCAATGTATGTCGCGATTGCTTCTTTGAGCTCTTGGGGGTTCTGCCAGGTTCTGCCGTAGTACATTTCGTTTTTCATTCGGCCGAAGAACCCCTCGCATGCTGCATTGTCGGGGCTACAACCTTTCTTCGACATCGAGCGAAGTATTCCGAACTTCTCGGTCATACTTCGCCAGCTGCTGCCTCGATAATGTGCTCCGCGGTCTGAGTGAATCACCAAGGAGCCATCCATTGCCGGCTTTTCGGTTGCGATTGCTGCGTACAAAGTTTCTTCTGCTAACTCCATGGTGGGATGAACACTTGTTTTTGCTGCCACGACCTTCCCGTCAAAACAGTCGATGATGGCAGACAGGTACACGCGACCTTGGTTAGTAGCGAAAACACTGATGTCAGTCAGCCACAACCGATTTGGATGCTCAGCATGAAAATTGCGGTTCACCAGGTTAGGTGGTGCGGGAGAAATTTCCCCTTGATAGCTGGAGTAACGCCACTTTCGTTTCGGGAACCAGGGACGAATTCCCTCTTCGTGCATGAGACGGCGGACGACCTTCTCACTGATAACGATCCCGCGATGGCGCAGTTCCCACCAAAGTCGGCGATAGCCGTAGGTGTTATTCGACTCAGAACTAATCTCATGAAGCAATTCGCGGATACGCGCGTGCTTATCCGGAGCAAATCGCTGTTGGAGTTGGTAGTAGAAGCTTGATGCCGCAAGATCAATAGCAGCAAGCAGCATAGATAACGGAAACTCGCCGCGTAACGCGTCAACCACTTCAGCCTTGTGCTTATTGCTGAGCTGACCCGGGATGACGCTGACGTCTTTTTTTACAAGTTCCAGCTCCTTTTCCAAAACAGCCTTGTCAACGAGCAGTTGAGCCATTTGCTTTTTCAGTTCTGCAGGATCATCGGCTAATGATTTCTCGAATGCTGCTCGGGTGGGCATGCGAGTGTGCTCTTTGCGTTCTCTTTTCGACATCAAACCCCATTTTCCCTCTTCACGGTGGCGTTGTGCCCAAGAATAGACACTCATCTTTGAGCGCAGCTCGCATTCCACAGCGATGTCAGCTGGCCTCCAACCAGCGTTGAAGAGCTCAACAGCACGAAGCTTGACCTCAAACGGGTAGCGGGTCAATGTTTTTGACTGTTTGCGGGGTCGACCAGGTTTGGCGGGTTCACGCAACCATTTGTACAGCGTCCATCGCCCTGGATAACCAAGTTCACGGACGGTCTTGGTCACCGATTGAGTGCGCTTGTAAACCTGCAGAGCTCTGCGTCGCTGCTCCTTGGTGTATGAGCGGTTCATGATGGAATCCTCCAAGATTCCGTCCGCATCCCCTTTTGTCGTTTAACCCGAAGCTCCCCGCTAGTCGGGATCTGCGTTCACAGTCCGACCAGCGGGGAGCAGGTCTGCGGCTCGGGGCCGCATATCAGCGGAGGTGCTACCCGCGCAGCGTTAGAACGGCAGGGTCTTACGGAAGTTCTCAAACATCTCGCGTGCCTGCGGGAACAGCGGACTCAGAAGAGCAACCACCCCCAGCAGAGCGGCAAGAACGCCGAAGAACACACCAATGGAAGAACCAGCCGAGTTAGCCGAAGAGCTCGAGGAGCTAGACGAGCCGGAGGAGCCAGAAGAGCTGCCGTCGATAGGCTGATCAGTGTCGACGCCCACGGCGTTCATCGCGCCGAAGAAGATGTCGGTCTCGTCGATCTGGCCGGTGAAGTTCGCCGCCCCCGGGCCGGAAGCCGCAACGCGGACCTGAGCACCGGTGTGCTGCTGGCCGCCGAGGGCGTCCTTCGGGTCGTTCGACTCCGCGGTGGAGTACAGCAGGGACATGTCAGCGTCGTCCGCGGTCTTCAGTTTGGTGGTCAAGCCGGCGGTCGGTTTCTGGTTGTAGGTGATCATCGGGGTCTGGGCGTGGTCGGCAGTGGCGACGATCAGGGTCGGCTCACCGGTCTCCTCCACCCAGTCTTGGACGACCTTGATGGACTCGTCCCACTGGCGGATCTCGCCGATCATGCCGCAGGCGTCGGCACCGTGGCTGGCCTTGTCCGGGGACGCCGCCTCAATGTGGAGGACGAACCCCTTGTCGTTCTGAAGCAGTTCCAGGGATTTGCGGGTCATGGCCGCAAGCGTCGGGATATCGTCGGTGTACTCGGGGTTAGCCTCGCAGCGCTGTGCTTCCTTCATCGCGCCATCTTCCGTCGGAACGGTCTCCTTGTAGATGCGCGGCATGTGGCTCGGGGAGAAGAGGCCCAGGACTGGCTTGTCGGAGTTCTTCACTGCGTCGAGGCTCTTAGCGTCGTTGACGATTTCGAAGCCGTTGTCGCGCGCATTGTCCAGAACGGTCTTGCCCTTGGTCCAGGTGGTGTCGCCGTTCTTGCCGTCGACCATCACCTCGGTGTCGAAGTACTCGGCACCGCCGCCGAGGGTGACGTCGGCGCGGACGTCGACAAGCTGCTCGGAGATGGAGCCGAGACCACCGTTTTCGCGGCGCTGTGCGTCTTGCGCTACCTTCTTCTCGCCGGATGGCGCGTAGTCCGCGCGGTCCAGGGCGTGGACGGCGAATGCCGCCGGGGTGGCGTCCTGAATCTCCGCGGTGGAAACGTTGCCGACCTTCATGCCGGCAGCCTTTGCAAGCTCAGCCATGGTCGGAACCGGCTTGCCGTTGTTGTCGATGCCCAAACCGCCGTTGTAGGTCTTGATGCCGGAGTAGAGGGCGGAACCGGACGCAGCGGAGTCGGTGACGTAATCCGGCTTGCCGGTCTCCCTATTCAGGGAGTACGTGGTGTGGTAACCGGTGTACTCGAGGTTGTCCACGGCCTCGAAACGGCCGTTAGCGCCGTGCAGGTAGTTGCGGGCGGCGGTGATGTCGGCGTCGGCGGTGCCGTCGGCAAGCATGATCACGACGTTCTTCGCCTTGGAGTCGTCGAGGCCTTGGCCCTTCTTGCCGAACTTCGTGCAGTCACCGACCTGCGGAGCCTCACCTGGTTCGAGCTGGTAGCAGAGTTCCCCGTTAGCCTCGTTGCGGGCAGTGAAGTCGCGCGCCACCGGGTTCGTGTTGACCTCCCAATCGCCGAGGCCGAGCGCGTTGGCCATGACGTAGAAAGCGTCGGTCTGGTCGATCTGGCCGAAGACGTTCTCGGACGCCGGGCCGTACGCGGCGATGCGCACCTGGGCACCGGTGTGCTGCATGGAGAAGTCGCCCTCCTCGACCTTCGGGACGGGAACGGTGCCGAATGCGACGGACATGTTGGTGTCGTCGTGGGTGTGAAGGCGGGTGGTCACAGCCGGGGAATCCTGGCCGTCGGGCACGATCTGCGCAGTGTGGGCGTGGTCCGCGGTGACGACGACTAGGGTGTCGCCGTCCTTCTTGGCGAAATCGACAGCGGTGGCCACCGTGTCCTCGAGGCGCTTGAGCTCACCGATAAAGCCGCAGGCGTCGCCGTCGTGGTCGGCCTTGTCGATCGAAGCGGACTCGACCTGGAGGAAGAAGCCCTTCTCCTCGTTCGGCTTGTCCAGCAGCTCGATGGCCTTAGTGGTCATGTCCGCCAACTCCGGCTCGTTGCCGATATTGGCTTCCTTACAGGTTGTGGGCTCAGCGGTCGCGCCACCCTTGGCCGGCGTAGAAGACTCGAAGCGGCGGGTCATGTTCTTGTCATGGAACAGGCCCAGAACCGGCTGATCCTGGTTCGCTTCAGTGACTGCTGCGAGCTCGTCGCGGGTACGCACGATCTTGTAGCCGTTGGCTTCGGCGTTCTCTGCGACGGTCTTGTCTTTCTCCCACTTGGTGTTGAACTTCGCGTCACCTTCGAGGAACGGGTTGGTATTGTCGCTGTCCGCCATCACCTTGGTGTCGAAGTACTTGGCGCCGCCGCCGAGAGTGACGTCCGCGCGGGTGTCGATGAGCTGCTCGGAGATGGAGCCGATGCCGCCGTTCTCGCGGGCCTCATCGCCCTTGACCGGCTTCGAGTCACCGGACGGCGCGTAGTAACTGCGCTGCGAAATGTGGGACCCCATGGAGGCCGGGGTGGCGTCCTGGATCTCGGAGGTGGTCACGTTACCGGTGCGCATGCCGGCGTTCTTAGCCATCTCGAGGAGGTTGACGTGGGCGTCCTTCTTGATGTCCACGCCAAGAGCACCGTTGTAGCTCTTGGTGCCGGTCGCCCAACCGGTAGCGGAAGCCGCGGAGTCGGTGACGTAGTTCTTCTTGCCGTCTTCGTCGATGGCGAAGGTGGTGTAGGCACCGGTAGCGGTGAGGTTGTCCAGACCGTCGAAGCGGCCGCCGGCACCGAGCAGGTAGTTACGGGCCGCGGTGATTTCCTGGTGCCCCATGCCGTCGCCGACGATCATGATGACGTTCTTGGCTTTTTCGTCGGAACGGCCCTGGCCGCCTTTGCCGAACTGGGCGCATTCGCCAGGCTGCGGAGCCTTGACGTTGCCGTTGCCGTCGATGGAGATACACGACGGCTTGCCGTTGTAGCCCTCGTAATCGAGATCAATCGCTGCTTGAGATGTAGGTGTCGTGGCAACGGTGAGAGCAATGACGCCCACACTCGCGGCCACGGATTTCCATGTTGCTGCGCTCATGAAGTCTTCCTGTTCGCTGTAGTCGCTGCTGATCCGGGAAGGTGCCGGTGACTGGGAAAATAAGAACTAGATGGATTGGAAGCCATCCAATTCCCCACTTAAACACAGCTGCAATACAGTAAGGTGACATTCAGGCGAACAGTTGATTGCTAGATCCTTGGAGGCCTTACGGGCTCGGGATTGGCTTTGTGCATGGTCACGTGCAACCGTGCACAAAGCGATTCTCGTCCGGGATTTTTACGCCTGTCCTAGCGGGCGCAGATGGCGGTGTTCTCGGCGTCGAGGCAGTCGTGCTCGAGCGATTCGGCGTGGAGCCAGCCGAACCGGCCGTGGAGGATGATCTCGTCGTAGCACTTCGAGCATCGGCGCACGGAGTTGGGCGAATGGCGGTAGCCGTTGACGGGCCCGAGCACGTCGGCGGTGAGCGCTCGACCTTCCCGCTCGAGGATCTGGCGGGCGTTGATGGTGGTCATGCGCGACTCCTTTGTTCAGTTATGCGGCGTCCACCCGGTTTCGGGGAACAGCAGGAGCCTACTTGATGGCCTCGACGAAGAGGGGCGCACGTTAGCGCTTGTGTTCGATAGCTTCGTCGGTGTCGAGGACGGCGGTGTCATCGTCGAGCTCGTCGAAGTCGGATTCTTCGTAGTCCGCGCCATCGTCGTAGTCGTCGTCCGCGTAGCCGGCGTCGGCGGCGTCATAGGCGGACACGACGGCGGGGCGGCTCGCGCGCATCGCCACGAGCCCAAGCACAGCGAGCAGCGCGGACAGCCCGATGCCGGTCCACATGGCGGTGGCGGATCCGCCGTTACCCGCCGCAGAGATGGCGGCTGTGGACCAGTGCATCGGGAGCGCCTGCGAAGCGGCGCTCCACAGCAAAGAGACCTCACCGGTGGCAGCGGTGGACCACACCCAGCCGACCACACCCACCTGCAGCAGAGCCAATACGCCGGCGGCACCACCGCCGCCAATGGTGCCGAACGCAGAGCGGAGAATCCAGGTCAGCCCTGCCGAAGCCAGGGTGCCAAGGACCAGGGCGGAACCGGCGATCGCCAGCGCGGCTGCGGACAAGTTCGTGCCCAGGATGGCCACGAGAATGAGCCCGGCCGACGCACTGAAGGCGGTGCCCAGGCCCAGGATGATCCACCGCGCGCGGGGGCGGGATCCCGCGTAGGCCGCTAAAGCGGTGACAACTCCGCCGAGGATCGCCAGAGCCGAGACAAGCATCGCGGCCAGCGGAGCTAGAGCGGATGCCGGTGCGGGTGCTGCTTGCCCGTCCGCGCCAGCCGCGGTGCCGGTCCCCGTACCAGCTGCCCCGGCAACGGGAACAGGTGCCGGCAGGGCGCGCTGGATCGCCCCGATGTTGTCTTTGGTGGTGTTGGCCATCTCGTCGACCTTGGTGCCGCCGTCGGCAAGCTGGTTCACGCCGTCGGTCGCCTCCTTGACCTTGCCGTTCATCTCGTTGAGGCCCTTGGACAGTTCGGAAGCTCCGTTGGTCGCAGAGTAGATGCCGTCGTGGTAGGCGTAGCCGGGGGTGGACAGTTGGTTGGCCAGCTCGCGGGAGCCGTCGCGAAGCTCGGTGAGCTGCGTGTTCATGTCTTCCGGCAGCTCAGCGGTCTCGACCTGGCCGCGCAGGTCTTTGAGTTGCTTCCGGAGGTCGACGACTTGCGGGTCGCGGTTGTTCGCGGTGGCCTTGATGGTGTCGTCGATGGCCCCGAGGATCTGGCCGCGCACGGCTTCGAATCCAACTACCTGGTCCACGGCACCGCCGACGGAGTCAGCGACGCGGGTGGCGCCGTCAGCGAGTTGGCCGGTACCGGCCTGAATTTCCACCATGCCCTTCGATAGCTGGTCCGCGCCGTCGCTCGCGCTGCGCACGGCTTCCGCGAGCTCGCCGGAGCCATCCTTGAGCTGGTCCGTACCTTCTTTGAGTTGCTTTGTGCCCTGCGTCAGAAAGCCGGCTTCGGCGGCGGCGTCACCGGTGGCGCGGCGGGCTTCAACGAGCTGATCGGGCCCAGCGTAGACAGCCGGGGCGCCGGTGGTGTCTTCCCCGTTTGCCCACGTCGATGCCGGGTTCATCGGGGTGAATGCGGCGACCAGGAGCACGATGAAAGCCAAGGCAACGTTCCATTTCATACGGAGAAATCTAACTGCCGTGGCTGCCGGGGGGGCGGGTAACACGCGGGGTATAGCGTAGCGCCATTTCAGGGCTCACCCCCTCGAATTCACTCGACATGTTGATCCCGCCCATCCCTGTTACCCTATGAACTGTTTTGTCCTGGCTGAGGGTTTCTTAGCGTGAATTCCCGCCAGCGCCACGACACTGCATGACCCCCTGCCGCTCCAACAAAACGGAAATACAGCCTATGGCTTTGCTAATCGCCCTCGGGATTGTCGCCGCGACAGTGGTGGCCTCCCCCGTGCTCGTGCGCGTGATGGATCGCCGCGTCGGGTGGGTCGCCGGACCCGCCATGTTCGCTGCGGCGGCCGTGATAGCCAACGCGTTGCGCGCCGGCACCCCTGTGACCTACAACCTTGTCTGGGCTAATGACCTTCTCGGGGAGGGCACTGCGGTGTCCTTCGCCTTGCGCGCCGACGGCCTGAGCGCCTTCTTCGCCCTGCTTGCCCTTATCATCGGCGGTATCGTGCTGATCTACTCGGCCGCGTACCTGCCAGAGAAGGACGGCAACACCAGCTTCTACACCATCATGACGGCATTCACGCTGTCCGTGTTGCTGCTCGTGCTTGCAGACGATGTCGTGCTCCTCTTCATCGGGTGGGAGCTCGTCTCCATTGCGTCGTTCCTGCTTATCGCCCGCTCTGGATCGTCGGGTGAGGCCGGCTCGTTCCGCACCCTCGCTTTGACGTTCTTCGGCGGGTTGACGCTGCTGGCGGGCCTGGCCCTGGCTGCGACCTCGACGGGCACAACGCGCCTGCACGAGATCCTCGCCTCCGACGTGTGGGCCGACAACCCGCGCCTGACCACCATTGTCGCAGTGCTCATCGCGTGCTCCGGCTTCACCAAGGCCGCGCAGTTCCCGTTCCACTTCTGGCTCCCGGAGGCCATGGCGGCCGCGACACCCGTGTCGGCGTTCCTGCACGCCGCTGCCGTGGTCAAGGCCGGTATCTACCTGCTGGTGCGGTTCTCCACGATCTTCCACGACACCCCGACGTGGAACATCCTGCTCACCGTCACTGGCCTGGGCACGGCACTCATGTCGGCGATCTTCGCCATCACGAAGACGGACCTGAAGCACCTCACGGCGTACTCGACGGTGTCCCACCTGGGCTGGATTGTCGCGGCGATCGGCATCGGCACCCCGCTTGCGCTTGCGGCCGCATTGACGCACACGCTCGCGCACGCGCTGTTCAAGTCCTCGCTGTTCATGCTTATCGGTGTCATCGACCACGAGACGGGCACGCGCGACATGCGCCGCCTGGGCAAGCTCTACGACAAGATGCCGTGGACCTTCGGTTCCGTCATCGTTGCCGCCGCGTCCATGGCCGCTGTCCCGCCGCTGTTCGGCTTCGTGTCCAAGGAATCCATCCTGGAGGCCTTCCACGAATCGCCCTACGGCACCGTGCTGCTCATCCTCGCTGGTCTCGCCGCCTTCCTCACCTTCGTCTACTCCGCGAAGATCGTCTTCGGCGCCTTCGTCGACGGCGAGCGCGACATGAGCGAGGTCCACGAAGCACCGGTCAGCTTCTGGCTGCCAGCCGCCTTCCCGGGACTGATGTCTGTTCCCGCGGTGTTCGTGCTTTCGCTTATCGACGGCCCCATCACCGCCGGCGTCAACGCCATCATCCCGGATGCGGACTACCACTCCCACCTGGCACTGTGGCACGGCATCACCGCGCCGTTCATCGTGTCCATGCTGGTTCTCATCGCAGGTGTGGCCTTCATCTTCTTCCGCAAGCCAGTGTGGAAGGCCCTGGAGAACAAGCAGCTGCTGCCGTTCACCGGTAACGATGTCTTGGCTGGCATCGTGGACCGCTCCCGCGACCTGGGCATGTTCTTCGGCAAGATGGCCGGCACCTTCAACCCGTCGAAGCACCTCGTGTGGCTCATTGTCACCACGCTGGGGTTGGGCGTGGTCACGCTGCTGCTTACCGACGGTATCGACGGCGTGCCGCTCGCACCGCGCACCGAAGGCCTGGACAACTACTGGGACATCCTGCCGCTGGCCATCATCGGTATCTCCGTCCTCGGCCTGGTCCTGACGAAGAAGCGCATGACGGCCGCGGTCTTCCTGGGCACCGCCGGCGTGGGTATGAGCCTGCAGATGATGCTGCTCGGCGCCCCCGATGTGGCTCTGACCCAGTTCACGGTGGAATCGCTCACCGTCGTGGTCATCATGATGGTGCTGCGCTACCAGCCGCGGCTGTTCCCGCCGGTCCCGGCGCGCCGCAAGGCATGGGCCGGGGCACTGGCAGTTCTCACCGGCATTATCACCTTCGCCGCTGTCTACTCACTGACGGGTCGCCGCGACCGTTCCGAGTTGGCCAACTGGTACCTCACCGAAGGCGTCGAGGTGACCAGTGCCGACAACATCGTCGCCGTGATCATCGTTGAGTTCCGTGGCTTCGATACCTTGGGCGAGCTCTCCGTGCTGGGCATGGCCGCCGTGGTCATCGCGGCGGTGACCAACTCGGTACCGCGCTACCGGTTCGAGGCCGGAACCCGCCCCGCACCGTTTGGCCAGTCGCAGCTCAACACGATGCCGCTGCGCAAGGTGGTCACGCTCACCATGCCGATCTTGGTGATCCTCAGCGTGCTCATCTTCTTCCGCGGCCACACCGCCCCAGGCGGCGGCTTCATCGCCGCGCTGGTGCTGGCCACCGCGTTCGTGCTCAGCTACATGTCCAAGGGCCGTGATGAGAACGTGGTCAAGCCGATGACCCCGGTCTATCTCACCGGCATCGGCATCATCGTCGCTATTAGCTCCGGCTTCCTCGGCTTCATCGAGGGCGGCTTCATGTACGCCATCCACGGTGAGATCGCCGGGGAGCACATGACCACCTCCCTCATCTTCGACGCCGGTATCTACCTGGCCGTCCTCGGCATGCTCACCATGGCGATCAATGACCTTGGCGGGTACCTGCGCCCAGGCACCGACAGGGAGAATCTGGACTACCGCCGCGACGAGCACAACCCGCTGCCGGATATCCCCGAGCCGGAGGAACCGGAGCACCCGACAGAGTCGTATCCGGCGCCGCTGTATCCGTCGACAAGCGAGCGTGAGGCACGCGAGGAAAGGGCACGAGCATGATTTACGCACTGACAATCGCAATCCTCATGGCCGGGGCGGTCTACCTGGTGCTGCAACGCGGCATGGTGCGCATCGTCTTCGGCATGTCGCTGTTCGGCCACGCGTCGAACCTGACCATTCTCGCCGCCGGCAACGGCGCATGGCGAGGGGAGGCGTTTCCTTCCTCCACCGGTCTCGAAGACATGTCGGACCCGTTGCCGCAGGCGTTCGTGCTGACCGCCATCGTCATCGCGATGGCCACCACGACGATCCTGCTCATGCTCGCAGCACTCGGCCGCGACGACGACACCCTGGACAACATTCTCGACGCTGAACAGGCAGAAAAGATCGGCCCCGGTGCGCTCACCACCACCGGCCGCACCGCTTACAGGGGGGTGCGCAAGTAATGGAGATCAACGCAATCCTGCCGGTCTTTGTCGCGCTGCCGCTGATCGTCGCGGCCATCGCGGCGCTGTCGCCGTTCAAGCCGCTGAACGACGCCCTGGGCATCATCATCCCCACCATCAACCTGATCGGCGGACTGTGGCTGTTCGGTTACACGGCCGAGCACGGCGCTATCGGCCACGTCATCGGCCTCTACCAGGGCGGGGCGGGCATCTCGTTCGCCGCCGACCAGTTCTCGGCGATCATGCTGATCACCACCATGGCGGTGGCCGTGGTGTCCAACTGGTTCGCCATCGTCTCCGGCGATACCAAGCCGCGGTACTACGTCCCGCTCGCACTGGTGCTGGTCACCGGTGTCTCCGGTGCGCTGCTCACTGCGGATCTGTTCAACTTCTTCGTCATGATCGAGGTCATGCTGCTGCCGTCCTACGGCCTGATCGCGATGACGGGAACGCGTTTCCGTCTGTCCTCGGCTCGCCTGTTCGTGCTGGTGAACCTGGCTGCGTCCACCCTGCTGGTGATGGGCGTCGGCTACGTCTACGCCGTCACCGGCGCGGTGAACATCGGTGCTTTGCAGGGCGCGGCGGCCGGCAACGGCCCGGTCACTGTCGCGATGGGGCTGATTGTCATCGCGATCAGCGCCAAGGCGGCCGTGTTCCCGTTGCACACGTGGCTGCCGCGGACATATACGTCGACAAGCGCTGCAGTGATGGGCCTGTTCTCCGGACTGCACACCAAGGTCGCGGTGTACATGCTGTTCCGCATCTGGGTGGTCATCTTCGACATGGACCCGCGCTGGAACTGGCTGATCATTGCCGTCATGGTCGTATCCATGCTCGTCGGCGCCTTCGCCGGCCTGGGCGAGGCCACCATCCGCCAGGTGCTGGGCTACCAGATGGTCAACGGCATGCCGTTCATCCTCATCATGCTTGCTTTTACCGGCGGCCCGGGCATCGGCCCGGACGCCGCCCGGTACGCGCTGGCCGCCGGCCTGATGTACACGCTGCACCACATGATCACCATTGGTGCGCTGACATTGAACTCCGGTGCGATCGAGGAGACCTATGGCACCGGCACTCTGTCAAAGCTGTCGGGTCTCATGCGCCGCGACTCCTGGACCGCCGCGATCTTCGCAGCGGGTGCATTCTCGGTGATCGGCTTCCCGCCGTTCTCCGGCCTGTGGGGCAAGCTCACGCTCATCTTCGCCGCCGCGGCTGCCGGAGATGCTCGGTCCTGGGTGGCCATCGGCGCAATCATCATCGCCTCGTTTGCGGCAATGCTCGCAATGTTCCGCGTCTGGCGCGAGGTCTTCTGGGGCCAGCCCATGCAGCACTACCCCGACACACTCCGGGTGCGTTGGGCGCTGCTTGCGCCGTCCACCGTGCTGATGGGGATCTCGCTGGCGATGTTCTTCGGTGCCGGCCCGCTGTGGGACGCAGCGACGGGTTCCGCCGACGCGCTTCTCGACGTCCCGTCCTACACCTCCGCCGTCCTCGGCGAGGACCCGCTCGGCGTACCCGATGTTGATTCCCTGCAAGGAGGCCAGCGCTAATGAGCAAGATCATCCACGGCATCGGCTACTTCTTCTGGATTGTCAAAGAGATCATCGTCTCCGGTTTCAACACCGCCTTCACGGCGTTCAAACCGGACGCTGGTCTCAAGCCGATTGTCATCTACTACCCGCTGCGAGTGACTACCGACTGGGAACTGTTCTGGTTCTCCGCCTCGATCACCGCCACACCGTCGACCCTGGCCATGGGGTTCCGTGAACCCGCCGCTGCAGACGCACCGCGGATCTTGCTGGTCCAATCCGCCTTCGGTGACGATGCCACCGACGTGATCAAGGGTCTGATCGACATGGAAGAGCACGTCTCCCCCGCCGTGAAGTCCACACCCCTCGACGTCGCGGACGTGGCCTGGGAGCCCTACGTACCCAAAGGAGATCTCACCTAATGTTCGAGACAATCCTCACCGTCTGCATAGCCATCATGGCCGTTAGCTTGGTGGTTGGCCTCGTGGCCATCCTCCGGGAGCGCGATGAGCTCTCCCGCGCCGTCATGGCCGACTACATCCTCTACGCTATGGTCTGCATCTTCTTCGTGTGGTCGCTGTTCAACGACACGTTCATCGCCTACGAGGTCGCCATCTTGGCGGCCCTTGTCTGCGGTGCCATCCCGACCCTGTCCATGGCCCGCGTGATCTCGAGGGGGCGCCGCTAATGACCGCACTGACCATCTGGCAGATCGTTGTCCTGCTCTTTGTGTTCGTGGCGGTGTTCATGACCGTCGCCACCGTCGTCCTCCAGCTGCGCGCCCCGAACGCGCTGACCCGCGCCAACCTCATGGGCCCGCTGGTCGGTGTCGCTTTCCCAGCCTTGGTCATCGCCATGCTCATCCACGAATGGTCGACCGAAGGATTCGACCTGAACAACTTCCTCCGCGCCATCATCGCCATTCTCGGTGTGTGGATTGTTGCCTCCGTCGGTTCCTTCATCATCGGCCGCTCCATCTACGGTGTGACCGTCACCGACGCGATCGGCCCCGGCGGGCGGCGTGAACCCAGCCGTGACCACGCAGACAGCGAGCTGCGCGAGACACCCACAGAGCAGGCCCCGGAACCAGAGCCGGAGCCGCAAGCTCCCCCTGAACGCTGGTAACACCGCGCGCGTTCGCCTCGCCTATCCACGCCATAGCGAAACCCCGCCGCACTCACCACATTCGGTGAGCTCGCGGCGGGGTTCACGCTTGAGCGCCGGCAGCTGCTAGCCGTTGAAGGAAACGCCCTCCTCGAAGTCCTTAGCTGCATCGGCGCGCTTCTGAGCGAGCACCTCGCGCAGCTTCGGCTCGAGATCAGCGTCGACCTTGCCCCAGTAGGCGAAGGTGCGCTCTTCGACGTCCTTGTTCTCGATCGGCAGCATCTTGTTGGTCACGTTGTGGATGAAGCGCTCCTTGGCAGCATCATCAAACACCTCGCGGTAGAGAATGCCGGCCTGCATGAAGTCATCGTCGTCGGCGTGCTTGACGTAAGCAGCGCGGACCAGGTCGGTGCCGTGCGGGTCCGGGTTGACGTACAGGTCCTGAGCCTGGCCGTAAGAGGTGTGGTTGGAGGAGGAGTCCTCACCGTTGTCCAGGTAGCCTGCACCCTTCTCCGTGTTGTTCGGGGAGTAGTTCGGCTCGCCCTCGTTGTTGAAGAAGTACTGCATCGGGCCACGCTCGGCGTAGGTGTTCACCGGTACGATCGGCTGGTTCACCGGCAGGTCCTTGTAGTTCGGTCCAATACGGTAGCGGTGCTGGTCGGCGTAGGCGAACACGCGGCCCTGGAGCATGCGGTCCGGGGACAGGCCGACACCGGGGACGATGTTGGACGGGTCGAGCGCGATCTGCTCGATCTGTGCGTGGAAGTTCTTCGGGTTGCGGTTGAGGATGAAGTAGCCCACGTCCACCAGCGGGTAGTCCTTCTGGGACCAGGTCTTGGTCAAGTCGAACGGGTTCCAGCGGTAGTTCTCTGCGTCCTCGAACGGCATGATCTGCACCTTGACGTCCCAGATCGGGTAGTCACCGCGCTCGATCGCCTTGAAGAGGTCTTCGCGGTGGTGGTCAGCGTTGTCGCCAGCCATCTTGCCTGCCTCTTCGTCGGTGAAGGTCTCCCAGCCCTGACGGGTCTTGAAGTGGTACTTGATCCACACGGCGTCACCAGCCTCGTTTACCCACTGGAACGTGTGGGAGCCGAAGCCGTCCTGGTGGCGGGAGGTCTTCGGGGTGCCGCGGTCACCGAGCAGGTAGGTCACCTGGTGAGCGGACTCCGGGGTACGGGTCCAGAAGTCCCACTGCATCTCGTCGGAGCGCAGACCAGTA
Source organism: Corynebacterium genitalium ATCC 33030 (assembly GCF_000143825.1). Lineage (NCBI taxonomy): Bacteria > Bacillati > Actinomycetota > Actinomycetes > Mycobacteriales > Corynebacteriaceae > Corynebacterium > Corynebacterium genitalium. The sequence goes on from NZ_CM000961.1 coordinate 453,254, forward strand.
CGCGGGTCGCGCTTCTGGGAGTGGATGAAGTCCGGGAACTTCACCGCATCACGCAGGAAGAACGTCGGGGTGTTGTTGCCGACGATGTCGTAGTTGCCGTCCTCGGTGTAGAACCGCAGCGCGAAACCGTGGACATCGCGCCAGGTGTCGGGGGATCCAGCCTCACCAGCGACGGTGGAGAAGCGAATAGCCATCGGGGTAACAGTGCCCGGCTGGAACAGCTTCGCCTTGGTGTACTGGGAGACATCCTCAGTCACGTGCAGCTCACCGAATGCACCGTGGCCCTTTGCGTGCGGGATGCGCTCCGGAACGTTTTCGCGGTTGAAGTGCGCGAGCTTCTCCACCAAGTGGATGTCCGTCAGCGGGTTCGGGCCCTGCGGACCGGCGGTGACAGAAATGTTCTCGGATGCGACCGGCTGGCCGCCAAGACGAGTGGTCTTGCCGTTGCCGGCGTCACGCTCGCCCTTGTTCAGGATGTTGTCAGGGGTGTTGTCAGCCATGAAATGGCCCTCCTCGAAGTCAGGTTTATCCGGTGGGGATACCCGCGAGCTTACGTACGCTCTGACAGGCCTTCAAGGAAGCTCGCCCTAACTCAATCGTTTGTTTGACCTGCGGATGAGGGGCAGGGTCTAGAGATCCCCATCAAACTCGCTATCGGTGATTGCGGCCGCTTCGAAAAGCGGATCTTCCTGGTGCGTAGGCTCCGGAGGTCATTACGATCTGGTTCACTAGGGATCGCTCCGCCAGTGAAGCTATGTCCAAGCCGATCCTCATATCGACACCCTTCTGAGTGATGTCGAGCTTGAAATCCTTCTCACCCAAGTCAGTTCGGTAAAAGCCGCCGTCGACCAGAATGGCAGTAGTTATCGGTCGGCGCGGATAATCGGCTGTCGGCCTACCTGAATGAGCCCAGTCATCGGCGCGCTCCTTATTGGCGGAGGGTCAACGGCTGGGCTGGTACGTAAACGATATCAGAACAGGCCCAATAATCAATACCGACTCGGCTGGTAACGTCGGCAGGCGTGAATAAAAAGGACGACGCGTACGTCACGGATCTGGCGCTGCAAGCCGGCCGCGGCGACAAGCAAGCGTTGTCCGAATTCATCCGCCTCACGCATGACGACGTCTGGCGGCTACTGGCCCACCTCGCCGGCCGTGAACAGGCCGACGACCTGACCCAGGAAACCTATCTGCGAGTGTTGGGCTCGCTCCCCCGATTCGCGGCGCGGTCCAGCGCACGCACGTGGTTGCTCTCGCTTGCCCGCCGCGCGTGGGTCGACTCGGTGCGCCACGACATGGCCCGCCCCCGCAAGGCCGCGGCGGAGTACGAAGATGTTGCTGCCCAGCAGCCGAGCGGCGACAACCCCAACACCTGGTCAGAGGTCATGGACGCCCGCTCGCTTCTCGACGCACTCGCCCCCGAACGCCGCGAAGCCCTCATCCTCACACAAGTGCTGGGGTACACCTACGAGGAGGCCGCGAAAATCGCCGGGGTGCGCATTGGAACGATCCGGTCGCGTGTGGCGCGTGCCCGGCGCGACCTCGTCACCGGCATCGAGGCCGACGGCCAAGGAATTTAGACCAGCAGTTCGGCGATCTGAATCGTGTTCAGCGCTGCGCCCTTGCGCAGGTTGTCGCCGGAGACGACGAAGATCAGGCCGCGGTTGCCGTCGACAGTCTGGTCCTGGCGGATACGGCCGACAAAGGAGTCGTCCTGCCCGGCGGCCATCAAGGGGGTGGGCACGTCGACGACGGCGACGCCTGGAGCGTCGTCAAGCACGCGCCGTGCATCCTCAGGCGTGATGGCCTCGTCGAATTCTGCGTGCACAACCATCGTGTGGCCGGTGAACACCGGAACGCGCACGCAGGTGCCGGACACCTTCAGCTCCGGCAGGCCGAGGATTTTGCGCGATTCGTTGCGCAGCTTCTGCTCCTCGTCGGTTTCCAGGGTGCCGTCGTCGACGAAGTTGCCCGCCATCGGCAGCGCATTGAATGCGATCGGCGCGACGTACGGTCCCAGGTCGTCGGCCTGCAGCGCGGAGCCGTCGTGCGTGAGCTCCGTGTTGCGCTCGCCGATGCCCGCGACCTGCGCCGCAAGCGTGTCGACGCCCGCAAGCCCCGAGCCCGACACCGCCTGGTACGACGCAACGCGCATGGTGTTCAACCCAGCAGCGTTGTGCAGCGCTTTGATGACAGGCATGATCGCCATGGTCGTGCAGTTCGGGTTGGCGATGATGCCTTTCGGCAGGTCCTTGAGGTCGTCCGGATTGACCTCGGACACGACCAGCGGGACCTCCTCGTCCTTGCGCCACGCGGAGGAGTTGTCCACAACCTTGGCGCCGGCTTCCGCGAACACGGGCGCCCACTCACGCGACGTCGAGCCGCCTGCGGAGAACAGCGCAATGTCGACATCCGCGACAGAGTCAGCGCTGACCTGGGTGAGATCCTCGACCTCGATCTCCTCGCCGCGGAACTCGATCTTCTTGCCCGCAGAGCGCGGGGATGCGAAAAAGCGCACAGTGTCTGCGGGGAAGTTGCGCTGCTCCAGAATGTCGCGCATGACACGGCCGACTTGGCCGGTTGCGCCGACGACGGCGACGGTGGTCATTTCTGTTCTCCTTTGAATATTGGGCAGTTGGCGAGCGTTGCGCGGGTTAGCGCCCGGTACCTGCGTAGACGACGGCCGCTTCGCCGCCGCCGAGGTTGAACTTCTCGTGGATGGCGCGGGCAGCGTCTTCCATCTTCTCCTGCTCGATGACAGCGGTGATGCGGATCTCGGACGTGTTCATCATGCCGATGTTGATGCCGTTGTCGCGCAGAGCCTGCGTGAAGTCTGCGGTCACACCCGGGTGGGACTTCATGCCTGCGCCGACAAGGGTCACCTTGGCGATCTTGTCGTTGTAGGCGATGTCACCCCACCCCTCCGTCTGCGCCAGTTCGCGCAGCGCCTCGAGGCCGCGGGGGCCGTCGGCCTTCGGCAGGGTGAAGGTGATGTCAGTGATGTTGTCGTGCAGCGACGAGGGGTTCTGCAGCACCATGTCGATGTTGATCTCGGCATCCGCGAGCACGCGGAACAACTTGGCTGCCTCACCGGGAACGTCCGGGATGCCCGAGACGGTGATCTTTGCTTCAGAGTCGTCGGTGGCGACGCCTGCCAGGACTGCTTCTTCCATGGGGATATCCTCCATCGCTCCGGTCACGAGGGTACCGGGATCGTTGCTGTAAGACGAGCGTACTCGCATAGGAACGTTGAATGCGCGGGCATACTCCACGCTGCGCAGAACGAGAATCTTCGAACCAGAGGCTGCCAGTTCGAGCATTTCCTCGAAGCAGAGCTTGTCCAGTTTCTTCGCGTCGGGGACGATGCGCGGATCAGCGCTGTAGACGCCGTCGACATCCGAGTAGATTTCGCACACGTCGGCACCGAGGGCTGCAGCCAGCGCGACCGCAGTCGTGTCGGACCCGCCGCGCCCGAGCGTGGTCACGTCCTTGGAGTCGCGGTTGACGCCTTGGAAGCCGGCGACGATGGCAACCTTGCCGGCGTCGATAGCCTCCTTGACGCGACCCGGAGTGACCTCGATAATACGGGCGTTGCCGTGACGCTCGGTAGTGATCACACCCGCCTGGGAACCGGTAAAGGACCGCGCGTCCACGCCGTGTGAGGCGACTGCCATAGCGACGAGCGAGTTAGAGATCCTCTCCCCCGCCGACAGCAACATGTCCATCTCGCGCGGCGGCGGAGTCGGGTTCACTTGCGCCGCAAGGTCAAGCAGCTCATCGGTGGTGTCCCCCATTGCGGAGCAAACCACAACGACATCGTTGCCCGCTTTACGCGTTTCGACGACACGCTTCGCCACCGCACGGATTCTCTCCGCGGTCTCCAGCGACGAGCCGCCATACTTCTGGACGATGAGTGCCACGGTGCGTTCTCCTTACTTGTTTTCTGTGCAGACCGGCCACGGCCTGCACATGCGGTGCCCACTTTACGTACGTCGTGGCGCGTTCGCGCTTTGTGATCGCATACTTGTTCTTACTAGCGCTTAATCAGTGCTTAAGGAAGCCGCACGCCGTATTGGTGGAGAATATAAACCGGTAAACGGAATCGCGCCGTATTCCACTCCCCGACGATCTGACTGATTTGGGTGTCCCCGACGAGCGAGAACAACATCAGCGAGTCCGTTCTATCCAGACCGCTGGCGGCAGCGAACCAGTCCCGCATCATCCGGGTCGATTCACTGACAGCATCGTAGAGGTCGATCTCCGAAGAGATGGCGTACACGGAATCGCCCGCAGCAAGGAACGGCAGCGGCAGTGGCCGGCCGGGGATCACCGTGACCCGGATCTTCACTTCCGCGTCGATTTCTGCACCACACACAGCGACTTCACCGTCACCCATCACTGCGTGCACGTCGCCAAGGCTGAGATTCCCACCCTCGACCTCGACGGGCAGGTAGAGGGTCGAACCAGCCACGATCTCTTTGGTGTCCATGTTTCCGCCGTGCTCACGCGATTCACTCGTGGGCACGGCACGCTTCGCCGGCGCGGTCCCGATGACACCGATCATCGGCCGAACGGGGATTGCGACCCGCTCGGAGAAGTAGACCTGACCGTTGCGCACAGGCAGAAGGCGTGTGCGTTCCTCGACGGTGCCGGGCAGCGCCCCGACCTCTGGGTGGGTCATGATGGTGGCCTGGCCTCCCACCTCGATGCTCAGGATCTCCACCTTCAACGTGTCACCGGGGCGGGCGCCCCTGACCGCAATGGGGCCCGTTGCCGGGTTCACCAATTCCTCACCAATGGAGTCGAACAGTTGGGACTCATCGGTGACGGTGTTAGAGAAGCAGTCCATCGTCTGCACCGCGACCTCGTCTCCGCTGCTGATTTCCAGCTGCGGTCTGTGCTTGCGCGACATCGACAGAACACAGTGGTGGGGCCGAATGGAATGCACGGATCAACCTCTTTTTCACAGCAATTGAGTGGTGATCCATAGCTTAGTGAACTCCCCGCCTTGCAGATTGCACCCTGATGAGACGCATGGTTACACCGGTTGTTACAGGGGTTTAGGCCCCCTACCGATTACCATGATCCGGGTGCACAACAACTTCCTCGCCGTGACTTTCGCGCTGCTGTCGGCGCTGACCATCGCGGTAGGAACTGTCTGGCGGCACCAGATTGTTCTCCGCCACCGCCGCCAAACGGAAAATGCGAACGGGGGCGCGGGCGCTTCCAAGGTATCCACGCTCGGCACGGTGAAGCGTCCTACGTGGTGGTTGTCACTCATGTTGGCGTGGCTGGCCTACGGCTTCCAAGCGGTGGCGCTTGCTTGCGGTTCCCTCCTGGTTGTACAGCCGGTGCTAGTTCTCTCCTTATTAATGACGTTGCTGCTCGCTGCCCACGTAGAACGCCGCCCAATGGAAATCGACGAGACGTTCTGGGCGACGACGCTCACCGCGGCCGTCGGCGTGCTGGTCATTCTCGGCCGTCCTGTGCCCGGTACCCGCGAGGCTCCACCAGCGGAATGGCTCGTCGCGGTGGGGATCGGCGCGGTGATCATGGCGGTGGTGTTTGTCGTGGCCGTGGGCCACGACGCGTCGATAAGCACTTTTGCGCTGGGGGCGGTGTGCGGCGCCATCTTCGGCTATCTCGCAGTGTTTTCAAAGAAGGCAGTGGACACCTTCGTTGCCGGCGGCGTGGAAGGCCTGGTGACCGCGTGGCCGCTCTACGCTCTGCTGGCGGCCGCAGTAGTGGGCACGATTGTGCAGCAGTACGCGTTCAGCGCCGGCAACCTAGCGCAGTCGCTGCCTGCAATGAAGATCTTCGAGCCGCTGCTTGCATACGCACTGGGGCTAACGCTGCTCGGAGAAACCTTCGACGTATCCACGCCGCTGGGGTGGACACTTATGGCGCTGGCGGTGCTGATGATGTTCGCCGCAACGTTCATGCTCTCCCGGAAACCGGTGTGAGCCCACAGACGCGTGGTAGGGTGTGAGCCATGTCATTGGCAACCGCGCGTGTGCAGGCGCTCCCGCGTCAGGGAACTGCCCTACTTCTACGCCGCGGCGGGTTCTAGGCCACATTCATTCACGGCCGGCGCCCCGTCGCGGAGTTCGCCATGCCGGCCGTACCCTGACGACTCATCTCTCACACAAGGACGCACGCCATGACCCCCTCTGACTCCCAGATCAGCGCACCTTCCGAAATCCGCAAACCGAACGGCCCCCGCAACGAAGGCCAGCCCGCCTGGAACATGCAGCGCGGCTCCCAGATGCCGGCCGACCGTTACCTGAGCTTCGCCCAGGAAGTCGAGGACATCACCCTGCCGGACCGCACCTGGCCGGACAAGAAGATCACGGTCGCACCGCAGTGGTGCGCGGTCGACCTCCGCGACGGCAACCAAGCCCTGATCGATCCGATGAGCCCCGAGCGCAAGCGTCGCATGTTCAAGCTGCTGGTGGAGATGGGCTACAAAGAAATCGAGGTCGGCTTCCCGTCCGCCTCCCAGACCGACTTCAACTTCGTGCGCGAGATCATCGAAGAAGGCATGATCCCGGAGGATGTGACCATCCAGGTTCTCGTTCAGGCGCGCGAGCACCTCATCCGCCGCACCTTCGAGGCCTGCGCAGGCGCGCCACGCGTGATCGTCCACTTCTACAACTCCACCTCCAAGCTGCAGCGCGAGGTGGTGTTCCGCAAAGACCGCCCGGCGATTAAGAAGCTGGCTACCGACGCAGCTGAGCTGATCAAGACCATTGCTAAGGATTACCCGGACACCCAGTGGCGCTGGGAGTACTCCCCGGAGTCCTTCACCGGTACCGAGCTGGACTTCGCTGTGGAGGTCTGCGACGCCGTGGTGGACATCATGGAGGCCACCCCGGAGAACCCGATGATCATCAACCTGCCCGCGACAGTGGAGATGATCACTCCGAACGTCTACGCAGACTCCATCGAGTGGATGCACCGCAATTTTGCCAAGCGCGACTCCATCATCATGTCGCTGCACCCGCACAATGACCGCGGCGAAGGTGTCGCAGCGGCAGAGCTGGGCTACATGGCCGGTGCGGACCGCATCGAAGGCTGCCTGTTCGGCAACGGCGAGCGCACCGGCAACGTCGACCTGATCACGCTGGGGTTGAACATGCTCACCCAGGGCGTAGACCCGCAGATCGACTTTTCCGACATCGCCGGCATCCGCGAAACTGTGGAGTACTGCAACCAGCTGCGTGTCCCGGAGCGCCACCCCTACGGCGGCGACCTGGTCTTCACCGCGTTTTCCGGCTCCCACCAAGACGCCATCAACAAGGGGCTGGACGCCCTGGCGCAGAAGGTGCGCCCCGGCGCCTCCTCCACCGAGGTGGCCTGGGAGGACCTGCGCGAAACCGTGTGGGAGGTGCCCTACCTGCCGATCGACCCGAAGGACGTGGGCCGCAACTACGAGGCCGTCATCCGCGTCAACTCCCAGTCCGGCAAGGGCGGTGTCGCCTACATCATGAAGACCGACCACGGCATCGACATGCCCAAGGAGATGCAGGCGGAGTTCTCCTCCGTCGTCCAGGCGATCACCGACTCCGAGGGCGGTGAGGTCAATTCCAAGAACATGTGGGACGTCTTCGCTGGCGAATACCTCGATGTGGACACGCCGCTCGAGCTGGTCAGCTTGCATGTGGACGCCGCTGAGTCCGACGACGATGAAGCCACCGTGACCGCCGGCGCTGTCTACAACGGCGAGACAAAAGAGATCACCGGCTCCGGCAACGGCCCGATCGCGGCCTTTGCCAGCGCACTGCGCTCCCTGGGCCTTGAATACGAGGTGCGCGACTACCGCCAACAGGCCCGCACCGCCGGCGGCGACGCCGACGCAGCTTGCTTCATCTACAGCGACGTCGACGGATCAGAGGCCTGGGGCGTGGGCATCGCCGGCTCCACCACCCGCGCATCCATCAAGGCAATGGTCTCTGCTGTCAACCGTGGTTTGAAGGTGCAGCAACCTCTGGGCCAGTAGAGGTCAGTAGTCCGCCGCTCCCGCCTGTTGGCTTGGACCCTTGTGGTCGTACTACTCTAGGGGCACGACTAGGCACCGTTCCACAGAGTAACCAGGGGAGGCGATGAGCTTGACCAAGCCAGACGGCGACGGTTTTGCCAAAGATCGCTCTGACCTGTCCCCGCAAACTCAGAGCGTATGGCTGCCCGCTGGCACACCGCGCGTGATCACGCTGGAGCCTGCCGCCGCGGAATGTGTCGGCGTCAGCAGTGACGGCGCCCGCGTGGCCGTGGAGATCGCCTTCGACGCCGCGGGCGATGTTGTCGCGCGTATCGACGGTGAAGTGCTCGGCGAATTCGACAGTGCTGCAAGCGCTGAGCTGAGCCCGTCGCTACGCATGATGGAAAGCCGCGGTCTGATCGCTCTGGCCCACGGCGTGTACTCCACCGCGGACGGCACCCCAACGGTGACCGTGTACGCGGACGCTCTCGGCGGCGGGCCCGTAACTGCGGTTGCCCCGGTGAACGCAGAAAATGACCTGCCCGAAGATGAAGACGGAGACGACGGTGCCGGTGCCGGTGCCGCCGTTGCTGCCGGCACTGCAACAGCTGCTGGTGCCAGCGCCGCGAACACGTACTTCGCGGCCGACGCCGAGGCGGAGGCAGCCGCTCTGGCCGCAGACCAGGAAGGCGATGCACCCCGGTCGAGTAGCCGGGTGCGGTTGCTCCCGGAGCGCATGGGCACCAACACCACCGCTGTCGTGGCGCTCGCGCTGGCCTTGGGCATAGTGGGCACCATTAGCTACTACGCCGGCATGGGCCAGCAGGGCCAAGAGATGAACGCCTTCATGGGGTCCGACAACACAACGGCATCCACTGGGCCGAGCCTGCCCACACGGGCATCCTCCGAGAAACCAGCACCGCCTGAATCCTCCAAACCCGAGGAGCCCTCCGAGGACCCGGACAAGGATCCCGCGACGGACGAGGGAGCTAACGTGCCCCCGGCTCCGCAGCCGGGCTCTCCTGCCCCGGTTCCGCAATCGCCGTCCGGCAACGATTACAACAACCAGTACGTCGCGCCGCCGCCCGCTCCTGCGCCGCCGCCTGCTCCTGCCCCTGCCCCTGCGCCCGCACCGCCTCCTCCACCGGCCCCCGCGCCTCCGCCGCCCAATCGGCCCTTGACGCCTGAGGAGCGCGGCGGCAAGCCCATTTTTGAGATTTCATGGTAGAAGGCACCCCTGAGGCCGAGGTGATCCCGCCGGCCGAGCAGTTCCCGTATGTCGCGCTGTACGTGCAAACGACGAATATCCACCCGAGCACCGGGCGTTTGGTCACCCTCGATGCGGTGGCGTTCGACGACTCTGGGGTGGTCGGTGAGGAATTCCACCGCATCTTCAACGTCGGCGGTGACCCGGGCCCCATGCACATGCACGGCGTGGAGCCGAACTTGTTCGAGCGCGCCGCGAAGTTCTCCCGTCACCTTAAGGCGCTGGACAAATTCCTCGACGCGCGCACACTTGTGGTTCATGACGCCCCTATGACGTGGGGGTTCATCGTGTCTGAAGCCCGCCGCGCGATGAACGCCGCAGCCCGCGCGAACCGTTCCCGTAACCGCAGGCAAGGCCGCCGCAGGCAGCGGGTGGGGCATGTGCCGGCGCCGGAAGGCATCGTCGATACGCTCGCGACAGCACGCAAGCAGGGCGTGACGCTTATCGACGTCCGACTCGAATCCGTCGCCTCCGCCTCCGGCATCGATGCACCCGCGCCGGACGCGAGCCCGCAGCGCGCCGCGCGGCCGGAGGAGGAAACCTCCCGCGAACGCACACTCGTGCTGGTCAGCCTGTTCTTGAAGCAGTTGGAGAACGGTGAGGTTCTCTCGCGCACCCCTGATGAGCTCGCCCCGGACCGCTTCGGCCTGCAACGCTCGCGCATCCGCGTCGAGGCAGAGAAGAAACAGCCGAAGCAGGGCAACCCCGGCCAGTTCACTGACAAGTCCGGCCTGCGCCCCGGTATGGAGGTCGTGGTCACGGACGACATTCAGGCCGACCACGACGAGGTGGTGCAGAAGATCCTGGACCTGGACCTGAACTACTCGGAGAAGCTGTCCCGGGAGACATCGCTCGTGGTCAGCAACATCACCGGCCCGCCGGAGCAGCTGCGCGGTAAGGCGATGCACGCGCAACGGAAGAACATCCCGCTCGTGACGGACACGGAATTCCTCGCGGCCGCCGCCGAGGCGCTGCGCTAAAGTTTCTACCCATGAGTTCAAGCACGAGCCGGAGCACCACCGGCGGCAGGAGCGCCTTTGCCCGCCTGCGTTCGCGGGCCGCAGTGTCCGCCGCAAAACTAGCCACCACTGCCTCGAGGGCGACCGGCCGCGGGGCCGGCGGCATGATCGGCGGCCTTGTCGCCGGTGTGATCGACCCGAACATCCTCGAGGGGCTCGCGGGCCGGCCGACCATCCTGGTCACCGGCACCAACGGCAAGTCCACTACGACTGGCATGCTCGCGGCGGCGCTGCGCACGAAGTACACGGTGGCCACCAATGACGGCGGCGACAACATGGACGCGGGCATCATCTCGGCTCTGCTTGCTGACGGCGCAGCATCCCACGTTGTCCTCGAAGTCGACGAGTTGCATGTTCCCGCCATTGCCGACCGGCTCAAGCCGGAAGCCCTCGTGCTGCTCAACCTGTCGCGGGACCAGCTCGACAGGGTCGGGGAGATCAATGCGATTGAACGGGCGTTGCGTGGGTGCGTCGAAAAGCATCCGGAGATGACCGTGATCGCGAACTGCGACGATGTCCTGATGACCTCGGTGGCTCTTGACGCACCGAATGTCGTGTGGGTTTCCGCTGGCGCAGGCTGGCTCGGTGATTCTGTGTCCAACCCCCGCGGGGCCGGCCACATCGTGCGCGACGAGGACGACTGGTACGCCACCACAGGCGACTTCCGCCGCCCCTCCCCCGACTGGGCCGTTACCGACGAAGGCCTGACTGGCCCCGACGGGACCTACCCGCTCGAGCTTGCTCTGCCAGGACGCGCGAACCGCGGCAACGCCGCCCAGGCTGTGGCCGCCGCTGTCGAGGCCTTCGGGGTCGACGAGGACGCCGCTATCGCCGCCACAGAGAGCATCGACGACGTCGCCGGCCGCTACACCACCATCACCGTCGGCGACCACCACGCGCGCCTGCTGCTGGCCAAGAACCCCGCGGGCTGGCAGGAGGCTCTGTCCATGGTCGACCGCGATGCTGACGGCCTGGTCATCGCCGTCAACGGCCAGCAGGGCGACGGTGAGGACTTGTCCTGGCTGTGGGACGTGAAGTTCGAGGACTTCGAAGGAATGTCCGTCAAGGCCGCCGGTGAGCGCGGAACCGACCTGGCCGTCCGCCTGCTCTACGCCGGCATCGACCACGAGCTCATTCACGACCCCGTCAAGGCGATTCAGGCCTGCCCGCCCGGCCGCGTCGAGGTCCTGGCCAACTACACCGCGCTGCTCAACCTGAAAAACGCGCTGACGAAGGAGTCCGCCCGTGGATAACATCCGCATTGGCCTTGTCCTGCCTGACGTCCTAGGCACCTACGGCGACGACGGCAACGCGCTCGTCCTGCGCGGCCGCGCCCGAATGCGCGGCATGACCGCCGACATTGTGCCGATCAAGCTCGGCGAGCCGGTTCCCGACGACCTGTCCTGCTACACCATCGGCGGCGGTGAGGACGCAGCCCAGGTTCTCGCCGCGGAGCACCTGCGCGCCGACGGCGGCCTCACCCGCGCCGCTGCTGCAAGCCGCCCCATCTTCGCCGTGTGCGCAGGGTTGCAAGTACTCGGTGTCTCCTTCCACGCGCAAGGCTCCGCCGTCGACGGCCTGTCGCTTATCGACGCCACAACCACCCCCCTATCCACCCGCTCCATCGGCGAAGTCTCCTCGGCCCCGACCAAAGCCGGCATCACCCGCGAGCTGACCCAGCCGCTGACCGGTTTTGAGAACCACCTCGGAGGCACCGTCTTGGGCCCCGACGCCGAGCCGTTGGGCACCGTCCGGACCGGCAACGGCAACGGCGGCGGTGCTGGCAGTGCCCGCGTCGAAGGGGTTGTCCAAGGCAGCGTGATCGCCACCTACATGCACGGCCCGGCGCTGGCCCGCAACCCTGAACTGGCGGACCTCATCCTCGCCCAGGCGCTAGACATTCCCCTGTCCGACCTCGCGCCCCTCGAGCTTCCCGAGGTCGATCGCCTGCGCCTCGAGCGCCTGAAAGGCTAACCTCCCCCTTCCGCCTTTCCGCGCTGGAATACTACTGGCCCTTTTCCGGAATACTGCTCACACAGACACGCAGGTCAAAAGGGTGCGATCTGTCTTATATTCTCCAGCAGTATTCCAGGCGAGCGTGCTGGCGGGGTGAGGAACCAGCGGCTACAAAGTGAGGCGGCCGGACAACGCGCGGGAAAGGGTGAGTTCGTCCACGAACTCCAAATCCCCGCCGAGCGGCATGCCCGATGCCAACCGCGACACAGTCAGTTCCGGGAAGTCCTTGAGCAGCCGAGCCAAGTAGGACGCTGTGGCCTCACCCTCTGTATCGGGGTCGGTGGCCAAGATGACCTCGTGAATCTCGGGGATGCTATCTGCGTCATCCGGATCGCGGTCCGGCAACACCCCGCCAATCCGTTGCAACAGCGACGAGATGGACAGGTCCTTCGGCCCGACATTCGCCAGCGGGTCCAGTGCCCCGCCGAGCACGTGGTAACGGCCCGTGTACTCCCCTGTGCGCTCGATGACCTGGATGTCCTTTGCGTCCTCGACAACGCAGATCAGTCCCGCGTCGCGCCCCGAGTCCGCACAGACTCGGCAGACTTCCTCGCGGGAAACGTTGCTGCAGATCCGGCAGAAGGTCACCCCGTCACGGACTGCCCCCAACGCCGCGCGGAGCCGGTCAATGTCCTCCGGATCGGTCTTGAGCAGGTGGAACGCAATCCGTTGCGCCGACTTCGGTCCGACACCGGGCAGGCGGGAAAATTCATCGATCAGATCTTGCAGCGGGCCTTCAAACACCGTTGCAATACTAGTCACTCACCCACCGGCCGGTTGCCACCGAGGACCCCGGAGGTCGCCAACACCACCCCGAAACGCAAACAGGGCCCCGAAAGGCCCTGTTTGATAGTGCCGACCTCAGTCGGCCGTCGGCTACTAGCCGCCGAACATCTGGGTGAAGTCGTTACCCTCACCCGCGCCCGGCTGGGTCAGCGGGCCGAGCTTCTCTTGGGCGAGTTGGCCAGCCTTGGTGTGCGCATCGCGGTATGCGGCGAGGATCAGGTCCTGGAGGGTCTCCACATCTTCGGGATCAACAGCCTCCGGGTCGATCTTCAGGTCGGTGATGTCTGCGCCACCGGTCATCGTGATGGTCACCAGGCCGCCACCAGCGGTGCCCTGCACGTTGGTCGCGAGGATTTCCTCCTGCGCGCGCTGCATCTGCGCCTGAACCTCAGCCGCCTGGCGGATGAGTTCCTGCATATCGGGCATACCGGGCTGATCGGGCTGAGTCATGATTGTTGGCCTTTCCTTTGATTTCGTTTCACACCAGTGTAGCGAGAAGCGCCAGGGGGCTTACAGGGGACGGGCGCCGAGCTCGTCGGCAAGCAACTCCATCGCCATTTCCGTCGGGTTGCGGCGATCGAGCTCTCCAGCCTCCTGGGACTGATCGACCATGTCGCGCTCTTCGTCCTCGCGCGAGTAGGCGGCGGGTTCCTCATCGGGCGCGTCGGGGAAATCGTCGGCAGGCTCAGGCGGCAACGGGGTGCCATCGCTGAAGCCCTGGAAGTCGCGGTTACGGGATCGACGACCTACCGCGGCAGCTGCCGCAGCCGCTGCAGCTGCTGCCCCGGTGAGTTCTTGGGTGAGTGCACTCTGGGCCGGGCCCTCTTGAGTCGCCGCGTACTCCGTTGCAAGTGCCGACGTCTCCTCCGAGCCGTCCGGCACCGCATCCGGTTCGTCCGTCCCGGCGTCGGGCTGGCTCTCGTCGTCTTCCACAGGCGCGGGAGCGGGTTCCGGAGTCACCGACGGGTTGTCCTGAGCGGCGGAACCGTCAGCCGTATCTGTCGGATTCTCTGCGCGGACTTCGTCGGGGTTCTTCTCCTGCTCCTGTCTCGCCTCTGGCTGAGGCACCGCCGGCTGGCTCGGCGTTGGATTTGGTGGCGGGGTCGGTTTCCACTCGTTGCGTTTCGGTGGGGGTTGGGGCTCAAAGCCCGCGGCTTTTGGGTCCGTACCCACCACACAGCGCACGGCGACTTCAGTGCCGAGTTTCTCGGCGAACGCAGCAACGATGTCGACGTTGTTGTGCTCGGAATTGATGGCGTTGGCCAAAGCGCCGGTGTTGTGGCCGACAATGAGGGTGCCGTTTTCCATGCCCAACGGCTTGGCCTCGGTCAGCATGATCTCCGCGACCTTGTTGCGCTCGCCCACGAACTGGCGCAGCGTGATCCATTCGCGGTGAATACGGTCCATAAGGTCATCGCTGGCGCTGTCATCACTACCGTCCGACGTTGCCTCCGAAACCGGTTCCGTCGGCTCCGGTTCGGCACGCTCTCGCGGTTCAGCCTGCTCCTGAGGCTCGGAGCGCGAAGGCTCACGCTCCGGTTGCCCCGGTTCCGGATGAGCGGGCTGCTCCGGCTCCGGCTGAGCGGGCTGCGCAGTCTGTTCCTGCGGCTCCGGCGCCGATGGCTGGGCAGGTTCGGACGGGGCTGGCTGTGCCGGACGCGACTGTTGGCTCTGCTGGGGTTGTGCAGGCTGCGCTTTGGGCGCTTCCCGCGGCGCCGGCGTGGATTGCGACACTACGTCGGCTGTGGCCTGCACCGCGGCAGCGGCCGCGAGCGCAGCGGCGGCACCGCGCGGCTGGTCACCCATGCCGACAGCTTCAGCGGAGGCATCGCGAATCTCCTCCAGACCTGTAATGGCAGCTGGGGCCTGGGTGCCGGCGGACACGCCGAGCAGGTGCGCCATCATGATTTCCAGCAGCAGGCGAGGGGAGGTCGCGCCGCGCAGCATCCCGAGTCGCTCGTTGACCTCTGTGGCCAGGTGCGCCAGCTGGGTGCCGGTGAAAGAGTCGGCTTCGGCGGCAAGGATCTGGGCGCGGTCGGTCGGTGCGTCGACAAGCCCCTGGTCGAAGGCGTCGGGCACTTCCCGCAGGATCATCAGGTCGCGCAACCGATCAAGCAGGTCGATGGCGAAGCGGCGAGGTTCGTGGCCGGCTTCGATGACGTCATCCACCGTTTGGAAAAGGGCTGCAGGGTTGCGCTCGGCGAGGGCGTCGACAGTCGCGTCGATAAGCGAAAGATCCGTGACCCCCAGCAACGGCAACGCGAGATCGTAGGTCAACCCGTCGGGGCCTGCGCCCGCGAGCAGCTGATCCAAGATGGACAGCGTGTCACGCGGGGAACCGCCGCCGGCACGGATGACCAGTGGATACACGTCGTCGGAGACAGTCACGCCCTCGGCCGCGACTGTGCGCTCGAGTAGTGAGCGCATCGCGTTCGGCGTGAGCAGGCGGAATGGGTAGTGGTGGGTGCGCGAACGGATCGTGCCGATGATGTTTTCCGGCTCCGTCGTTGCGAAGATGAATACGAGATGCTCCGGCGGCTCCTCCACCACTTTGAGCAGGGCGTTCGCGCCTTCGCGGGTAATCATGTGCGCCTCATCGACGATGAAGACGCGATAGCGCGACTCCGCCGGCGCGAACATGGCGCTCTCACGCAGCGCACGCATGTCCTCCACACCGCGGTGCGATGCGGCGTCAAGCTCTGTCACATCGAGGTTGCCCGGCCCACCCGGCGCGAGCGACACGCACGAGGCGCACACTCCGCACGGTGTCGACGTCGGCCCTTCGACGCAGTTCAGCGACCGCGCCAAAATGCGTGCCGACGACGTCTTGCCCGTACCCCTCGGCCCCGAGAACAAATAAGCGTGGTTGATCCGCCCGTTGTCCAGCGCGGTCGACAGCGGGCGGGTCACCTGGTCCTGCCCGATCATCTCGGCGAACGAGCCTGGGCGGTACTTCCTGTAGAGAGCCACGGCACTAACCCTACTATTCGCCCCGGACACTGTCGCCGACCTCAGTGTTTAGTCGTTCAGCCGGCCCGTCTCCGCGAGAACCTTGGTGCGCAGCGGCCCGGTTGCCGCCACCGCTGCGACGCAGCCGAGGAAGGCCAGCAGAATCAATGCGGCGAACAGTGCGAGATGCTTGCCGACGTCCGCGTAGACCACGACGACGATCGACCCCATGAGTGCGCCCATACAGAACCCCATCACCATCGCGAGAAGCATGGGCACGCCGACTTCACGCACCGCGGTGCGGGTGTGGAAGCTCGTCGGTGCACCGATGAAATAAAGCGCCTGGGTCAATTGCTTCTGCTCAACAACGGACAGCGACTGGGTGAGCAGGGTCGAGGCGGCCAGCAACACGGCACCGAAGACCGCCGTGATCGCCAGGCCTGTACTGATATCCGTGGTCATCATCGCAGTGGCCGGATCGACTTCTAACACCGGGACCGATGCGGCCCAGCTGCCGACACCGGCGATGAGAGACACGAAGAACAACGCTGTCACCCGCTTCCACGTGGTGCGCACCCCGCGGCCAACTCTTCTGGTGGCCACGTAGTTCGCGGCACCGGGCATTCCGTAGCTCAGACGCGAGATGAGCTGAATCATCCCTACCGCGATGACCCCATTGATCACCAGAATGAAGCCGACAATCATAAGCACCATGGCGAATTCGAGCGCATCCGAACCTGGTGTAATAGAGAGCCTGGAGAGCACACGGTAGAGCGCAATAGCCGCAATCACCGACAGGACGAGAACAACGACGCTTTGGCCCTTGGGCGGGACTTTCCGGGCCACGCCGAGCGGGGTGATGGCCACCCGGCGCAGCGCCAGCCAGACGGAACCAGCGGCGAGAACCAGCACCAGTAGCCATACTGCAGGCACGAGCCACCACGTGAACATTTCCCACGTGCCGATGCGCTTTTTCTGCAGGGTCAGCAGCGACCACGCAGGCACCGTGGCTAGGTAGAGTGCCGTGCCGAGCACCAATCCGACGGCCGCCTGCCGCAGCGCGTCGAGGGTCATCATGCCGCGCACCTGGCGCGCAGTTGCGCCGATGAGACGCAGCGCGGCCAACTGTTCTTCCCGCCCGCCCAGGTTCGTGCGCGCGGCCTGGGTGAGCAGGCCTAGCAACGTAGGCAGCAAGAGAATGCCGGCGAACAGGGCGAGAAACACGTAGCTCGAAGAGAACGGCGTTCCAAACTCTTCAGCACCTGCAGCAATCTCCGCGTGGGGGTTGCGGTGCCGCTCAAAGAACATCCATGTGCCGCCGGCAAGGGTCAACAGCATCCACGTGGACAGGGTGAACGCCGCCAGGGACAAAGCCCCTACCCAGCGCTCGCCGCTGTTGCGCTGCGCCCGGGCGTCGCGCGACTGGGACCGTGCAGCTTTCATCAAGGTCGTTGCGCTCATGCCGCCGCCTCCGAGTGGATCAAGCCGTCGCGGATTTCAATCCGCCGGTCGCACCATGCGGCGATGTTCGGGTCGTGGGTGACCAGTACCAACGTCACCCCGGCTTTGCGCGTGATCGCGGTGATCTGCTGCATGACCTCGTGCCCGGTTGCTTGGTCCAGCGCGGCGGTCGGCTCATCGGCGAAGACGACCAGCGGCGGACCGCCGAAAGCGCGGGCGATGGCGACGCGCTGCGCCTGGCCGCCGGAGAGCTGGCCGGGAAAACGGTCCACAAAGTCACCCATGCCCAGCCTGCCGAGAATGTCGGCTGCCGCGGCGTGCGCGT
This sequence comes from Corynebacterium genitalium ATCC 33030, assembly GCF_000143825.1. Classification (NCBI taxonomy): domain Bacteria; kingdom Bacillati; phylum Actinomycetota; class Actinomycetes; order Mycobacteriales; family Corynebacteriaceae; genus Corynebacterium; species Corynebacterium genitalium. Next base: position 471,055 of record NZ_CM000961.1, read on the forward strand.
CCTTCTGGGGTGTGCCGCGCAGAATCTGCGGCAGCGCCACATTCTCCTTCGCGGTCAGCTCGGGGAGGAGTTGCCCGTCCTGGAAGATGAAGCCGAAGTGGTCGAGGCGGAGTTCGGAACGCTCGGCGTCGTTAAGCGATGCGATATTGCGCCCGTTGAAGAGGATCTCGCCGGTATCCGGCACAAGCACCCCCGACATGCAGTGCAGCAGGGTCGACTTGCCCGAGCCGGACGGTCCCATGATAGCCACCGACTGGCCGGCCTCGACGGTGAGGCTGATGCCTTCTAGAACCCGTTGTTGGGTGAATGATTTCGTGATGTCGCGTAGTTCAAGCATGCTTTCCATTTCACCTCCGGCTGCAGTCACGGACCATGGTGCGGACTCCCGAATAAGGGTAGTGCCAGCACTACCCCGCTACTGTGTGACACATGTGGCGCAAACAGAACCACGAAGCAGCCTCAGCCGCGGCGATCCACCAACTCACGGCGTCGCGGCGCAGGATCGCAGAAGCGTACGAAATCGAGCGGCTGCGTATCGAGCGCGACCTCCACGACGGCGCGCAACAGTACTTCGTTGCTGCCGCCATGAAACTCGGGGAGGCACGACTTGAGGTGGACTCGCCGCTGCTTGACGACGCCGCACGCGACCTCACCGAAGGCCTTCAAGTACTGCGGCGCACCGTCCGCGGGATTCACCCGCGCGAGCTCACCGACCGTGGCCTTGTCGCAGCGATCGAAACGGCGGCTGCCCAATACGGCCCGCACGTCTCTGTGCGCGCCCCGCATGCCCTTCCGCGTATCGACGCCTCCGTCCTCGCCGCCGCCTACTTCTTCACCGCCGAGGCACTGACCAACGCGGCGAAGTACGCGCCCGGCGCAGCTGTGGACGTGCTGATCACCAGCGACCGCACCCTCAACGTCGCAGTCACCGACAGCGGCGACGGTGGCGCCCATTTCCGCCCTGGCGGCGGGCTGGACGGGATGCGGGAACGGATCGCAGCTTTCGGCGGATCCGTCGAGCTCAACTCGCCGAGCGGCGGCCCCACGACTGTCATCGCGCGGATCCCGCTGCTCCTCTTCCGCGGTGAAAGCGGGGTGGCGCAATGCGGATCGTGATCGCGGATGACTCTGCGCTGCTGCGCGAAGGTGTCGCCGGGCTGCTCACCCGGCGCGGGCACGAGGTGGTCGGACAGGTCAGCGATGCGCCGTCGCTGGCAGGGGTCGTGGATGAGCAGCGCCCTGACCTCGTGATCACAGACGTGCGGATGCCGCCGGACATGCGTGACGACGGCCTGCGCGCCGCCCTCACCCTCCGCGAAACCTTCGGAGCCGTCAACGTGCTGGTGCTGTCTCAGTACGTCGCCGCGACGTACGCGCGCGAACTCTTCGCCGGCGGTGGCGGCGGCACCGGCTACCTGCTCAAAGACCGTGTGGCCGAGGTCAAGGACTTCGTTGCCGCCTGTGAGACTGTCGCCGCAGGAGGAGTCGTGATCGACCCGGACGTCGCCGGCGCGCTCATGGCCGCGAGCTCGCGGTGGCTGACTACCCTCACCCCGCGGGAGCGCGAGGTCCTCGAGCTCATGGCGGAGGGGTTGTCGAACGCAGAGATCGCCGGCAAGCTCTACCTCTCCGGTGCTGCGGTGGCGAAGCATGTCTCGTCGATCTTCGCCAAGCTGGGCTTGCACCCCGACACGGAGAACCGGCGCGTGCGCGCGATCTTGATGTACCTGTCGGAACGCGGCGTGGGCTAGTGGTGGGCTAGTCGTGAGCTAGTCCCGTCCCCAGTCTGCAAGATCGGTCCGCCGGCGGCGCAAACGGCGCTCCAGCACGTCGGGGCCCTGCCCGGAGACGATCTCATACTCATCGTCGGTGAGCAGCACCAGTTCCAGCAACAGAGTCATCTGCCCAGGCTCCGTGAATGTCGGTGTCCCCTGGTCGAACAGCTGGGGTTCGCGCAGGAGGCCGTGGTGGACGGTGAGGTCGGGATCGTCGATAAGCTGCGGCAACAGTTCCCCAGGCTGTGCGGGATTCGCGGCGTCACGCAGCGTGTTCCACGTCCCCGCGAGCGCCATCGCGCGCTGCTCTGGACTTCCTCCCCCGCACACCAGCTCGCACCGCACGGACGTGACCCCGTCGGAGTCGAGGGTCAGGCCCGTGTCCTCCGCGCTGAAACCCACCGTTGCGGCCAGCGGCATTGCCTGCGCCAGCGCGATCGGGAACCCGGCGAGTTCGCGCACTTCAATCGGGCCGACGACATTCGTCAGCCACTCAATGGTCTCTTCGGGTGCCACTAGCGCTCGAGCTTCTCCAGAGCGGCGAGCAGGACGCAGGTGGCCACGCCGTCCATGGCGGTGCGGACCTCATCCAGCGGAGGCAACGACGGCGCCAGGCGGATGTGGCGGTCATTGTCGTCCTTGCCGTGCGGGAAAGCGGAACCCGCCTTGGTCAAAGTGATGCCGGCTTCCTTGGCCAGCTCCCAGACGCGGGTGGCGGTGCCGTCGACGACGTCGAGGGAGATGAAGTAACCGCCCTCCGGCTCCGTCCAGCGCGCCACGTTGTACTCGCCGAGGCGGTTCCGGAGGGTCTCCAGCACAGCCTCGAACTTCGGGGCCAGCGACTGGGCGTGCTTGCGCATTACGTTGCGCACGCCATCGGCGTCGCCGAAGAACTTCGCGTGGGCCAGCTGGTTGACCTTGTTCGGGCCGATTCCACGGATCCCCGCGATAGAGGCGTACCAGTCCAGGTTCTCTGTCGAAGAAGCGAAGAACGCGACACCGGCACCGGCGTGGGTGATCTTGGAGGTCGAGCTCATCACCCAGAAACGGTTCGGGTTGCCAGCCTCCTCGGCGATCGACAGCACATCGATGATCGGCGGGAACTCATCTTTGAACGTGTGCACGGCGTACGCGTTGTCCCACACAATGCGGAAGTCCGGCGCGGCTGTCTCCATCGTGGCGAGCTTGCGCGCAACCTCCTCCGACACAGTCGCACCCGTCGGGTTGGAGTACATCGGCACGACCCACACGCCCTTCACAGCCGGATCCTTTGCCAGCTCGGCAATCGCATCGGCATCAGGGCCGTCCTCCAGCATCGGCACGTTGACCATGTCGAAGCCGAACTTCTCCGTGATAGCGAAGTGACGGTCGTAGCCCGGCACCGGGCAGATCCACTTCACTGTCTCCTCTTCGCGCCACGGACGCTCCGAGTCATTGTTGCCGAAGGTGTAGGACCAGGAGATCAGGTCGAACATGATGTTCAGCGACGATGAATCACCCGCGTACAGGTTCTCCGGGTTGACTCCGATGAGCTCGCCCCAGATCTCGCGAATGTCCGTGATGCCCTGCAGGTTGCCGTAATTGCGCACGTCCGTGCCCGACTTGTCGGTGTAGTTTTCGCGGCCCGGCAGCTCCAGCAGTTCGTTGGAGAAGTCCAGTTGCTCCGACGACGGCTTACCGCGCGTCAAGTCCAAGTTGAGGTTACGGGCCTTGAGCGCCTCGTACTCGCCGCGCACCTGCTGCGCGAGCTCGTCGCGAGCTGCCTGATCAAGATCCAGAAGGGACATTGGCGATCACATCCTTTGCGTTCGGCTAAACGGGGAATGGGTAAGTTTAATTTGCCACGTCCAGCGTACCCGCGATCAGCGGACGGACACCGCCCCCGAGCGTGTACGCGCAAAATAAAGGGACCTCACGCACCTGCCAGAGCTCGCTGACCCTTGCTGCGTTCCCGCCCTGGGGGAGTTCACAAGATAAGCACCGCGTGAGATCCTGCGCACCAGCTTATCGTTTCGGGCAAGCCGATTCAAAAACCACGCCTACCTGCACCCAACCCGGTTCCGCCCGGGGATTTTGTACACCGTCTCCAATCGGTTAAAGTGGTTGCTCGACGCTGTTCACCGCCTTGCGGTGAGCAGAGCAACGTCGCTGGAGGATTCGACTAGCGGCCTATGTCACACGCCTGGAACGCGTGCGGGTTTCACGACCCTCGTGGGTTCAAATCCCACATCCTCCGCCACACGAAATGCCCTGCCTGCATTGTTCAGGGCAGGGCATTTTGCTTATCGACGCCCCCGCTGCCCCCAGCTTTAAACTGACAACCTATGTCCATCAGTGCGCAGGCGGCGTTGGCGTGATCGCCGTAGTCATAACGGTGGTTGCCGTCGGGGGCCTTGTCATTGTCGCTGATGCGACGAGCGCCCACTCCGCAATCTTCGTCCTCATGGTGACTCTCACGGGATTCGGATGGGCGCCGTTCGTCGGCAATTCGCTAGAGCGCTATATCCCGCACTCCCTGTGGGATCGAATGTCCATGTCACACGAAACCTCTCGTCGATGGGGAGTCTCGCAGTTCAATTCTCTCCTATCGCGGATCGGCTGGAACAAGCTCATCTTCGCTATGCGGGAGGATAGCGCGACCGGAGAGGGAGACCGCTGGGACCCACGACACATGAAGTCGGCCGCTGCTGGCCATGGGTGGGGGTTCCTGCTTCATGCCGCGACCGCAATCTGGGCTGGCGCGTCCGGAGGGTGGGTGGCTTTGATAGTCCTTCTGCTGGCCGGGGTTGTCCTCCACTTCTACCCGGTTCTGCTGCAGATTCGTGTGCTGACCCGCTTGCGTGAACGCTAGTCCTGCACCCCTAAGGGTTTAGCGCTCCTCGTCGACTTCCTCTTCTGTTTCGGGAGTGACAGTGCCCGGGTTATCCTGGCCGATGTCACCGCGCCTCTTGGCGGGCACCCATTCCTCGCTGATCTTCCGGAAGAAGTCCTTCTCTTTCTTTTCAGAATCGGCGATGTTGTCGAGGACTTCCTGGATGCGGCCGGCAGGGACGACAGTGACACCGTCGTTGTCGGCGATGATGAGGTCCCCGCCTTTGACCACCGTGCCAGCGCAGGCGACCGGGTAGCCCACCTCCGCCGGGCCGAAACGAGTCGGACCCATCGGCGTCGTACCGGTGGCGAAGACCTGCAGGCCGTACTCTTCCAGATCGTTCACATCGCGGACAGGTCCGTCGACGACGCAGCCGAGCACGCCCGCTTCCACCATCATGCGGGCGATCTGGCCGCCGATGATGGCCGATCCGTCAGCTCCGCGGGCGTTGATGACGAAGATGTCGCCCTCTTGCGCGTCGTCAAGCGCGCGCCACACGCCGAGATTGTCACCAGGGGTGCAGTTGATCGGGAATGCGTTGCCGATGGCGCTGCCTTCGCCGGTGATGCGGCGGATCCGGCCCGCCATCGTGGTCAGGTGGCCGAGAGTGTCACCCACGACGGCGGCTTCGGCATCGTGGAGGCGGTTCAGGGTGGACAGGTCGTAGCGCTTCCAAGGGTCATTGACACGGACGTTGGACAGATCAGCATCGAAGAGCATGCGCCCCACTGTATGCACAACTGCCACGGTGGGGAGAGCCCCATAATTGGGCTTTCGCCAGGTCAGTCACGCCAGACGAACGGTTCGCGCGGCAGCGCTAGATGAGAAGCCGTCTCCTGGCACCCTGAGAGTCATTAATCACGGACATACTTCCCAGAGCCAGCAACAAGAGCCCAAATGCGCCTAAACGGTGCACACCGGGACCGCCAGTTTTCGGTAGTTGTGGCTGCTCAACATTGACAACTGTCAGAGCAACACCATCCACGCCACCCGCATCTCGGACCTTTTGAGCTTTCGGATCATCTGGGGGAAGCGCCACTCCGACGCTCGTCGGTTGACTCAATAGCTGGAGTTGGGAGCGACCATCCTGCCCGCGGGTGATCATGAACTCAATCGGTTGCGCAAGCCGAAGGTAGCCCGGAGGCGCTTGCGTCTCTACCAAAAGGTACGGTTTGTCGAATTCCAGGCCACTGACCGAGTAGCCGCTCGCCGGGTTAGGGACGATGTCTGAAACCTTCGCGCCCAGTCCATCGGCAGCATTCTCGTCCTTTTCATGAAGCGCGAACTTAGCTCCATCGAGCAGCTCCAAGTTGTCGCGTCCGTCATTATCGGCCATCTTGAACAGCGCCAACGAGGTTTTCTCTGCCCCAGTAGAGTTGCTGAACCTACACGTCACGGCCTGCAGGCCGGGGTTTGAAGGAATCGTCAGCCTACTCTCGATGTCAGACCTATCAGTCAGGTCTGACAGTGCTTCCGTCGGAACCACTGTCCCGTTCGCGGACCACGCATGGCCTTCAACACATTTGAGCGCGGACGAATACTGCTCAGTGTGCTCCTTGGCTAGCTTCTCGCCGTCTCCATCGCGGAACCCCTCAAAGATCCCGTACGTTTCACCACGTTTGACATAGCTAAAAGCAACCTGGTCCTGCAGCCCGGTCTCAGGCGTTGATGCCGTAACGGCCCCCTCCAAATAGGTGCGCCTATTCGTCAGCGATGACGGGTCTCGATAGGCCCCCAGTTGGAATTGGTCATCGTCTTCGACACGATCGCCCGTGACCTCTTTTTCGATCCGTAGAATCAATTCATTAACCGGGCCCGAATCGTAAATCGAGGTGGCTCCCCACAGAGATTGGTTCGGTTTAAATATTCCGTACGGAGTGCTTTCAACCGTTGCTTTTAATTCATCACCCTCAAGGTCGTATCCACCCTCTCCATCCGAGACAAAGTGAGACCACACAAGACCGGAGTTGGCAACGCGATCGTGAGTTCCCTCCGTTTGCGTCGAAAGAATGTACTCACCAAAGCGGCCCATGCCATAAGTTGGGCGGGGAAGGTTTCCTATAATTTCTCCTTCCTTGCTACGCCCCGCATCCGGGTTACCTGGCTCCAAAGCCGGCCAGCGGACAATAACGGACTCAGATCTGGAAAATCCCGAGTCAGTAGTGCCGGCTCCAAACAGGCTTCCGTCTGACCCCACGAAGAAGTCACCTGCAGACGAAACTTCTTTTCTTCCGATATTTGGCCATCGTTGTTCCATTTCTTTAATGTCTGCGCCAAGCTCGCATGCAGAATTCAAAGCTGGATCTTTCACACACGACGGATCGAGCTTCCAAATGGGACTGTATCCCTTAGTTGTCTTCGGTGTAGAGAAGAGTAGCTTGCCATCGTAGTCAAAGGTCAAAGAATTGAGCTGCCCACCATCTGTCAAAGCGCTACCGGCCGCAGATGCTCCCAGGTTGAACGAACCTCGGCCTACGTGAGCACCGGTACGAGCATCGTATTTATCCATGACGAAACCGTTAGAGTTCGTAGATTGACCCACAAACTGGACGGCGTAAAGGTATTTGCCGTCCTTAGTCACCGCGATATCGCCGTACCCGAGTTTGGCGGGAAACTGCCGACCGATCCTTATCGACCCTAAATCCGGGGAAATGTCGTACCTAGTGAACTGGGACGCAGTATTCACCCAATAGGTATGTTCTGTCGGGGTTCCGGAGAGCCCAGAATCAGGCTCGACCTCATACCCTTCGCGTGTGAGTTTGTAACGAACCGTGAGGGTGTCGCCGTTCTTAATCGTTGGCCTGTTACTGGAGATTAAGAAGTGAGTGGAAGACCAAACATCGAGAGGTGCGCCCGCTCCCTTTTCGTCCACTGAGTGCTCGACCAACTTCCTGAGCCCCCGTTCCTGCGCAGTCAGCGAATTCTCCGGGTTCGTGTCCTTACTGTCGTTGAGCCACAGATATTCCAACCCCTCGAGCTTGGCCCCTTGTTCGAGAATGAACCAGCCGCGAGGGTTGAATCGAAGCTCGTTGAACGGCCCACCCTGGGGGCTCATGCCGTCTACTTGGAACGTGAAACGAATCGTCGCTACTTTTCCGTCATCTTCTTCCGGCACGATTTCTGTCAGCTGGAAGGTCGGATTTTTACCGAGGGAAAAGTTACTCCCACCACCCTTGTACTCCTGAATCTTCCATATATCCGCTTGCGGATCGTCTGCCGCTGCATACTGTTGGCTTCGGAAGAGCTCTGGGGAGATGGAAAGCTCGCTGTCGAGAGCCTCATCAGCCGTTTCCAGGCGCCACGACTGCCCGCTGAGGACACTTCCTGCATCCACCTCGACATCCACTTCAACCAGGTTCGTGTCGGTCACGTGAGTTGGGCGTTGAAGGCTAATGATTTGCCTATCCTGATCATCAACGCCTTCTGATACCTCAACTTCATCCGAGTTGAAACGCGCCTCTACCGCGTTCACTTGGGCTCCGGCATCTTGGCGGACGAGCCTGATGTATTCATCTTGACCCAGCTCGGCGGAAGACACCTTACTAGCGAGTGTGTACAGAAGTTTCCCCTCGGCATTGGATCCCTTGGGAATCGAGATGACATCACCAAAGCGCGCCGAGTTCAACGAATCAATGGTTTGATCTCCGGCACTCGGCGTTCGGTCGTCGGGCGCATCGCTCCCAGCCGCAGTCCCGCCACCGTTATCTCCCATTCCGTCAGCCGGCATATCCAAGGGAGTTTCTCCCGCATCGGAAACAGATGCTTCGTCCGAGGCCGACTCGGTTGCGGTTTGGGAGACCGCAACCGGCGCAACACTACCGATAAGCAGGGCACCGACAACCGAAACTGAACATAGTAACCCCCGTACACGAGTATGTGAACGTTTGGTCATAGTCCTAGCTCCTTTAGTTTTCGGCATCTGGCCGCTCCTAAAAATGTCGGCTGCAGGTCCGGGTGGACAGTATCGTTTAGGCAGGGAAACCTCTTTTGCGATCTCTCTGAGGGTGGTAATCGTGGTCGAAGCTAACCCACCCCTTGCAGCATGTCAATTCCCTGTGATACCCCTCACCACCAGCGTAAAGAAGACTTAAGAATGGACTTAATTCCCGTTATTTTAGCGCTTTACGTTCGATTGAAACCCCCTAGCATTCTTCGGAGTCGCTTCTCACAATGGCGGTTAATGCCCCCGTAGGAATAAGCGAGCAAAAGTATTCAAGCGCGCTGTCTCGGTGCTGTTCTCAGTCGCACCAGACGAACGGCTCGCGCGGAAGCGCTTCCGGATCGAATTCCTGGAGCAACAAGGCCATGTCCGCGCCTGGGTAACCCAGCGACTCTGCGATCGCGCCTGGGACGTCCACGGCGCCAGCGTTCATCTCGCGCAGCGTGACGGCTCCGTCGCGCTTGGCTAGCCTGCGCCCCTCCTTGTTCACCACCAGCGGCACGTGCACGTATTCCGGCTCGGCGTATCCCAGCTCGTGCGCCAGGTAGGCCTGCGCCGGGGCGGAGGCGAGCAGGTCATCCCCGCGCACTACCTGGTCGACACGCTGGTCGCCGTCGTCCACGACCACCGCGAGGTTGTAGGCCCAGTCCCCTGCCTGCGCCTGTTCAAGGTTGCCGCCGCGGCGCAAGATGACATCGTCGACGGGGCCGGTGAACTCGCCGTGATAGAAGTCCCGCACCGTCCACTGCTCCGCCTGGGACTTCAGGCGAAGAGCGGGAAGGCGGTTTTCGGCGCGGAGGAGGGCACGTTTCTGGACGCGGGTCTCGTCGTCAAGCTCTCTGCACGTGCCTGGATACATGCCGGGCTGAACATGCGGGGCGGACGCTGCTTCGCGGATGTCGCGGCGCGTGCAATAGCACTCGTAGACCAGGCCTTTTTCGGTGAGCGTGGCGAGTGCGGCCTCGTACGCCTCGGAGCGATTCGACTGGTAGATGACCGGCTCGTCCCACTCGATGCCGACCGCCGCGAGGTCCTCGAGCTGGCGCCGGGCCGATTCCGCCGACGACCGCTCCGAATCAACATCCTCCACCCGCATGTAAAATCGTCGGCCCGATTGGCGCGCGAACAACCACGCCAGCACCGCAGTGCGCAGGTTGCCAAAGTGGAGATCACCGCTGGGGCTGGGGGCGTACCGGCCGGCGGGGGCATCGAACGGGGTCATATGCTCATACCTCTGATCCCCTCGTTGAGCCCGTCCAACAGAGAATCTACTTGGGCTCGCCTGCGATCCTTTGGGAGAGAGTGTTCACCACGACAGGTCAACTCTTTGGCAAGGAGTTCAATGCCATTCTCAGGCTCACGCTCGAACCTCTCATGCAGAATGGACGCGGCCTCCACACCCAGCTCTACGGCTACATCTGCCCCGAGGACGAAAGCGGCCAGTTGGTCATCTGGGAAAATTTCCTCCGGCTCCCGGTATTCCAAGAACCGATCAAACAGTCGTTCAGCTTGAGGCTCTCCGTACCAAGCCATGATCAGGGCGAGGTCATAAGCGTCTTTGTAGTTCCCCTTCAGATAGCGGTCTAACCATGCATGCAGCTTTAAAGCCGCTAGACCAGGAACAGTAGGAATCTTGATCTGCATACCGTTAGACAACGTGTGGAGGTCTGCATTATCAAACGCTTCCTGAAATCCGGCGACATTCATTTGGATCCCGTCATCTGTGACGACAGTCCCAGGAGGGGTCTCCAAGGGCCCAAAGGGCACCAGATCAACAGCGATATCACCGATCTTCACCTCTTGCCAGGCGCTCGAGTGTGGTGAGAACGCAGAACGGAGAGCCAAAAAGGCACCCCAATCTTCAACCGCAAGGCCTAAATCCACATCCCCGGTGGCGCGAGCCGGTTCCGCGTTGCGGAAACTGGACTGGTGAATGTCACGACAGGCCGCCCCAACGACCATCACGCTATCGAGTGAAATAAACTCCCCCACCTGCTCTAAGACAGTGCAAATATGTTCATCGTTGTGCATCGATATCCCTAAGCAACTGCGCTCTGATGGTTTGCGACACTTCGACCAAGCGAGGATCACGAGTCGCTGCGAGGTCAGCAATCAGGAGGATGCGCGGGGCAACCGACCATCCGTGCATGTCCGACTCAGAATCGATCACCCGCTGAAGATCAGGTGCCCACGGTTGTGACCAAAAGGCCCTCCGAACGAGCACATTCCCTTGCGGATCGTTGCGCATCCTTGAGTCTTTTATCAAGCTCTTCAGATCATTTCGATGATCGACGTACAACGTGACAGAGTCGCCACCGCGCACCAATTCCGGAACAGCCGCTTCCCCGCTGACCCAGCCACGTGGATCTATGTCTCCCAGGCGAGACAGCTCAGCTTTCCCGTGGAACAACTCAAGACGCTTCCCGAGACCTGTCGAGTAAGCGTCCACCCACGTGTCCACCAATGTCTGCACCTTGTTGGGCGTGAAGCTGAATCCGCTGCCCGATTCGAACAAATACCCCGTCTCCTTCAACAGGGAAAGCGTTTGCGAGGTCGTTCCTACAGAAGTGTCTGAAGCCTTCGCCAATAGCCGGGTCGGTTTGCCGAGCAGCTCCGGAAACGACAAAAGCACAGCTATCACTTGCGCACGCCGCGGTGTGAACAAGTTTTGCGCCGAATTCACTGGACCAGAAAGCTCCCCGCCTCTCGCCCTTCCGGAGCTTTCGGGGGCGCGAGTCCGGCCTCGGATATCCACAAATATCGGACCCTCATTGACGAAACAGTTGCCCCGCGCATCGAGGTACATAATGTTTCTCTGGCGCAGCGATTCAGCGACTGCAGGAGTGATGTTCTCCGATAAAAGAAGGAATCGCTCCCCCGTCCGTTGCTCTGGAAAATACTTAGACGGCAGTGCTCCCATGAAACCCACCACCGGGTAAGCAACCGCTTCCGGATCCCGAACGTCGATGAGATTAAGGAGGCCTGAAGGCGGCTCAGATCCGAACTCAGATCTAAGCTCCAGTCGGACCGGCAGCCCTTCGAGCGCAAGAACCCGATTCGCAGCGTCGATTTCACGCAACATAGCAATCAAATTAACATCCAGACGCCCTCATCGCTCATTTTAATTGAACGTTCATTTTTACTGAACGTTCCAAGTTCATAAACGCTAGCCACTTATGCACGCGATCGGGTTAAAGCTAGAGATGTGTGCAAAGATCATGCGCATGAGTCATCCCGTTTCGCGGTCCCCGTACCCCTACCTGCTCGCAGTGTTTTGCGCGGTGTTCCTGATTTCCAACATCACCGCGCAAAAGGGCGTGCAGATCGGCCCGCTGATCACTGACGGCGCGTTCTTCCTCTTCCCCATCTCCTACGTGATCGGTGACGTTATCGCCGAGGTGTACGGCTTCAAAACCGCCCGGCGCGCCGTGTTCACCGGTTTCGGCATCGCGGTGCTCGCCGTGGTGTCTTTCTACATTGCAATCTGGCTCCCGGGCGCGCCGTTCTACGACATGCAGGACACTTTCGAGGCGGTCCTCGGCCTGTTGCCGCGCATCGTCGTCGCGTCGCTGACCGGTTACGTCGTTGGCCAGCTGCTCAACGCGTGGGTCCTGGAGAAGATGAAGGACCGCTTCGGCACCGACAACCTGTGGGCCCGCCTGATTGGCTCCACCATCGTCGGCGAATTCGCTGACACGTTCCTGTTCTGCTCCATTGCGGCCGGGGTCATCGGCATCGACTCCGCGGGCGCGTTCATTAACTACGTCGCTGTCGGGTTCTTCTGGAAGACTTTCATTGAGATCGTCCTGCTGCCGATCACCTACCCGACCATCGCTGCCGTGCGCCGGAAAGAAAAGGAAGTCAGCTCGACGACGGCCTAGCAGCCCCTTATCCGCGCCCCGCGTAGTACCGCCCCAAGAATTCGTCGCGGTACTCATAGAACCTGCCCTCGTCGATGGCAGCGCGGATATTGTCCACCAGCCGCAGCATGAACTCGAGGTTGTGCAGGGTGCATAACGTGCCGGCGAGGAACTCCTTCGCCTTGAGCAGGTGGTGGATGTAGGCGCGAGAGTAGTTCTCGGAGACGTAGCCGCCGAACTCCTCGTCAATGCCGGTGAAGTCGCGTTTGAAGCGGGCGGCCATGAGGTTCATTCGCCCGTCGAGGGTGTACACGCCGCCCCGGCGGCCGAGGCGGGTCGGCGCGACGCAATCGAAGGTGTCGGCACCGTTCTCGATGCAGGTGAACAGGTCGTCGGGTTCGGAGATGCCGAGCATGTGGCGCGGTTTGTCCTCGGGAAGCTCGTCGGTGACCCAGCTGGTGATGGTGCCTAGAATCTCCTTTTCCAGCGCGCCGCCGATACCGAAGCCGCCGAATCCGCGTCGAGCTTCCGCGCGAGCCTCCTCGTCCAAGGCGAGCAGCCCGCGCACTGCTTGGCGCCGCAGATCCTCGTAGTTCGCGCCCTGCACCACGCCCCACAACGACTGCAGCGGCTTACCCGGGCGCGCCAGCGTGAGCCGGTTGTGCTCCTCAAGGCAACGCTGCGCCCACAACCGCGTGCGCTCCACGGAGTGCTCTTGGTAAGCGCGCGTATCGACGAGCGTCGTCAGCTCATCGAACGCGAACATGATATCCGCACCGAGCTGGTGCTGGATCTGCATCGACTTCTCCGGGGTGAAACGGTGGGCGGAGCCGTCGATGACGGATTTGAAGTCCACGCCGTCGTCGTCGACACGCGCCATGCGGTCTTTGTTCGCGGCGCGGATGTCGCTCTCGGTCAGGTCGGTGATGTCCATCGCGAGGATCTTTTTGAAGCCGACACCCAGGCTCATCACCTGGAAGCCGCCGGAGTCGGTGAATGTCGGGCCGCGCCAGTTCTCAAACGCCGCCACTCCCCCGGCCTCGTCGACAATGTCGGATCCGGGCTGCAGGTACAGGTGGTATGCGTTGGACAGAATCGCCTGCGCGCCAGCCGCCCGCACCTGCTCCGGGGTGAGCGTTTTCACCGTCGCTTTCGTGGCCACGGGAATGAACGCGGGCGTGCGGATGTCGCCGTGCGGAGTATGGATGACGCCGGTGCGGCCGTTCGCGCCGTCGAGACGCGTGCCCAGGGTGAAGCTCAGATCCACGCTCTGTTCTGTCATGCGTGGACTCCTCGTTCCTCGAACTGCTTCTCCAGTGCTTCACCCTCAACATCCAGGTTGGGCAGGATGCGGTCGAGCCACCCCGGCATCCACCACGTCGCCGTACCCAGGATGAACATGGTGGCGGGGACAAGCGCCATGCGGACGAAGAATGCGTCGAAAAGCACGGCGGCGCCGAGCGCGAAGCCGAAGATCTGGATGAACGGCAGCGGCTGGTCGATGAAGGCGACGAAGACGGCGATCATGATGATCGCGGCGGCCGTGACCACGCGCGCACCGCGCACAAAGCCCTCCACCGTGGACTTTTCGACGGCGGCGAGCGTCGCCTGTGAATCGCCGCGCGCGCCGTGCGAACGCGCCCCGGTGTACTCCTCCCTCATGCGTGTGACCAGGAAGACTTGGTAGTCCATCGCCAGGCCGAACGTGACGCCGATGAGGAGGATGGGCAGGAAGGACAGGATCGGACCCGGCGTGTTCACCAGCCCAAACAGGCCGTACTGGAAGAACGCGACCGTGACGCCGAACGCCGCGCCGACGGAGAGCAGGAAGCCCAGCCCCGCGACCAACGGCACCATGAGGGACCGGAACACCAGCACGAGCAGGATCACCGCCAGGCCCACGACAATGCCCAGGTAGAGCGGCATCGCGTCGGCGAGCTCTTCGGTGATGTCCATCTGCACGGCGGTGAACCCGGTCAGGCCGATGTCAGCGCCGGTGGCGTCGGTGATCTCGCGGTCGACCTCGCGCAGCGCGTGCGCGGTATCCACGGTGTAGGGATTATCCGGGCCGGTGGTGGGCGTCGCCAAGATCTGCGCGGCGGTCATGTCCTCGTTGACCGCGATGAGCTGCGCGTGGGTGATGCCGTTGACGGATCCAGCGCGCTCCATCGCGTAGAGGAAGGTCGACAGCTGCGCCTTATTCTCCTCCTCATCCGGCAGCACGTTGACGTAAGGCTGCAGTGCCTGGGCGTCGGCGTTCACGTCGTGAGCGTCGACGATCAACAGGAAGGGCGCATTGACGCCCTCACCGAAGCCCTCCGCCATGAGGTCGGCGGATTTACGCTGCGTGGTGTCCAGGTTGGAGTTGGAGTCCGACGGCAGCGACATCTCCATCCCGAGCACCGGCACCGCGAGCGTGCCCAGCACGAGCACGACGCTGGCCATGACCAGAGCAGGTGCGCGCTTGATCGCGTTCACCCACGACCTGCCCAGGGACCTTTCCTGCAGGTTCTTGCCGGGCCGGTCGCCGGGGCCGGGGTTGCCGGCCACACCGGGAATCTTCGCGGCGAACATCTTGTCGCCCAGCGCGCCCATGAGTGCGGGCAGCAGCGTGATAGCCACGAGCACGGCGATCGCAACAGTGACGGCGGCGGCAATGCCCATCCAGGACAGGAACTCGATCTGCGCCAGCAGCAGGGCAATGAGTGCTGTGAACACTGTCGTGCCGGCGAAGACGACTGATGACCCGGCTGTGCCCACCGCCAAACCCGCAGCTTCCGGGCCAGGTAAACGGGTGCGCTCGGTCTTGTAGCGCGACAGGATGAACAGCGCGTAGTCAATGCCGACGGCCAGGCCGATCATGATGGCCATCGTCGGTGTGACCTCGTTCAGGTCGACCCAGTGCGTAGTCATGAGGATGAGGAACACGCCGAGCCCCACGCCCAGCACCGCGGTGATCACCGGCATGCCGGCCGCGATGAGCGAGCCGAACGTGACAATCATGACCACGAATGCGATCGCAATGCCGACGATTTCCGAGGTGGCCTTGATCTCGATCGGGTCGCCGTAGCCCGGCCCGCCTGCCTCCACCTGGAGGCCTTTGTCGCGGGCGAGCTCCATTGCCTCCGCGACGACTTCGCGTTCTTCGGCGCTCACCTGCATCGACGTTTCGGCGCCGAATTCGAAGGTGGTGTAGCCGATGCGGCCGTCGTCGGACAGCAAGCGCACATTGTGGGCGTCGGCCTTGGCGCGCTCCTCCGGCATGCCCATGTCCGTCATCATGGACACGATCTGTTCGGTTTGGGCCTTGTTGACCGTGACCGGGTTGCCGAAGCGGTCTGTGCCGGTGAGCCCGTCGAGGTTGTCCTCGATGTAGGCGATGGTCTCGTCAATCGCCGCCATGTTGTGGGCGGCGTCCAAGCGCTGACCCTCCTGCGCGGCGAAAACGAGGTTGACCGACGGGGCTTGGACCGGATCGCTCTGGTCAGGAAAGTTCTCGTTCAGCGAGTACAGCGCGTCAATCGACGGCGTGCCCGAGATTTCGAAGTCGCTCGTCAGCGGCTTCATTAGCGTCAACGCCCCAACAAGACCAGCGGCAAACAACAGCAGCCACGCGACGATGACCTTCCATTTGTTCAGGAAGGACCATTTGCCGAGCCGGTAAAGAAACGTCGCCACATGTACCTTTCAAAAAAGTTCGGAGCCTGGGTGCGATTCAGCCTGTTGTCGACTGAATATTACCCAAACTCCGAACTTCAAAATTTTTGGCGGTAGCGGCGGGATTTGAACCCGCGGAGGTTTTACCCTCACTCGCTTTCGAGGCGAGTACCTTCGGCCGCTCGGACACGCTACCGCAGAACAGACTAACGGCAACGTGACCGGCGAACCAAATTCGCCTTAAGGGGCTACTTAAGCCTCGTCGCGCTTGTCCTGGACCTTGCCAGCGACCTCGTTGAACTTGTCCTTAGCAGCGTCACCAGCGTCGGACAGCTTCTCCTTGATGTCGCCGCCGAGCTGGTCAGCCTTGCCCTCGTTCTTCAGCTGGTCGTTGTCGGTAGCGTTGCCGAAAGCTTCCTTAGCGTCGCCCTTCAGCTGGTCTGCCTTGCCTTCAAAATCAGCCATGATCTTCTCCTTTATCTAAGTGAGTTTCGCTTACGTCGCCCATGGTAGAGAAAGTCGGCTGTGGCGTGGGTAACGATTTCGTTTCAATCGCCTTCAAGCTCGCCCATCGGCCGTGTGACCACGGACTTCACGCGCAAAGAAGTCCCGCATCAGTGAGGCGGTTTCAGTCTCCAGCACGCCTCCGCGCACTTCGACGGTGTGGAGATGAGGCGGGTCACGCAAGACGTCGATAAGCGATCCGACAGCTCCCGTCTTCGGCTCGTACGCGCCGAAGACCAGCGATTGCACGCGCGCGCCCAGGATTGCGCCGGCGCACATGGTGCACGGTTCCAACGTGACCACGAGCTCGCAGCCATCCAAACGCCAGGTTCCCAGTGCCTGCGCCGCCTTTCGCGTGACGACGACCTCCGCGTGCCCCACCGGATCCCGATCCGTTTCACGCCGGTTCGTCCCGGTGGCAATCTCTTCACCGTCCGGGCCGTAGAGGACAGCACCGACGGGAATGTCGCCGATGGGTGTGGTCCGGGCGACCTCGATGGCGCGGCGCATCCGCTCCTCGGCCTGTGCCTGTCGCCGGCTCACCGCGGGATCACCGCCTGATCACGCGGTCCAGTTCGTCGGCAAAGCCGAGTTCGTCCGCAATGGAGTCGATGATGGTGGAGGGGTCGGCGGAGGTGTCGTCGATAAGCACTGCGAGCACCTGCTCGGAGAGACCAACGTCTTCCAGAATGGCGAAGTCGCCGTCCGCCCACCCGTCGACATTGTCCAGCTCATCCGGATCGATGTCCGGGATGTCAATGCCTGCCTGGTCGAGGATCTCCGCAGCGAAATCATCGTCCACGCCCATCGTCGCGTCCGAAATGAGCACGCGCACGTCACTCGGGCCGGGGCGCACAATGACGAGGTACTCCTCCTCGACGTTCAGCAATGCGAAAGCAGCGCCCTCGCTACGCAGGTTGCGGACCGCCTTCACAGCGGTGGACAGGTGCTCGAAGTCATCGTCGAACCCTGCGACAACCCACTCGCCACCACGCATGGCCACGGTCACCGCGTAGCCATCCTCAAACTCTGCACCCATGCCTAGTCAGACTACCCGCGTTGTGGAACACTTGTCAGGGTGAACGGCCACAATCTGAGCAAGCGCGAACTCCCCCCTACCTGCGTGATCGGGCTAGGGCTCATCGGGGGATCCATCATGCGAGATCTGGCCGCCGCCGGCGTAGATGTCTACGGCTACAACCACTCCCGCTCCGGCGCACGCGCCGCCTCCCGCGAGGGTTTCGACGTCCACGATGACCTTTCCAGCGTGCTGTCCCGCGCCGCCTCCGACAACGCCTTGATCATTGTCGCCGTGCCGATGCATGCCGTGGAAGATGTGCTCGACGGCATCGCCCTGTACGCCCCGAACTGCGGGGTGACAGATGTGGTGAGCGTGAAGAAGTCCGTTTACGATCTGATCCGCGAGCGTGGCATGCAGCTGCGCTACGTTGGCGGGCACCCCATGTCCGGCACCGAAGATTCCGGCTGGGGCGCCTCACGCGAAGGCTTGTTCACCCGCGCGGCCTGGGCCGTCACCTACGACTACGCCGTCGAGTGCGACAACGCAGGTCGCCGAGTGCCGGCGGACTGGATCGAGCTGTTTGCCGACGTCTGCGAGCTCGCCCGCATCTGCGGCGCGGAAGCCGTGCCGGTGTCTGTGGCTGCCCACGACGAAGCTGTCGCACGGGTCTCCCACCTGCCCCACGTGCTCGCCGAGGCGCTGGCCATCGTCGGTGACCGTGGCGGCACCCTCGCCCAGTCGCTGGCGGCTGGGTCCTTCCGCGGAGCGACCCGCGTCGCCGGTACCGAGCCCGGACTCGTGCGCGCGATGTGCGAGACCAACGCCGATGCCGTGGTGAAAACTATCGACGAGATCTTGGTCCTCCTGCAGGATGCCCGCGACTCCCTCGCCGACCCGGACCGCCCCTCCATCGAGCAGCTCGCCGGTGCCGGCTACCGCGCCGCCACCCGGATGGGCGCACGCAAGGGCGCCCGCGCCGAATCCGTGTCCCCGGTGAAGATCTCCTCGCGCCCCGTCATGCGCATCCAGCTCGGCGCCCCCGGCTGGGTCAAAGCACTGCGGCAAACCGAGTCGCTCGGCGGGCGCATCGACGTCTTCTAGTCCACGCGTGCCCTCGTTTATGCCCCCGTTTCATCGTGCGGCATGCCGTGATCTCCACGCTCTGAGCTCGATACTGGGTGAAGTGTGTGGAAAGATGAAATCCCTGAAGAACCTGAATTTTCAGTGTAATTTTTCTGGAGGCATGCATGACAACGATTTCAGCCCGGGGACTCTATAAAGTCTTCGGCAAAGATCCGCAGAACGCGATCGCCGCCCTTGAAAACGGCGCGAGCCGCGAAGAACTAATGGAAAAGGGCAGCACAGCCGCCGTCATCGACGCCTCTTTCGATGTGGAGCCGGGCGAGATTTTCGTCATCATGGGCCTGTCCGGCTGCGGCAAGTCCACGCTCATCCGCATGGTCAACGGACTCTTGCCCGCCTCCGGCGGCACCCTAGAGATCGACGGCACCCCGTTGACGGAGATGTCCGAATCCCAGCTGCGCGACCTCCGCCGCGACAAGATCTCCATGGTCTTCCAGCATTTCGCGCTGCTCCCCCACCGCACCGTGCTGCAGAACGCGGCCTACGGCCTGGAAATCAAGGGCGTGTCCAAGGCCGAGCGCGACGAGAAGGCGCACGAGGCGCTGCGCATGGTCGACCTCGACGGATGGGCCGACTACATGCCGGGCGAACTCTCCGGCGGCATGCAGCAGCGCGTCGGCCTCGCCCGCGCGCTCGCTGCGGACACCGATGTCCTGCTCATGGACGAGGCATTCTCCGCGCTCGACCCGCTGATCCGCAAAGACATGCAGGACCAGCTCATCGAGCTGCAGGGCAAGCTGAACAAGACCATTTTGTTCATCACCCACGACCTCAACGAAGCCATGCGCATCGGCGACCGCATCGCGATGATGCGGTCCGGCCGCATCGAGCAGATCGGCACCGCCGAAGACATCCTCCAGAACCCGGCGAATAACTTCGTCGCCGACTTCGTCAAAGACGTCGACCGTGCGCGCGTGCTCACCGCCGACAACATCGCCGAGCAGCCGAAGGAGACCCTCGGCGCAGGCCACGGACCGCTCACCGCGCAGAAACTCCTGCGCGAGACGCAGAACCCGTGGCTCGTCGTTCTCAACCGCGACCGCACGCCCGCCGGCATCGTGTGGGAAGACGCTGTCGCGCGCGCCGTGCGCAACAGCGAGAACGCGCTTCCGCTTAACGACGGCCCGGCAACTCACACCGTCCACAAAGACACCCCCCTTCACGAGCTGTTCCAGCTCGCCGCGGACTCCCCGACCCCGATCGTGGTCACGGACAACGACGGCAAATTCTGCGGTGTCGTCCCACGCGTGACGCTACTGTCCGCCGCATCCACTGAGAGCAGCGATCCCGCCGCGGCGGCCGCCGCCGACGATGCCGATGCCCGCGCTGCAACCACTGCACACACCACGACCAACGAGGTGAACGAGTAATGGACCAGACTTTGATTCCCCGCATCAACGTCGGCGACTGGGTCAACGACGGCATCGACTGGCTCACAGACAACGCCACAGTGCTTTTCAACGCCTTCAGTGCCGTCATGACATTCCTCGTCGAGGGCTTTTCCAACGCACTGTTGTCCATCCCGGTCTTCATTCTGCTGGCCATCCTGGTGCTCATCGCCTGGTTCGTCCGCTCCTGGCGCTTGGCCCTCGGCGCTTTGATCGGCTTCCTGCTGGTGATGGGCATGCGGCAGTGGGAGACCATGCTGCAGACAATGTCGCTGGTGCTCGTGTCCACCCTGACCGCGGTAATCATGGCGATCCCGCTGGGCATCTGGGCGGCGAAGTCGGAGACGGTGAGCAAGATCGTCCGCCCGATCATGGACTTCATGCAGACCATGCCGGCATTCGTCTATCTGATTCCGGCCGTGACCTTCTTCTCCATCGGTGTCGTGCCGGGCGTGTTCTCCACCATCATCTTCGCGCTGCCCCCGGGCGTGCGCATGACGGAGCTGGGCATCCGCCAGGTGGACGAGGAGACCGTCGAGGCCGGCCGTTCCTACGGCGCGACCCCGTGGCAGATTCTGCGCGGCATCCAGCTGCCGCTGGCAGTGCCGACGATCATGGCCGGAATCAACCAGGTCATCATGCTCTCGCTTTCCATGGCCGTCATCGCCGGCATGGTCGGCGCCGACGGTCTGGGCAAAGAAGTCACCGCCGCGATCTCCACGCTGGATGTCGCCCAGGGTGTCGAAGCAGGTCTGGCCGTGGTCATCCTGGCGGTCTACCTCGACCGTCTCACCGCCGCACTGGGCGATTTGAATGCATATAAGTCGTCTCTTTTGACCCAGATCCGGAATCGAAAAAACTAGCGCACTCCGCCCTACCTGTAATTTTCCTTGGCTGAAGATTGGATCATTCTCTATAATTGGTGGAATAACCCCACATCTGCTGGAGAAATGCGCGCGCCGCTTCACCGCTGAATCACTCGGGGTGAGGCGGCGCCGCCTTTTCTGGCGGGGACGGGGGAGGCACGGAGATTTTGTCTTACACAGTCGAAGAAGGGACTTACTTTCAATGACCATCCGTAAAACGCTAGCTACGCTGTCTGCCGCCACGCTCATCTTCGGGCTGACGGCATGCTCCGACTCTGGCGACACCGCTTCGAGCGAAGGGGGCGACGGAGACAAGGGCACCATCACCCTGGGCTACCTGCCGTCCTGGACCGACGGCCTGTCCACCGCTTACCTGCTGGAGAACAAGCTCGAGGCCGCCGGCTACACCGTCGAGCACGAGACCCTCACCGACGCCGCCGTCCTCTACGCCGGCCTGGCCAAGGGCGATATCGACCTGTACCCGTCCGCATGGCCGGAGAAGACCCACGCGCAGTACATGGACAAGTACTCCGACGACATCGAGGACTTGGGCGCCTACTACGACAATGCACTGCTGACCTGGGCTGTGCCGGAGTACATGGAGGACATCAACTCCATTGAGGACCTGAAGGGCAAGGCGGACGACTTCGGCGGCAAGGTCGTCGGCATCGAGCCTGGCGCCGGCCTGACCAAGGCATCCGAGGAGGCCATCACCGAGTACGGCCTGGATGCCGACGGATACTCCTTGTCCACCTCTTCCACCCCAGCTATGCTCTCCGAGCTGCAGACCGCGGTGGACGGCGAGAAGGACATCGTCGTCACCCTGTGGCGCCCGTTCTGGGCCAACTCCAAGTTCCCGGTCAAGGACCTGGAGGACCCGAAGGGCGCACTCGGTGAGCCGGAGTCCCTGCACTGGCTCGCACGCGGCGGCTTCGCCGAGGACAACCCCGAGGTGGCCAAGTGGCTCGAGGACCTGAAGCTCTCCGACGACGAGTACGGCTCCCTCGAGGACACCGTGGTCAACGAGTACGGCGAAGGCAAGGAGCCTGAAGCGATCGAGGCATGGCTGGGCGAGAACCCCGACATTGTCAAGGATCTCGAGAGCTAGTCTTTTGAGTTCCTAGCAGCTCCGCGCTCGCTGCAGCGCAGGGGTAGGCAAAAGCGAAGGGCCCTACCTGAAACACCAGGTAGGGCCCTCATTTTATTGGTGCGCCCGGAGGGATTCGAACCCCCAACCTTCTGATCCGTAGTCAGATGCTCTATCCGTTGAGCTACGGGCGCGTGCTTTTTGCAACGAGATGTAACGGTACACCACGGTGAACAGCAGGAAAAATCAGCAGGTCACAGGCCCAGGACCGAGGTAGCGATGAGGAAGTAGATGATCAGACCCGTCGCATCGCAGAAGGTGGAGATGAACGGGTTGGAGAACACTGCCGGGTCAGCGCCCACCGTCTTCGCCACGATCGGCATGGCGCCGCCCACCGTCGCCGACATTGTGCAGATGGCCAGCAGGGTCGATCCGATGATGATGCCGATGTCCAAATCGTAGACCAACGAGGCCAGCACGAAACCGATCGAGCCGAGAACGGCACCCAGCATGAACCCGACACGGATTTCACGCCACATGACTTTGAGGATGTCGGCCTTGTGGACGTCGCCAAGCGCAAGGGCACGCGTCACGGTCGTTGCCGCCTGGTTGCCGGTGTTTCCGCCGGTGCCGGTGAGCAGCGGGATGAACAGGGACAGCACCACGGCCTGCTCGAGCTTCCCCTCGAACACGTCCAGGACCTGCACGGTGAGAATCGCCGAGATCGCCAGCACCAGCAGCCACACGATGCGCGAACGCATCAGGGTGAACACGGGCGTGGACAGGTACGGCCGCTTCAGCGCTTCCGAACCACCCTGGCGGGCGCTGTCCTCGGTGTCCTCGGACTCGACCACGGCCTGAGCTTCGTCGAAGGTGAAAATGCCCACGAGGCGGTTGTTGTTGTCCACCACCGGGATGGCCAGCAGCGCCAGCGGGAGGAACCAGCGGGCGGTGTCTTCTGCATCATCCTCCGCCTGCGCCCACGGCGAATCCTGCACTAGGTCAGACACAAGGTCATTGGCATCCGCGAGGAACAAGTCGCGCATCTTCACAATGCCCACCAGCTGCCGGTCTTCATCCATCACCGGGATGGTGTAGATGGTCTCCAGCTCCTCGGCCTCTTCGCGCAGCAGGTTCGCGACCTCTTGCGCGGTCATGTCCCCGTAGATCTCCGGAATCTCCGGGGACATCACACGGCCGACCGAGCCCTTTTCGTAGCCGAGGACCACATTCGTGTTCTCTTGGTCCTGCTCGTTGAGCTCTTTGAGGAGGCGGTCGGCCACCGGGGCGGGAAGCTCGTCGAGAAGCATGACGCGGTCTTCCGCACCCATCTCCTCGAAGAATGCGGCGACTTCATCGTCGCCAAGCGCGCGCACCATGTCGGCCTGGTGGTTGGGGTCGAGCGCGTCAAAAACAGCGCCGGCACGCTCGGGCGACAGCAGGCGGAACAGCACCGCACTGCGTTTGACAGGCGACCGTTCAATCAGCCAGATGATGTCGTTGAGCTGCGCTTCTTCCAACAGGCCACAGATCTTTTCGGCGTGGTCGCCGTCGATGTCGTGCGACTCGATCATGCGCTCGAGCTCAAGCAGGGCATCGTGCTGCTCAACGGTGGCCATGCTGGTCCTTTCGCCACGGGATATTCCGAAGCTTGAGGGTAGCGGAATATCCCGGCCAGCGAAGTCCGAGTAGGAGCTAAAAATGGTGCGCCCGGAGGTGTCTGAAGTCATGACATAGTTGACACGGCGTGCCTGGGACAGCATTCCTGATGGTTGACAGGTCAGTCGCGACATTGTTGACACTTAGGGGGTAGAAACAATCTGGGGTGATGGTTGACACCTCAGTCGCGACATCATTGACACCTCCCGCCACCCCCGCGTGTTTAGTGACGGTGCTGGTATCAGTCGGGACATCGTTGACAGATGAACAGCCCGAACCGAAATCTCGCCATCGTCAAAGCCGTCCGCGATCAAGGCGAACCAGTCACCAAAGTCGCCAAACGATTCGGCATCTCCCGCCAACGCATCTACAAGATCCTCTCCGAGTTCGACGCCGGAGGCGAACAAGCCATCGCCCCCAAATCGCGCGCGCCGCACACCCACCCCAATGCCGTGCCGGAGACCCTGCGCAACCACATCATCGACATGCGCAAAGAACTCACCAAAGCAGGTTTCGACGCAGGGCCCGACACCATCGCTTTCCACTTAGGACAACAAGGCCTGCGTGTGCCGTCAACATCGACGATCCGCCGGATCATCACTGAAGCCGGACTTGTTGCCCCGCAACCGCAAAAGAAACCACGCAGCTCCTACATCAGGTTTGAAGCGGCCATGCCCAACGAATGCTGGCAGGCCGACATCACCTACCTCTTCCTCATCGACGGCAGGCGCGTAGAAGTCCTCGACTTCATCGACGACCACTCCCGCTACCTGCTATCGATCACCGCCCGGCCAGCATTTACAGGGCCAGCTGTCGCAGCAGAACTACAGCGCCTCATCGACACCTACGGCCCACCGGCATCCACACTCACTGACAACGGGCTGGTGTTCACCGCCCGACTAGCCGGACGCAAAGGCGGCAGAAACGCATTCGAGAAAACACTTAACGACAACCGTATCCAGCAGAAAAACGGCCGGCCAGGCCACCCACAAACCCAAGGCAAAATCGAACGCTTCCACCAAACACTCAAACGCTGGATCAACGCACAACCACCAGCAGAAACCATCCCCCAACTACAACGGCAGCTCAACGAATTCACCGCCTACTACAACACCGAACGCCCCCACCGATCACTCGGACGCCGTACCCCACACCAGGCCTACACAACAGGACCTAAAGCTGAACCAACCTTCACCCCGAAAGAAGAATGGCGCACCCGCAACGACGTCGTCGCCGCCAGCGGCAAAGTCACCATCCGCTACGCCGGCAGGCTCTACAGCCTAGGAATCGGCCGAGCCCACAGCGGCGAAGAAGTCCTGATGATCATCACCGACAACCACATCACGACATCACTAAAAGAAACCGGCGAACCCATCACCGAGCACTACATCGACACATCCCGCAACTACCAAAAACCATACTGGCGAAAAGGCCAACCCCCACTGACCTGAAAACCACAACCGGCGCCTTGGAAAAAATAAACACCAAGACGCCGGTTTGTCCACCATGTCGCGACTCATCTGTCAACAATGTCGCGACTGATGACAATGGTGCGCCCGGAGGGATTCGAACCCCCAACCTTCTGATCCGTAGTCAGATGCTCTATCCGTTGAGCTACGGGCGCGTGGCGGAGATGACAGGATTTGAACCTGCGGACCTCGTGAAAGGTCAACTCCTTAGCAGGGAGCCCCAATCGGCCACTCTGGCACATCTCCAACGGCCTTCAGCAGGCCTGGACTTACATTACCCACATTCGTGCGGTCGGCCAAAACACCTGTCTAGAATCTTTGAGCATGATCCGCCCTGACCTCGCCGCCATCCCCGCCTACGTCCCCGGCACGTCTGATCCGGAGGCGTTGAAGCTGTCCTCGAACGAGGTTGCTGGCCAGCCTCTCCCGGCGGCTGCGGAGGCGATGGCCAAGGCCGCGATCACCGGCAACCGTTACCCGGACATGGGCACGACACAGCTGCGCACGGCGCTGGGCAAGCACCTCAGCGTCGATCCCGGCAACATCGCCGTTGGCTGCGGTTCGTCCGCGCTGTGCCAGCAGCTCGCACAGGCCACGTCCACACCCGAGAACAACATCGTCTTCCCGTGGCGCAGCTTCGAGGCGTACCCCATCTTCTGCCGCATCGCCGGGGCCGAGCCGCGACCGGTGCCTTTGCTTGACGACGGCCACCTCGACCTGCACACCATCGCGTCCACCATCGACGAACGAACGTCCCTGGTCTACCTCTGCTCCCCCAACAACCCGTCGGGCGCAGTGGTGACCCGCGCCGAGTTCGACGACTTCATGGCCCGCGTTCCGGACCATGTCACCGTGGCGCTCGATGAGGCGTACGTCGAGTTCAACCGCGACCCCGATGCCGTCAACGGCTGCGACGTTTGGCGGGAGCACGACAATGTCCTGTGTTTGCGCACCTTCTCCAAGGCGTACGGTCTGGCGGGCGTGCGCATCGGATACGCCTTCGGGCACCGCGAGCTGATCGACGCCGTGAACAAAGTCGGCGTCCCCTTCCAAGTCTCCGCCATCGCCCAAGCCGGGGCGCTCGCTTCGCTGCACCACTCCGACGAGCTGTTGGCCCGCCTCGAAGACACCATCGAGGTCCGTGACGAGGTCGCCGACCGCATCGGCGCCGCCCGCTCCCAGGCCAACTTTGTCTGGCTTCCTGCCGAGAAGTGCGACCGCGAACCAGCCTACATTGCCGCTGATCTTGCCCGGCGCGGTGTGCTCGTGCGCGCCTTCCCCGAAGGGCTCCGCGTGACAGTGACCGACCGCGAGGAAGCCGACGAGTTCCTTTCCGCGTGGGACGCGGTGACCTAGCCGGTCCCGCCGCTTAGTCCCCGCCCCGGGCAAAAATCCGTACGCTGGTGCTCATGCAGCTGAATTACTCTTTGAACTCCGGCTTCGCCACCGGCGACGGCTCTGCCCCCACCCGCGACAACGTTTCCGCCTGGATCGCGTGGGCCCCCGCGCCCGACGCGACGACTCTTTACTTGGCCCCGCGCGCGATGGCGCTGAACGACGACACCGTGCTCCTCGGTGTCCCTGTCGGCGACCTAGACGGCGTGGCAGATGCGCTGGCCGGGCGGAACATCGACCCGCAGCAGCTCTCTTACGGCCAGCCCGACGCACACGCTACGGTAGAGGTAGCCTCGCCGATTGCATTGGAGCAGGTGAAGGTAGTGGTCGCGAAAGACGGCCCGACGCGACGGAAAGCTCAGCGCGAGTTCGCCGAGATCCCCGGTGAGCGCCAGTTCCACATCATCCACGAGTTCTTCGAACAGTAAAAACAAGACCACTAAAGAAAAGGTAAGTTCATGCGTTTCATTGTCGACCTCGTAGTTACAGCACTGGCCCTGTGGCTGGTCACCGTTATCGTCCCGGGCGTAGAGATCTTCGGCGGCATCGGCGCGTTCATCTGGGTCGCCCTGGTGTTCATGTTCGTCAACGCGTTCATCTCCCCGCTGGTGAACCTGATCAGCTTCCCGCTGAAGGTTCTCACGCTGGGCTTGTTCTCCCTGATCGTTAACACCCTGCTGTTCTCCCTGACCGGCTGGATTTCCGACAGCATCGGTAACGGCCTGCAGATTGACGGCTTCTGGTCCGCGTTCTTCGGTGCCATCGTCATGGCGATCGCGTCCTGGATCGTCGGCGGCATCTTCCGCGCCATCGGCGGCGACAAGGTGAAGACTGACGCTTAAGTAACGTCCACTCCCCCACACAAGGCGCCCCCGCTGGGGCGCCTTTCGTCTTTGAGCGAAAGGTCTGGCGGAGACGAGGGGATTTGAACCCCTGGAGGTGTGACCCTCGCTGGTTTTCAAGACCAGTGCATTCGGCCGCTCTGCCACGTCTCCTTGCTGCCCGATCAGGGCGCCCACAAAACTTTACTACCCTGGGGCACCATGAAAGCAATTACCGTCACGGACCCAGAGAACCCGCGTTCGCTCGAGCTTGTCGACGCCCCCACCCCCGTCCTCCGCGAAGGCGAAGTCCTCGTGAAAATTCACGCGACCGGCGTCAACCGCGCCGACCTCGTGCAGGCGGAGGGCAATTACCCACCGCCGAAGGGCGAGTCCGAGATTATCGGCCTGGAATGCACCGGTGAGATCGTCGACGCAGGCGGCACCGACCGCAAGGTCGGCGACGAGGTCGCCTGCCTGCTCGCCGGCGGCGGCTACGCCGAGTACGTCGCGGTGCCGGAGGGCCAGCTCATGCGCATCCCGGACGGACTGTCGCTGATCGAGACCGCTGCTGTCATTGAGGTGGCCACCACCGTCTGGTCCAACCTGGGCATGCTCGCCGGCGTCGGCGAGGGCGACCGCGTCCTTATTCATGGCGGTTCCGGCGGCATCGGCTCGTTTGCCATCCAGCTGTGCAAGGCACTCGGTGCGGAAGTCGCGGTCACCGCGGGCTCGGCAGAAAAGCTCGAGTACTGCAAGGAGCTCGGCGCCGACATCCTCATTAATTACAAAGAGCAGGATTTCATCGACGAGCTCAAGGGCTCCTGCGACGTGATCCTCGATGTCATCGGCGGGCCCTACCTAGAAGACAACATCAAGTCCCTGGCGACCGACGGCAAGCTCATCGTCATCGCTGTGCAGGGTGGCCCGAAGGGCGAGCTCTCGCTGGGCCGGATGATGCCGCGCCGCCTGTCAGTGCACGCCACGACCCTGCGCGCTCGCCCGTGGGCGATGAAGGCAGATATTTGCCGCTCCACCGAGGAGCACGTGTGGCCGCTCATTGAGGACGGTTCGATCAAGCACCAGCTGACTAAGACGTTCCCGCTTGCCGACGCCGCAGCAGCTCACGACCACCTCGACTCCGGCACCTCCACCGGGAAGGTCGTCCTTGTTGTCGATTAGCCCGAAGCCAGCTACGCCAGCGACGCGACGACGCGCATGACCTGCTCGATGTCCTGGTAGGTATTGAACGGCCCGAGGCCGACGGTCACACCGCCACCGATTTCCTCCAGGCCCATATCCGTCAAAAGCGGGGTCGGCCGGGTCAGGGTGGTCACGATGCCGTTGTCGAACAACCGCTCATACACCGTCGGCGCTGGCACGCCCTGCACACCGAAGGTCAGGCGCGGCAGGCGTTCCGTCGTCGCATCCGCCGCCGCCTCCCCGGAGCTGCCGAGAATGTGCACGTGCGGCCACGTACCCAGGAAGGTGTACAGGTCATCGCGTAGACCACCCAGGTAAGTCGACATCTCAGCCATCGAACGGTCGAGGCGTGCCCGGCGCGTGCCCCGGCCGGGCAGCTCCGGCGCGAGACCCGCCAAGTGGTCCACAGCAGCGGTGACACCTCCGGCAAGACCGGGGGCCACGCCGGCGCTGACGATGCCCAGCACCTGTGAGTCGACACGCTTGAGCATCGCCGCGTCGCGCAACACGAGCGCCGCGACCTGCGGCCCTCCCAGCGCCGCCATGTCCAAGGCGACGATGTCAGCGTCCCACTTATCAAAATCGATGCGGTGGTACGGGGCGTACGCCGTCGCGTCGACAAGCACCCAGGCGCGCGAACGGGAGCGGACACGCTCGGCAATCTCGGACACTTCCGTCACCGACCCCAGTTCTGCGTGGGCGGCGGGAATGGAGACGAGGCGGGTGGAGCCGTCGACAAGCTGCTCGTATTGCCACGATGGAAGCTCGCCCGTGCCCAGCTCAGCGTGAGCCGTGCGGACCTGGGCCCGCGCCCGCGACACGGCCGTGCGCAATTCGCACCGGTCCAGGCTGCTGACCACCACAGACGAGTCGTACCGGAACTGCGGCTCCATCGACGTGACCAGAGCGCTGTAAAGCACCGGCAGGCTGGCACCGAGAATCACCCGGTCCGCGCTCGCCCCCACGAGGTCTGCCACGGCATGCCGCGCGGCCTCCAGCAGATTGTCACCCTCAGGACGACCGACAGACTGCCCCGAGTGCGAACCGGAGTGAAACTCACGCGCCGGCACCTGCGGCGCCATCCGGAACGACCGAGACACAGCCGCGGAAACGCGCTCCGGGATCTGTGGGCAGTCGTGGGAATTCAGGTAAGTCCAGCCGTCGGAAAGCGAGGCGTACAGCCCGCGAACGCGGTACACGTCATACTCCGCACCGTAATCCACGGTCTCCTCCTTCCGAACTAAGTGTTTCACTAGTATGCACCCATACCAGGCGGGACGCACCATCGGCCCCTTAGCAATATTTAAGGATCTTGGCACTAAGCTGTTAAGTGTGCAAGACAAGGCAACATTGCTTTCCGACGTCTCCCGCATGACGTCCTCCGCCGACGAGACCACCCCAGCGTCGAAGTCCAAAACCTTCCGCGCTGCGGCAGCCGACCTCACCCGCGGGTGGGGCCAGTACGAACTGTGGCTGCAATTGGGCTGGCAGGACATCAAACAGCGCTACCGCCGCAGCGTGCTCGGCCCACTGTGGATCACGATCGCTACCGGCGTGATGGCGCTGGCCCTGGGCCTGCTGTACTCCATGCTGTTCCAGATTCCGGTGCGCGACTTCCTGCCGCACGTCACCGTCGGCTTCATCGTGTGGGGCTTCATCTCCGGGTGCATAAGAGACGGCGCGAATGTATTCATAGAGAACGAAGGGCTGATTAAACAGCTCCCCTCTGCCCTGTCTGTCCACGTGTACCGCCTGGTGTGGCGCCAGCTGCTGTTCTTCGCGCACAACATGGTCATCTGGCTCGCGCTCGTGCTGATCTTCCGCCTCGAGCTGGGGTGGGATCTGTTGCTGTTCATCCCGGCACTGGCCCTGATGATCCTCAACGGGGTGTGGGTGACCATGCTGTTCGGGATCATCGCCACGCGTTTCCGCGATGTCGCGCCTCTGCTGGAGGCGCTGGTACAGCTGCTGTTCTACGTCACCCCGATCGTCTGGACCACCCAGACCCTGAAGGAGCAACGCGGCGATGTCGCCCAGCGCGCCATGCTCGCCGAGCTCAACCCCCTCTACCACTACCTTGAAATCGTCCGCGCGCCCCTGATCGGCCGCGACCTGGCCGCTTATCACTGGTGGATCGTGCTGGCCTTCACTGCTGTCGGCCTGCTCGCCGCCCTGCTGGTGATGCGCCAGTGGCGCTTCCGCGTACCGTACTGGGTGTAAGGAGTTTCACGTGGTTTCTATTGACACCTACAACGCCTGCGTCGACTTCCCCATCTTCGATGCCAAGTCCCGCTCCCTGAAGAAGGCCGTCATGTCCTCGGCCGGAGGGGCGATCGGCAAGAACGCCTCCAACACGGTCGTCGTCGAGGCGTTGAAGGACATCAACCTGCACCTGCGCGAAGGCGACCGCGTCGGTCTAGTCGGCCACAACGGCGCCGGCAAGTCCACCTTGCTGCGCCTGCTATCTGGCATCTATGAACCCACCCGCGGCGTCGCCGATGTCCGCGGCCGCGTCGCCCCCGTCTTCGACCTCGGCGTGGGCATGGACCCGGAGATTTCCGGCTACGAGAACATCATCATCCGCGGACTGTTCCTCGGCCAGACCCGCAAACAGATGAAAGCCAAGATGGACGAAATCGCCGAGTTCTCCGAGCTCGGCGACTACCTGGCCATGCCGCTGCGCACCTACTCCACCGGTATGCGCGTGAGGTTGGCACTCGGAGTGGTCACCTCCATCGAGCCCGAGATTTTGCTTCTCGACGAAGGCATCGGCGCCGTCGACGCCGCCTTCATGGCCAAAGCCCGCGTCCGGTTGGCTGAACTGGTCAAACGCTCCGGCATCCTCGTCTTCGCCTCCCACTCCAACGACTTCTTGGCGCAGCTGTGCAACACCGCACTGTGGATCGACAAAGGAGAGGTCCGCCAGGCCGGGCTTGTCGACGACGTCGTCGAAGCCTACGAAGGCAAAGAAGCCGGCGACTTCGTCCGCGACCTGCTCGTCCGTTTCGACGATGAGGACCGGGACGATCAGGCAGACCAGGAGGGCTAGGGGCCTAAACTCCAGGGCCCCGGGCCCCCAGCCAAAGCATCAGCGGTGAACGATATGAGCATTTCGGCCCCGTATCGTTCAGGCCATAACCCCCTGACCTGCACTTACTGCTCGGGACTTATAGGTCGGTGCGCTTAATCGTTCACACAGCCGCCGCGGCCGCTGCCCGGGCCATAACCGCCTGGTTCACAACCGCTGGGAGATCAGCTCCCTCAGCAACTGGGCGATCTTGCCCATCGTTCCGGCGGTGAATCTAAGTACTGTCCACCCTTGCATGACGCACCTGAGGTTGATGGCCGAGTCCCGGTCGCGCTGGCTACGCTGCAAGTGGTGCTCGCCGTCATACATGAGGCCGATCCCTAGTTCGGTAATAGCCAGGTCAAAGGTGGTAATGATGCCGTTGCCGTCGGAGACTGTCACCTGTTCGGACAGTTCCACCCCGAGTTCTTCGCAGATCTGTTGGACGATCAGCCGCATTTCGGTCTCTTTCGGGGAATCGGCGAGGTCACTGGACGCTCCGACGATCCTTTTCAGCCATGCGCGGGGCAGGCGGTTCCGGGCAGCGTTGTAAATGAGGTCGGGGTGGATGTTGAGGTGGCGGCGGGAAGCGTCGATAAGCTGCAGGGCTCTGAGGTCCGCTGGACTCCACCCGTCAACCGTGGCGACGGGCCACCGGATCTCCCCGGCGCGGATGCACTGCAGGGCTTCCACGACGGCGGACCCTGGCTGTGAGATCCGAATCGGCTGCCCCTGGTAACGGACAGTCCATATATTTCGCGGGCGGGCGCGGGTAATCCGCGGTGTGTATTGGGTCGCTTGGACGGTTTTCCGGACAGCGCCATGCAGTGTCGTATGGAACGAATCCGCAAAGAACCTCAGGCCGAACACGGCTAACGCGCTGAATCCGCTGACTGAGCAGCCGGGGTGCTCCAGCACCATCGCAACGGCCCGTGTGGCTGCGGGCGCCCGGTACCCCAGCTCCGAAGAACGGGCCAAAGCGAACGGCTCCGCCATCCAGAACCGCCGCGAAACCTGCACCCCAGGACCGTCCAGGTAGAAACCGCCGTGCACATTAGCGGTGATGTCCATGTTGTTGCGCAATGCCATGGACTGTTAGACAGGCGCTGACCCCGTTACGGTTCCCTCACCGCAGCGCTTCCCTTATCCGTTCCCTCCGCCGTGGCACAATAGTCCCCATGACTTCCACCACCGATGCGCTGCTGAACCCGAACGGCACCACCGCGGCGGTGATTGTCACGCACAAGCGCGCTGGGCTGCTCAGGCACTCGCTGGAGATGGTGGCGAATCAGACTCACCCGGTCGATTGGGTGATCGTGGTGGATAACGGCGCAGAAGACGAAGTCCGTGAGTTGATCCAAGACCTTGCCGGCGACAAGGGCGTTTACATGGCGTCGCACACGAACCTCGGCGGCGCGGGCGGATTCGCATACGGCTTTCTGCACGCGCTCGCCCTCGGCGCGGACGCGATTTGGTGCGCCGACGACGACGGCCGCCCCGCCGACCCGGGCGTGCTGGAGGAGCTCTACCGCGTCGCCGCGCGGGAGGGTCTGACTGAGGTCTCCCCCGTCGTGGCCAATATCGATGACCCTGACCAGCTCGCTTTTCCGCTGCGCCAAGGCCTGATCTGGCACCGGCGCCGCAGCGAGCTGGAGGGAGACTACCTCCCGCAGTACGCGAGCCTCTTCAACGGCGCTCTGATCAGCGCAAAGGCGATGGAGCGCATCGGCGTGCCCGACTACCGCCTGTTCATCCGCGGCGACGAGGTCGAATACCACCGCCGCCTGGCCCAGTCCGGCATGAAATACGGCACCGCGCTGACCACCAGCTACCTGCACCCGGACGGCTCCGCCGAGTTCCACCCGATCATGGGCGGCCGCGCGCACGCCCAGTGGCCGGATAATGAGGTCAAGCGCTACTTCACGTACCGCAACCGCGGTTACATCATCGGCCAGCGCGGCATGAAGAAGATGCAGCTGCAGGAGCTGGTGCGTTTCGGTTGGTTCTTCCTGATCCAGCGCAAGAACCCGCGGGAGTTCCGCGAGTGGTTGCGCCTGCTGCGGATGGGCGCGAACGAGGACTTCCGCCGACCTTGATCCGGGCCGACGTCCGGATCAAGATGGATCAGTGTCGACGACGACCTTCGTCGGCTGCTTAAAGATAAGGACGCGCTGGAGGATGAAGTTGGTGATCGTCGCCACGCCTTGAGCGATGACGAAGGCGATGAAGTCTTTCCACGGGTCCTCGATGCCGAGCGCGATGAGCGGCGGATTAGTGATCCAGTAGAGGAACACCTGGATGCCGAATGTCGAGGCGTAGAGGATGAACACGGCTAGCGCCCGCTTGCCGGTGATCTTAGCCTGGAACGTGAACCGCGAGTTGAGCAGGTACGCGACGAGCGTGCCGAAGCACCAGCCGACCACTTTCGCGGACACGCGCGTGAAACCGAAGGAGTGGTCGAGCAGGTACGTCAGCCCGAAATCGAGCATTGCGCAGAAGATACCGATGATCACGAACCGCAGCAGCTGCCGCTTCGCGCTCATCGGGTGTGTCGTTTCAACCTTGGAGGTCACAGCGGTTCACCTTACCCCCACCAGTCACCGTCGCAGCAAAGCGCGGTACATGTCCAGCTTATCGACGGCACTCACGCCCCCGGCCCCATACCCGCCCACCGAGGCCAACCGCACGAGGGATCCGGCGCACAGGGAGCGGATCTGGCGGGCGGAGTATCTCTCGCCGCCTGGGTTGGCCCAGTTCAGGGCGCTCATGGTGGTTTCGATGACGTCGTCGGTGGTGTCGTCGTCAGCCAAGCACGACAGGGCGAGAACGGTGGACCAGAAGGCATCGCGGGCGAGCGGGGTGCGTTCGCGCGGCAGGCTGGCCAGCGTGTCGGCCACCAGCGGGTCGAGCTCGCACGGCCGCGGCAGGTCAATGGCCTGCAACAGGGGAAGGAAGTCGAGAGTGTGGGAGCGGTCGACGATGTCGACGACGTCATCGCGCGCGCCCGCGAGCACATTCTCAATCGCGGACGGCCCGAGCAGCTCCGCGTTGATGGCGGGGATGTCGAAGGGTTGATCGGCGAAGTCCCCGTGCCCGGCCACACACAGCGCGCTCGGGGTGGCGCTGTCGCGCGGGTAGATATCCAGCAAGGTGAGTTCGAATTGCCACAGCCCCCAGTGGAAAAACAGCCGGTCACCGCCCCGGCGCAGGTAGGAACCGATCTGCACACCGGCCTCCAGGCGGCCTGCATCCTCGGCGTCCGCGGTGAAGCGCGTTGGGCTCGGCGGGCCGTCCGGCATCGCGAAACAGACTTCCAGGACGCGCTGCACATCCTCGAGAGTGCTTTCGGAGTTCAGGCCGATGTGGCGGAAGACGGATTCGTCGGCAAGCATTGTGGCGCAGCGCACGAGCAAGGTGCGCTTGAGCTCGACCACGACCGACATGACCCCACCCTAGCGATTGCGCGCCCCGTAGGATGTCATCCATGCAGCAACCTGACAAACCCCACATGTCGGCGCAACTTGCCGACGTCCCCCTCGACGACTTCATGACGCGCCTGATCGCCCAAGAACTACCCTTGCTGGACAGCACCTCCCGGGGCATCGTCTACGAAGAGCTCCGGGCACACAAAAATGCAGGCAAACCGGTGATCACCAATCAGGGGGAGCTGCCAAAAAGGATCCGGGAGATCATGGAACTCTAGCGGTAGGGTGGGGTTTATGGAACTCCACACCACCACCAAGTCCCTCTACGGCTGGGGCCGCACCGCACCGTCCACCGCGCAAGTTCTAGCCACCGCCGACGTGGACGCGATCAAGGAGGCAGTGCGCCACGTCGCCGAAGACAACGCGACCCTGCCGGAAGGCAAGCGCCGCGGAGTAATCGCCCGCGGAATGGGCCGCTCCTACGGTGACCCGGCCCAAAACGGTGGCGGCCTTGTCATTGACATGCAGCCGCTGAACAAGATTCACGAGATCAATCCCGATACCGCGATCGTGGACGTCGACGGCGGCGTCACCCTCGACCAACTGATGCGCGCCGCGATCCCCTACGGCTTGTGGGTCCCGGTGCTGCCCGGCACCCGCCAGGTGACCATCGGCGGCGCGATCGGCCCGGACATTCACGGCAAGAACCACCACTCCGCCGGCTCCTTCGGCGACCACGTGGTTTCGATGGAGCTGCTCGTCGCCGACGGCCGCGTCCTGCACCTCGAGCCTGCTGGCACCCCGGATGACCCGGACGGCACCTTGTTCTGGGCCACCGTCGGCGGCATGGGCCTGACCGGCATCATCCTGCGCGTCCGCATCAAGATGACGCGCACCGAGACGGCGTACTTCATCTCCGACACGGTCCGCACCTCCACCCTCGACGAAACAATCGAGGAGCACTCCCACGGCCAAGAAGAGGGCTATACCTATTCTTCTGCATGGTTCGACGCCATCTCCGCCCCGCCGAAGACCGGCCGCTCCACCATCTCCCGCGGTTCGCTGGCCACACTGGCGCAGCTCGAGGAGTTCGCGCCGAAGCTGGCCAAAGACCCGCTGAAGTTCTCCGCCCCGCAGCTGATGACGGTGCCGGACATCTTCCCGTCCTGGACCATGAACCAGCTGACTCTGCGCGCCATCGGTGAGGCCTACTACTTCATGGGCAAGGATTCGAAGAACGACATCTTGAACCTGACGCAGTTCTACCAGCCGCTGGACATGATCGCGGAATGGAACCGCGGTTACGGCCCGGCCGGCTTCCTGCAGTACCAGTTCGTTGTGCCCACCGACGCTGTCGAGCCGTTCAAGCAGATCATCTACGACATTCAGTCCTCTGGCCACTACACCGCCCTGAACGTGTTCAAGCTGTTCGGCGACGGTAACAAGGCCCCGCTGTCCTACCCGATGCGCGGCTGGAACGTGTGCGTGGACTTCCCCATCCGCGACGGCCTGCACTCCTTCCTGGACCGCCTGGACGACCAGGTGATGGAATTCGGCGGCCGCCTCTACCTGGCCAAGGAGTCCCGCACGTCTGCCGAGAAGTTCCACCAGATGTACCCCGGCATGGCCGGCTGGCTGGAAACCCGCAACGCGATCGACCCGACTGGGGTGTTCGCCTCCGACATGTCCCGCCGACTCGAGCTGCACTAGTTGGCTGCGTAGCCCGCTCAAGAAACCGAAAGGAACCGCAATGCTGAACGCAGTAGGACAAGCACAGAATATTCTCCTTCTCGGCGGCACGTCCGAGATCGGCCTGGCCATCGTCTCCGAGCTGACCAAGCGCGGAGGCAACCCGACCGTCACCCTGGCTGCCCGCCAAGACAGCCCGCGTATCGACGCCGCTGTCGAAGAGGTCTCCCGCCACGGCGCCGGTAAGGTCCGCATCGTCGACTTTGACGCCTTCGACACCGACTCCCACCCGGCCGTCATCGACGCAGCCTTTGCGGCCGGCGATGTCGATGTGGCCATCGTCGCCTTCGGCACCCTCGGCGACCAGGAAGAACTGTGGCAGAACCAGCAGGCCGCTGTCGCGTCCGCCCAGACCAACTTCACGGCGCCGGTCTCCGTCGGCGTGCTGCTGGGCCAGAAGATGAAGCAGCAGGGCCACGGCACCATCATCGCCATGAGCTCGGTCGCGGGCATGAAGGTGCGCCGCTCCAACTTCGTCTACGGCTCCACAAAGGCCGGCATGGACGGCTTCTACACCCAGCTCGGGGAGGCGCTGCGCGGCAGCGGCGTCCACGTCACCGTCGTCCGACCCGGCCAGGTGCGCACCAAGATGACCGACGGCCTGGACGAGGCACCACTGACCGTGGACAAGGAAGACGTGGCCAAGGCTGCCGTCTCCGCAGCTCTCGACGGTAAGAGCCACGTGTTCGTGCACAAGCTCTTCGGCCCGATCTCTCTGGTGCTCCAGCACATCCCGGCACCGATTATGCGGAAGCTGAGCTTCTAACCGCTTCTTCTAATACCTGTTTGCGGCCGAGTCTGTGGGAGACTGTTCGGTATGACCACGGCCGTCACGGACACAAAAGAAGAGCCCAAGGAAGAGCTTCGCGGCAGCACGCGCGCCATCCGCGTCTACGACTACGAACCGGACAGCATCGACACGGTTGGCACGACCGTGCGCATGTTGGTCTACCCCCTGGTAGGAGGGGCACTCACGCTTGCCGCGTGGTACTTACTGCGTGCGTCGAGCTTGGCGGCGTTCAACGTCTCCATGGTCCCCCGCGCGTTGGCCACAGCGTGCTCATTCGTGGTGATTCTTGCGGTGGGCGCGTTGTTGCTCGCGTGGCTTCGCGACGAATCCACCTCCCGCCGGCGCCCCACCTGGCGCGTTTGGCTCACTGAGTTCGTCTGCTCGTTCGCCCCTGCGGGGTTGGTCGTGTCCACGCTGGGGATCCCGCTGGCCTCCACGAAGCTCTATCTCGACGGCATCCAGGTGGACCAGGGTTTCCGCACCCAGTTCCTCACCCGCATGGCCGACACCATGTCCAACCAGGACATGAACTACGCCGACTTGCCGGCGTTCTACCCGATCGGCTGGTTCTGGCTGGGCGGACGCCTGTCCGATGTTTTAGGCATGCCGGGCTGGGAGGTGTACCAGCCGTGGGCTCTTGTTTCTTTGGCGACCGCCGCGTCGCAGCTGGTCCCGCTGTGGCGCAAGCTCACCAGTTCGCTCCCGATCGCCACGGCGATTGCACTGGTAACCATCGCGATCATCCTCACCCAGACCCCCGACGAGCCGTATGCGGCCATCGTCGGCATGTTCGTGCCCGCCGCAGCTGTCCTCGGCTACTACGCCATGCGGGGATCGTGGGCGCCGACTATCACCTTGACTCTTTACCTGGGTCTCTCGGCCTGCTTGTACACCCTCTACACAGGCATTGTTGCTGTGACCATGATGGCGTTTGCCCTGACGGGGTTCTTGACAATGGAAGGCAAGCAGCGTTGGGTGCCCCTGAGACAACTCGCTTTGATGGGCTTCGGTTCGATCCTCATTGCCCTCATCGCGTGGGGCCCGTACCTCATGGCCGTGCTGCGCAGCCCGGAGACCACGCGCTCAACGGCGCAGCACTTCCTGCCGTCTGAAGGCGCGGAAGTACCCTTGCCGTTCTTTGACCTCTCCCTGGTCGGGTTGCTCAGCCTGGCGGGTCTGGTCTTTCTTGTGGTGCGGTTCCGCCGTCCGGAGATCGCACACATCAGCATTGCCGTGGGCGTGTGCTACGTCTGGGTGGTCGGCTCAATGGTGATCACGCTGGCCGGCACCACGCTGCTCGGCTTCCGTGTGGAGGTGCTTGTGGCGCTGCTGCTGTCCACCGCGGGCATCCTCGCGATCGCAGATCTGCGTTTGTCCGGTCTGGCCGTGCTCTACCCCAACTCGATTAGCAAGCGCTGCAGCCATCTCTTGACAACGCTGTTTGTCCTGCTGCTCGCTACGGCGACCTTGGGGTACGTGCAGCAGATCCCGGCGGAGAATGAATCCTTCATCGACGAGGCCTACGCCAGCACCGACGGCAACGGTGAGCGCTCCGACCTGCGCGAATCTGACGTCGGCCGCTACTACAAGCAGATGGACGAATACATCCAATCCCGCGGCTACACACCGGGCGAGACCGTGCTGTTCACCGACGAGATCAACTTCATGGCCTACCACCCCTACCGTGGTTTCAACGCGTTCACCAGCCACTACGCCAACCCGCTCGGTGAATTCGACGCGCGCAACGAGTCCTTGAAGCAGTGGGCGAACGGATCGTTCAACGAGTTGTCGAACCCGCAGGCGTTCGCCGCAGCTATTGACGACGCACCCTGGGCCCCGCCCCAAGCCTTCATCTTCCGCGGCAGCGAAACCGACCCGGAAGCGCCGTGGAAAACCCACATCGCGCATGACATCTTCCCCAGCCAGCCCAACGTGCACTATGAGGCTTTGTTCTTCAACCCGGCAGCCTTCAACTCGCCCGAGTGGGACACCCAGCAGTTCGGCCCCTTCGTGGTGGTGGTCCGGAACCGATGAAAGGTAGACGAGTGAATAACGTCGAGACGCAAACCGTGGTTGAGCCGACTGGCGGGTCCACCGCGTTCACGCCCGAATCCGACCCGCTGGCGCATTCCAAACGCGCGCCCCGGAATCTGGCGCTCACCGCGATGATGTCCGGCCTGCTCGCCTTCATCTTCTTCGCGCTGCTGCCGTTTTTGCCGGTCAAGCAGGTGCAGTCCTCGTTCGACTGGCCGCAGAACGGCTCGCTCAACTCCGTCAACGCGCCGCTGATTTCGCTGGCGCCGGAATCGCTCGAGCTGACCATCCCCATCAGCGTGCTGGAGGAGCTGGCCCCCGGCCAGTCGAACGTGCTGTCCACGCTGCCTGTGGACTCCACGGAAGCGCTCGACCGCGGCCTGTTCGTCACCGCGCCTGCCGACGGCAGCGTCAACGTCTCCTCGCTCAACGAGGTCGTCTTCGAGCTCACCGCTGAGGAACTGGCCACGCTGAGTGGTGACGCCGTGCTCGAAGTCTCCGCCACCGACGAAGCGCTAACGGTTTCCGTCCCGGGCACCGACTTCAGCGAAGAAACTGAGGACGACATGCGTCCCCAGGTCACAGGCATCTACAGCGAGCTCACGGGCGACGCCCAAGCACTTATCGACGCTGGCCTGACCGCCCACGTCGAAATCAACTCCCGCTTCACCTCCAGCCCGTCACTGGTGAAGTGGTTCGCCATGATCGCCGGCACGATCGCCGCCCTGATCGCCCTGTGGTCCATCGCTCGGATGGATGTGTTGGACGGCCGCCGCCTGAGCGTGTTGCGCCCGGAGTGGAGGTCGTTCAAGCCGTTGGATGGGGTCGTCGTCACGCTGTTGCTGTTCTGGCACTTCTTCGGCGCGAACACCTCCGACGACGGCTTCTTGCTCACCATGGCGCGGGTGGCCAACGAGTCGGACTACATGGCCAACTATTACCGCTGGTACGGCGTGCCCGAGGCTCCGTTCGGCTCACCGTTCTACGACTTACTGTCGCTGCTGTCGAAAGTCAGTACCGCGTCAGCCTGGATGCGCCTGCCCACGCTCATCGCCGGCATCCTCATCTGGTGGATCCTTTCGCGGGAAATCCTGCCGCGGCTCGGAGCCACCATCGCGACACGGCGCGTGTCCTATTGGACCGCCGCGTTCATGTTCCTCGCGTTCTGGCTGCCGTACGACAACGGCCTGCGCCCGGAGCCGATCATCGCCCTGGGCACCCTTGCTACCTGGGCGTCGTTTGAAAGCGCCATTGCTTCACGACGCCTCCTCCCCGCCGCCCTAGGAACCATCTTCGCCGCCGTGACCCTGGCCTGCGGGCCGACCGGCCTGACGGCCGTGGGCGTATTCCTCGTCTGCTTGCCGCAAGTGCTGAAGATCCTGTCGGAGCGGCGCGTCATCGCCCCGCTGGTGTCCTACGTCTTCCCGTTCCTCGGTGCCGGCTTCGCCGTCATGGTGCTCGTGTTCAAGGACCAGACACTGGCGACCGTGCTGGAGTCCACCTCCGTGCGCTCCGCCGTCGGCCCCGCGCTGGAGTGGTACAACGAGTACGTCCGCTACGCGACACTGCTGGAAGCAACCGTCGACGGCTCCCTGACCCGCCGCTTCCCCATGCTCATCCTCGTCCTTTGCCTGGTGCTGGTGCTGTGGAGCATGTCTCACTACGGCGCAGTCCCGGGCGCCAAGCCGGCACCGACGCGCCGCATGCTGGCGATCTTCGGGTTGTCGATGTTCTTCCTCATGTTCACCCCGACGAAGTGGACCCACCACTTCGGCATTTACGCCGGCATCGCCGGTGCCGCTGCGGCCCTAGGCGCGATCGTGCTGGCACAGGTTGCGGCACGCTCCCCGCGCGCGAGGACCTTCGCCCTGGCAGCGGTGATGTTCGTCTTCGCGCTAGCACTCGGCGGATGGAACGCGTGGTGGTACGTTTCCTCCTTCGCGGTCCCGTGGTGGGACAAGACAGTGCAGTA
Source organism: Corynebacterium genitalium ATCC 33030 (assembly GCF_000143825.1). Classification (NCBI taxonomy): domain Bacteria; kingdom Bacillati; phylum Actinomycetota; class Actinomycetes; order Mycobacteriales; family Corynebacteriaceae; genus Corynebacterium; species Corynebacterium genitalium. Next base: position 512,752 of record NZ_CM000961.1, read on the forward strand.
CAAGGGTGTGGAGGCCAGCTCGGTCATGCTGGCGCTGTTCCTGCTCACGCTCGTCGTCGGGATTGTGCAGTCCCTGTGGCACAAGCCGCGGCCAGGTGCGGGCGAAGGCCCCGTAGCCGGCGCTGGCGGCACCAGCAGCACCCGGATCTCTCGCGCCATGACCGCACCGATCGCGCTCGCCTGCATTCTCATCGTGGCGTTCTCCTGCCTGACCTTCCTGAAGTCCTTCATGGACCAGTCGCCGGCCTACTCCGTCGGCATGGGTAACGTGCGCTCGCTCAAGGGCGAGACCTGCCAGATGAGTGCCGACGTGCTCTTGGAAGCCAACACGAACGACTCCTTCCTCACCCCCGTCGACGGCGTGCCGCTGGGCAAGTCACTGGAATCCGGTACGGTGCGCGGGTTCCACCCGGAGGGTGTCCCGGCCTACATCGACTCGGACAACGAGGGCGCCGCTAACGTCGGCGCCATCCAGAACACCCCGGCGACAGACAGCGGTGCCGGCAGCCCTGCCACCGGTGGTGCTTCCGGTGCCGACCAGAACGCATCGACCGCGACGACCGACACCGGCTCCAACACCCAGAGTGATGACGCCGGCTCCGACACGGTCCAGTCCACCTCCCGCGCCGCCACCCAGGGCAACCGCCCGTCGGACCAGATCGGCGTCAACGGCTCCACGGTCCGCCTTCCGTTCAACCTGGACTACAACCGCATCCCGGTGCTGGGCACGTTCAGCGAGAACGCGTTGAGCGCCTCGGAAATCAAGACGTCCTGGTTCGAACTCCCCGACGCCACCGAGGAAGCCCCGCTGCTGGTCACCTCCGTCGCTGGCCGGCTGGAGCACCGCAACATCAGCGGCGAGGAAAAGGAGGGGCAGACCCTCAAACTCGAGTACGGCACGCGCGATGAGGAAGGCAACGTGACCGAGATCGGCGACGTCGAAATGCTGGATCCGGGCCCGACGACGAAGTGGCGCAACCTGCGCTACCCCATCGCGGATCTACCGGAGGGCGCAAACGTCGTCCGCCTCGTCGGCGAAGACGTCAACCTCGACCCCGAGGAGTGGATGGCCCTGACTCCGTTGCGCAACCCCACGTTGGAGCCGCTCACCGAGGTCTTCGGCCCCGACGTCCCTGGCTTGCTCGACTGGCCGGTCGCGATGCAGTTCCCCTGCAACCGCACCTTCAACCACTACGCCGGTGTGACAGAGATCCCCGAGTTCCGCATCGCCGCCGACGCGAAGGCGAAGGAGCAGCTCTCCGGCTTCCAGGACTTTCTCGGCGGAGGAGCCATGGCTACTGCGGAGGCGGTCAACTCCGCCTACGAGATGCCCGGCTACCTCAACCAGGATTGGCACCGCGACTGGGGCTCGGCCTACCGCTACGTCCCGCGGACCAACTCCCGCGGTGAGACACCGGACGTGGCGGAGATCAACCACAAGACGATCACCCGCTCTGGCTTGTGGCACCCGTCCGACATGAAGATCAGGGATCCGTACGAGAACGAAGACTAGTCTGGAGGTCATGAACGACCTCTACCAACTAGTCAACGGCCCCTGGCTGGAAAGCCACGTCATCCCTGAGGACCGCGGTGTGGACGGCACCTTCCACGCCTTGCGCGACAAGGCGGAGGAGGACGTCCACGCCATCGTTGAGGCTGGCGATGACCGTGCAGCCGATCTATACGCCTCCTTCATGGACGTCGACGCGATCGACGCCGCCGGCCTGGACCCCCTTACCGACGATTTCGCCCTGCTCGACGTGGACACGATCCAGGATTTGGTCCGCGTCTTCGGCGAGCTGGAGCGCTCCGGTGTGGGCGCCCCGCTGACGTACTGGGTGGAAAAAGACTCGCTCGGCGAGGAGTCCGTGCCCTACGTGATCCAGTCCGGCCTGGGGCTGCCCGACGAGGCCTACTACCGCGAGCCCGCCCACGCCGAGACGCTCGAAGCGTACCGCGAGCACGTCGAGCGCATGCTCGGTTTCCTCACCGACGAGCAGCGCCGTGGATTCGGGGCGGGGGACGCGGCGGAGCGGGTGTTGGACGTCGAAAAGCGCATCGCCTCGCACCACTGGGACGTGGTGACCACGCGCGACGCTGTGAAAACGTACAACCCCACTGAGCTGGCGGAACTACCCGAGATCATCCAGACGCTCCTGCGCGCCTCCGGCCTTGAAGACGGCAAGGTCATCGCGATGATGCCCAGCTTCATCGACGAACTCGCGCAATTGCTTGTCGACGCCCCCCTCACCGACTGGCAACTCTGGGCCACCTGGGCCATCCTGCGCTCCCGCGCCGGCCTCCTCCCGCAGCACATCGGGCAGGCGAACTTCGAGTTCTACGGCACCGTGCTCTCCGGTGCGACCCAACAGCGCGACCGCTGGAAGCGCGGCATTGCGCTCGCGGAATCGCTGGTGGGTGAGGATATGGGGCGCGCGTACGTCGCAAAGCACTTCCCGCCGGAGCACAAACAGCGCATGCTCGACCTCGTCGACCACCTCGTGCGCGCTTACGAAGAGCGGATCAGCCAGCTGACCTGGATGTCGCCCGAAACGCGCGAGCGCGCCCTAGAGAAACTGGGCAAGTTCACCGCGAAGATCGGCTACCCCGACGAGTGGCGCAACTACGACGGCTTGACGTTCGACCGCTCCGGCGCCCAGCTCGTCGCGAATGTGCGCGCCGGCGCCGCCTTTGAGCACGACTACCAGCTGTCCAAGATCGGCAAGTCGGCCGACCGCGGTGAATGGGTCTCCACCCCGCAGACCGTCAACGCCTTCTACAACCCGGTGGTCAACGACATCACTTTCCCGGCCGCGATCCTGCAGCCGCCCTTCTTCGACCCCGACGCGGACGCCGCCGAGAACTTCGGCGCGATCGGCGCCGTGATCGGCCACGAAATCGGACACGGCTTCGACGACCAAGGCTCGCGTTACGACGGCGACGGCAACCTCAACTCCTGGTGGACCGACGCCGACCGTGCCCGCTTCGAGGAACTGACCGCCAAGTTGATTTCGCAATACGACGGTCTCGTCCCCTCCGTCCTGTCCGGCCGCGGAGGAATCCGCGGGGTGAACGGCGAGTTCACGCTCGGCGAGAACATCGGTGACTTGGGCGGGCTTGGCATCGCCGTCGTCGCGTACAAGGACTACCTGGCCGAGCAAGGTCTCGACCCCGCCACCGACCAGGGCCCCGTGCGGACCTTCCACGCCCCCGGCGCCAGCGACACCATCGACGGGCAGGAATTCACCGGCCTGCAGCGCCTCTTCCTCGCGTGGGCGCGCGTGTGGCGCACCGCCATCCGGCCCGAAATGGCCGCGCAATACCTGGCGATCGACCCGCACTCGCCGTCTGAGTTCCGCTGCAACGTCGTCGCCAGCAACATCGCCGAGTTCTATGAGGCCTTCCCCGACGCCGCCGAAGCCCCGGACGCAGTCGCGGAAGCGGACCGCGTGGTGATCTGGTGATGCCCGACCAACCTGGCCAACCCGACCAACCGTACCGCGAGGCGCAGGACCGGATGCGCCACACCCCCTCCCCCGAGGAACCTGCCGCGCCACTTCCCGCCGGTGAGGCTGGGCCGTTGAACGATCAGGGTTCGCCGGAGTTCAACGTCGGTGGTGTCGAGCGCGCCCTGTCGCCGAAAGAGCAGCTCGAGCAGCTGATCAGCTACATGAACGCCACCTACCCCGCACCGGATACGCCCCCGCCGTGGGAGGGCGGCACCGGCGACCCGGCCGAGGCAGACCGCTACATGGGACACCTCGCTGACCGCATCACCCACGCGTCCATGCTCATGCTCGGTTCCGGGCTCGACCACACGATGCCAGGGGTCGCGTACGGGATGAACATCGCCAAGATCCGCGATCTGCCCGCCCTTTCCGACATCCCCGACACTCCCGGAGAGCCGGAACTGCTTGCCCGCGTGTTCGTCCCCAGTTCCCCAACCCGCCGGTGGGCCGTCTCACTGCACCCGGGTGGCTTGTGGCGCGGTTCCGGAATCTCCCTTGAGCAGCACTGGCGCCCCGATGTTGCCGCGGCAGCGGAGTTGTCTGGCACCACGATCCTCGACTTGGACTACCCGCTGCTGCCCGGCGCCACCCTCGACGAGGTCGTTTCCAGCGTGCACAAAGCGCTTGACTACGTCGCAGCCCAAGAGCCGGCGTCAGTCACCCTTTGGGGTGCCGGCTCCGGCGCTGCGCTTGCCGTTCTCGCTGCTGAGCAGCGCAGTGTGGATGGGTTGGTGCTGACGAATCCGGGGCTTGGGAGCGTCGATAAGCTACCGGCGGAACTGCGTGGAAACCGCACCGTGCCAGCTCCGAGCGCATGGCCGCGCACGCTCGTGCAAACCGCGCTTTACGACGACACCACCCCACACCCCACCACCACCGAGGCCCACAACGCAACTGTCATTGAGTACCACTCAACACACACCATTGCGACGCCGGAGGAATCACGCCGCCGCATCTGCGACGTCGCTGATTTCCTCGCGGCCGTAGACGCCACAAACCCTTATTAGACTGCCGTAGAGGCCCGTCCGGTTCCATGAATCCGGGATTTGTGACGTATTCCAAAAACCCTTTCCTAGCTGCAAAAATGGGGTTAGTGTTGCGGGCATGGACACTTTCAATGACCTTGTCAGCGCACACAGCGCCCCAAGGTTGGGGGCGCTGAAAGACTTCAACAAACAACAAGCGTTGAACGCCGGCGTGGAACCGTCGGTGGTCAACAACTGGAAACTCGTCCACGACGCCTACTTCGGGGAAGGCTTATCGGACACCAAGCAAGCCAAAGCGGTTGCGAAGGCGACCGCGCTGGGCTTGTCCATCGGGATGCTCGCCACCATCGAGCGCGCCATCCGCCACATCAAACACGCCACCCGACGGCACACCATGCGCATGAAAGTGCTGTCGGCGGCCTCCCGCATCGGACGCACATGCGCCGCCATGTCGAAGCTGCTCAAGAACATCGTCCCGCCGAAGGAGCCGCCCGCTCGCCAGGAGCACGCCAGTATCAGCGAGCCGAAAGACGGTTATGCGACGTTGACGTTGACGGCGTCGGAGAAGTTCATGGCCGACTTGAAGCACCTGCTCATGTCCGGGCTGGACAGCGTTACTTCCCCCGGTCGCCATATGGCCGCCAAACTCATAGCACTGCTCAGAGACGGCGGCGGTGTACCAGAGGCCGTGCCTCGGCCCTTGCTGCTCGTCGGGTTGCCCGATTACACCAAGATCATGGACGGCGAGGGGGACGACGTCGTCCTCGGCCTCACCAACGGCACCACCATGACCGGCGCCGAATACCTCAACCAGATCGCATCCAACACCCCGCACCTGGAGGCGGCGCTGTTCCACCCGACTCAAGGGGCCGTGAACATGTACCGTTCACAGCGCCTGGCCAACGACAAGCAGCGCGACCTCGCCCGCGCGGTGCAACCCGTCTGTGCGCATCCCGACTGCCACCACGCCGCCGACCTGTGCCAAGTCCACCACGCAGACGCCTGGAAGAACGGCGGCGAAACCAACGTGTCCAACCTGGTCCCGCTGTGCCGCTACCACAACCGCATTAACGACGACGACCCCTCCATCCGCCGCACCCGCGGCCGCATCGAGATGCGTGACGGCAGGCCGGTGTGGATCTCCCCATACGGCAACGAACGGATCAACCCTCGGCACCGCTTTGGGGCAATGGATGTCCTTTTCGGGGCGGCCCCTGGTGAGCGGGCAATAGTGGCTTAACCTGGCCAGCAAGAGCGATAAGCGCCGTCTAGTCGTCAGCGTCGCGGTCGTCGGCGTCCTCTGTGTCGCGGCCGTCGGTGTCGTCTTCGGGGATGATCGGTCGGATCGCCGGCACTGGTTCGCTGCGGCCGTAGTCGCTGAGCCACACCTGAAGTCGGTCGGTGCCGTCGGTCAACCCGCGCTCCTCGGCTTCCTCGTGGTCGAGGTTGAAAATCAGATCGTCCTCGCTCTGGTCGATCCAGTCATGGACGTCATTGGTGTGCTCGTCGACATCGCCGTAAGACATGGCGGCGATGACCCAACTTGGGCCAAAGGACACCGAGCCGAACGCGCCGGAGCGATCATCGGACCAGCCGAACTTCGAGCCAATCACACCGGCCATTTGATCGGTGCCGAAGTCCTGTTTGAAGCCGTCCTCGGCAAAAGGGGCGTGGTTGGCCATGCCGCGGATGATGGGTTCAGCGACGGGATCGTCGATAATTGCGGTGATGAAGCGCGCGAGGTCGTACGGCGAGGTCGACGACCGGCCCCAAAAGCCACCGCTGTAGGTGTTGGTCAGCTCGAAAAGCTCGGCGACCTCGTTGATCGCCTCTGGGTACGCGGCATCCAGCTCGCCGGCGACGGCATCGGACGACGTGCGAATCATCCGCAGGACCTTCCCCTGATCCTCCGGTTTTCCCTCGAGCAGGACCCAGTAGCCAAGGTACAGCTTGGCCAAAGACAGTGCTGGTCGGGGGTCTTGGGCGCCCGGGGACCCGGTCCACCGGCCGTCGTCATGCATGACGACGAGATCAGTGCGCTCACCCGGATCCCCCGGCAGCACATCGACAGCCGCCGCAGGAGGCAACGGCGCGACTACGAAGGCCGCACCGACTACGCATGTTGCACTGGCTACGCCGGCAGTACTGACTGCTCTGGCTACGCGTGTCGCCGCGGCGGCAAAAAACCGCTTCACAGCACGCAATTATGCCTGGTGACGGTCAAGAACCTCAAGCACGGACTCGGCTTCGTCGAGTTCGTCCTCGTCGACAGGTTCATCGACTTCGCACAGCGTGACGACGGCACCCGTCGAATCCGCCACCGTCAACAGCACCCCGAACGGTGAATTCTCCGGACCGCGCACAATCTCCCCGCCGAGCTCCTCGACCCGGCCGCGCACCTGAGCCACGTTGGCGACGCCAAGGAAGGTCTGCCAAAAGCTCGGCACCTCCGCCGGAATCGTGTCGGATGCATCCCACACACCGGCAAATGCGGCGCCGTCCTGCATGGCGACGTGGTAACCGTTGTCGTGGTCAACCCCCCACTCAAAGAGCGAACGGTAAAAGTCCACCACGGCCTGCACATCCCCGGTGCAGGTGTACTCGTGCCACACGGGGGTTCCTGGCTCGCCAGCGGCCACGAACGCATCCTCTCCCGATGGCTGGAACAGTCCGAACCACCCACCAGCAACGTCGGCGCACAGGGCCATCTTCCCCAAGGACACCTGAGCCGGCTCTGCAAGAACACGTCCACCGAGCTGCGCCACCTTTTCCGAGTCGCGCTCAATGTCGGTGGTATAGAAGTACGTCACCCACGCGTCGGGCATGTCCGTGCCGGTGGAATCAGTTTTCTGGGCGACGAGACCTGCAACCGGCAGCCCCTGAACGCGAGCAACCCGGTAGGAACCGTCGTCAGCGCCCTGGTTATCTGCGCCTGGCATGTCGGCACCCTGCACATCCCAGCCGAGGATGCGGGAGTAGAAATAAGAGGACTTTCGCAGCTCGCTCGAGAACAAGTCGATCCAATACGGCATGCCCGGACGGGCTTCGAAAGCGGGCATGGGTTAGAGGTTCCTCCACTTCTCAGGGTCGAAATCGTCGTTCGCGGTGCGCTCGTCAAAGTAGTCGTCATCGTCGCCTGCACCGGTACCAGTGACGGTGATGGTGTGGCCGGGGAGGGAGACCTCGTCGCCGTCGTCAAGCGAAAAGCCGCGCGACGTGACTACCTCACCATTGACCGCGACCTCACCCGTGGCGATGAGCTCTTTCGCTTCGCCTCCGGACTCGACGAGATTGGCCAGCTTGAGAAACTGGCCGAGCTTAATGGGCAGATCCATTAATCGAGTCTCACGGCAGTGCCGGTCGCCGCAACCAACATCATCGTGTTGCCCTGCCCCATCGGGGAGTAATCCAACTCAATGTTGACCACCGCGTCAGCGCCGATCTGGCGGGCACGCTCCCACAGCTCGTTGAGCGCGCTATCGCGGGAACGGACCAGCTCCTGCTCCCACGAGCTGGCGCGGCCACCGACCATGTTGCGGAAACCCGCGCCCATATCTTTGAACATGTTCATGCCGGCAATGGTCTCGCCGCCGATGATGCGCATGTACTCCGTGATGCGCCGGCCTTCGACGGTAGGCGTCGTTGTAAGGATCATGGCCTGAATTGTACCGGTCCCGCGGGCACGAGGACATCGCGCGGAACGGCGTCACGGATCTGATACGGGACCTGCGGGGGCAGAATGTCGCGGAGCGGGACGAGCGGGATGCTCCACGGGCCGACCGAGCTCATCGGTGCAGACGGGGCCGGTTGCGCCGGATCGATCATGGCCAGCGCGTCGTGCGTGTTCGCACCCGCATCACCGACCGTCATCGCGGCGGCGGCCCAGCCGGGGCCGAAACTGACGGTGGCGGTGTAGGAGCGGCGGTCGTCGGACCAGCCGAACTTCGTCCCCTCGGCGCCGGGGAGACGCGACGTTCCGTAGTCCTGGCGGAAGCCGTCCTGCGCGATCGGGGAGGCGGTCCGCATGCCGCGGATGATCGGCGCGGCGAGCGGGTCGCGGCGGATGCGCTCGACGAACTTGGCAGCGTCATAAGCCGAGGTCGCCGTGTTACCCCAGCGGCCGCGGCGCGCGGTGTTGGTCAGGCCGAACTGCCGCGCGACAGCGTCAATGGCCTGCGGGTACCGGCGGTCAAGGTGTGCCGCGATCGAGTCTGGCGACACACGAATCATGTGCTCTACCTGGGCCTTATCCACGGGCGCACCGTGCTGGAGTACCCAGTAGCCGAGGTAGAGCTTGCTCAGCGACAGCGCCGCGCGCGGCTGGTGCGCGTCCAGCGACCCGGTCCACGATCCGTCCGGGTGGTAGACGGCCACCGCGGTTCGTCCGCCTGGCGCGCCGCGCTTCACATCTACTGCGTGTGCGGCCGGCGCCAGACCGACGGCTATCACCAGCGCGCACATTCGTTTTGCCATGGTTCTCACAGCGTTGTTGTACCCCGTGGACTCACGTTCTGCCCAGCGGCCCAAGCGCGGTTCCAGCTTCCCCAGCTCACCTGTTACTGGAGGTGAAGGTGTGTCTAGGTGTGAGAATTTAAAGGCTTGCGGCGATACTGAGCGCGCCTTCGGCGATCATCCACACCGCCAGCGCCACGAAGATCACGCCCGTCACAACGTCAACAATGTGCCCCCAGCGCGCCAAAACGCCCGCAAACTTATCGACGCCCACCGCGAACCCCACAAACCACGCCACCCCAATTAGCACCAGTGTGACGAGGATGAGGGCCACCCACCCCCAGCCCATCCCCGGTGTCATGAACTGAGCGAACACTGCCCCGAAAAACAGCACCGCCTTCGGGTTGGAAAGATTGGTGAGTACACCGGTGGCGAACGCCCGGCGCGCGGATAGCACGGTGCCAGCCGGTGGCGCATCGGTAGTGTCTGTCGCGGCGGCGGAGACACTGGAAGCACCCTGGCCGCGCGCTGCCAGCCCGGAACGTACCGCGCCCACACCCATCCACAGCAGATAGGCCCCGCCGATCAGCTGCAGCACGGCGAGCACCTGCGGCACAGCCTGGATCAGGGCGCCAAGCCCTAGCAGGGATGCCGCGATCCACAGCGCGTTGCCGGCCATAATGCCGAACGCGCAGGCGACACCGGCGGCGCGCGACTTCGCACCGACGCGGATGATCTGCACGAGATCAGGCCCCGGGCTGGCGATTGCGGCGATCCAAATGCCGATCAGGGCGAGATAGGTCGAAACAGTCACTACTAGCTCCTAATGTTTAGCGTTCTGCTTGGTCGCGCGGCATGATGTTCATCGTGTCGATGTTGACGTGCGGTGGCAGTGACGCAACCCACCGGATCGCTTCGGCGACATCCTCGGCGGTGAGGTTGAGTTTATCGGCATAGACCTGCGCGGCTTTTTCTTCATCGCCGAGGCGGTTGAAGGCGAAGTCGGTTTCCACCCGGCCGGGGTCGATTTCGGTGATGCGGATGGGGGTGGCGGCTTCTTCTCGTCGAAAAGCGCGCGTGAGGGCGCGCAGACCGAACTTCGCCGCGTTGTATCCGGCGCCGCCGACATAAGCGTCCCATCCTGCGACCGATCCGACGTTGATGACCAGGCCCTCAGCCGCCACGAGCGCGGGGTACAGCGCCTTGGTCACGCGCACGGTGCCCATGACGTTGGTCTGGTACATCCAGTCCCAATCCTCCGGCTTCGCGTCGCGCAGAAAATCAAGGCCCTTCGCGCCGCCCGCGTTGTTGACCAGCAGATCCACGCGCGGCACAAGCTCCGCAAGCTTATCGACGCTCCCCTGATCCGTCACATCCAGCTCCACCGCGACACCACCGATCTCGTCGGCAATAGCGCGGCACCGCTCTGCGCGCCGCGCCGCAACGTACACGGTCCACCCGTCACCCGCGAGCGCCCGGCACGCAGCCTCCCCGATGCCAGCGGAACCGCCCGTGACTACAGCAATTTTCTCCATGCGGGGAAGTCTACCCTGGCGGACATGGACTACACCCTCCGCGATCTCGCCGCCGGCAACTGGTACCAACCTGGGTCACCCGAGCCCGAGGCCGCGCACGCAAAGGTGTGGAAGCTGATGCGTGAATTCAACGCGCTCGGCAACACAGATCCCGCCCGCGCCGAGGAGCTGCTGCGCGCAATGCTTGCCCAAGGTTCCTCCCTCCCCGGTGTCTTCGCCCCCATCCACTTCGAGTTTGGCATCCACACCACCTTCGGCGAGGACTGCTTCCTCAACTACAACTGCGTCATCCTCGATGTAGCCGAAGTGACGGTGGGCGAGCGCACGCTGTTCGGGCCGGCCTGCCAGATCATCACCGTTGAGCACCCGGTCGACAACGCCCAGCAGCGTGCCGACGGTTGGGAGCGCGGCCGCCCCGTCCGCATCGGCGACGACTGCTGGTTCGGCGCCGGCGCCATGGTGTTACCCGGCGTGACCGTCGGCGACCGTTGCGTCATCGCGGCGGGGACGGTGGTCACGCGCGACATCCCCGACGACTCGCTGGTCGCCGGGGTGCCGGGAAAGGTCGTGCGGAAGCTGAACGGTGCGGGTGAGGAAAGCGCGGGCTAGGCGCTGCGCTCCTCAAAGTCGTCGAAGTCGTCGAAGTCATCGAAGTCGTCGAGGTCTTCTAGATCTTCGAGGTCTTCTAGGTCATCGAGGTAGTCCCAGTAGTCCTCGATCTCGTCGTCGAATTCCTCAGCGCTGTCGCCGAAGTGGGCCATGTAGAGGTCAGTGATTCCTAACTGGAGGGCCTTGTGAATGTTGCGGGTGTGGTAGTGATCGATGCGGAATACACCGAACCGCGGCCGGTCGAGCCTGCTCAGTGCCTCTTGGGCGTTACCGGCGTTGAGGCGGTGGAAGAAGGCGTCCATTTCGCGTTTGATTGTCCGCTTTTGCTGGCGGTTGAGGCGCGGTAGGAACGGGTTCGGTTCCGCAAGTGCGAAACCGGTGAACCGGCCGCTGGTCTGGTGGTAGCTGAAGATCGCCAGCGGGTAGTGCTCAGTCTGGTTCGGCCGGTAGTCGATGGTGAACGTTTCGTATGCGCCGGCGGCGAGCTGCGCTGGGCCGGTCACGTGGACCTGCATGAGCATGGTCAGCGCGGCATCGATGTCGTCGCCTTCGACGTCCGGGTTGCATTCGCAGGTGATGTGGTCGCCGGTAGGCACTTCGTGGAATGGGATGCCGATGGTGAAGTTGGCGTAGAACTCGTCGATAAGCTTGTGCAATGCGGCGACGGCGCGGGCGTCGTGCGCGGCGGGCGCGGCTGGATGGTCGACGCGCAGGATGGCACTGACTGTCTCCCCCGTGGACAGATCGGTGGCCATGATGGCGGCTGGGTAGCTGTAGTCGTCGTTGCGGTCTGGCTGGTAGTGGAAAGTGTGGCTGTGAAATGTCATGTTTCCCCCTTCGCTTCCTGACATTAAAGCGCCCCGCAAACCCGTGTAAACCGCGCTTTGCGCACTACAGTGTGCATTTCGGCTACCCTGGTCCGACATGTTCGACCTCTCCGTGATTGGCCAGGGCCTCCCCGTCGCCGGCGTGATCGGCGACCTGCCCGCGCACGGCCCGTTGGTGGTTGAGGCTCCGCCCGGCACGGGTAAGACGACGCTGGTCCCGCCGGCGATCAGCAACAAAGTCGAAGGGTTGACGCTGGTCACGGCCCCGCGCAGAGTTGCGGTGCGTGCGGCCGCGCGACGCCTTTCGCTTCTCGACGGCTCCCCCCACCGCGTCGGCTACTCCATCCGCGGTGAGCACCGTGATGGGTCGCTAGTCGAGTTCGTCACGCCGGGGGTCCTGCTCAATCGCCTGCTGCGCGACCCAGAGCTGACCGGTGTCGGCGCGGTGATCATCGACGAGGTTCACGAGCGTCAGCTAGACACCGACCTTGTTCTGGCGATGGCCATGGAGGTCGCTTTCCTGCGCGAGGACTTATACCTGGCGGCGATGTCGGCCACCCTCGACGCGGCCGCCCTGGCGGAGCACATGGGTGCCCAGATCCTCTCCACCGAAGCAGTCACCCATCCGCTGGACGTCTCCTACCACCCGCATCCGGGCCGTGCTGAGGGGTCGCCGGAGTTCTACGCGCACGTCGCCGACCTGGCGCACGGCGCCAGCGAACGCACCCTCGTGTTCGTTCCCGGGGTGCGCGAAGTGGACCAGGTCTGCGCGCACCTGCCGAACGGTTCCGCTGCGCCACTCCATGGCCGGCTGAGCTCGAAAGAACAAGATGACGCGCTAAACGGTGATGCTCCGGTCGTCGTGGCGACATCCATTGCCGAGTCCTCCATTACCGTCCCCGGTGTCCGTCGCGTCGTCGACGCCGGGCTGTCGCGCGTCCCCCGCCGCGACGCTGCCCGCGGCATGACGGGCCTGGTCACCGTTTCAGCGGCGAAGACGAGCGCAGACCAGCGTGCCGGCCGCGCGGGACGTCTCGGACCGGGTGAGGTGCTGCGGGCGTACTCGGAATCCGACTACCAGCACTTCAGCGCCGATATTGTGCCGGAGATCGCCACGTCGGACCTGACCTCTGCGGCGTTGACGTTGGCGGCGTGGGGCTCACCGGATCTACCGCTACTGACCCAGCCACCTGCCGGCGCACTGGACGCCGCGCATCGAACGTTGGAGGCGCTTGGCGCGCTCGAAGGCGGAGCCATCACCCCCTTCGGTGAGCAGCTATCCCGCCTCCCGCTCGACCCGCGCCTCGGTGCCGCGCTGTTAGAACATGGCTCCGGAGCCGCCCCGACCGTCGCTGCGCTCGCCGAGGGAATCGGCGGCGACCTTGCCCACGCCCACGCCCGCGCGCCGAAGAACCAGGTCCAACACCTAGCGAAGATGGTGCCAGATTCTGCGCCCGTCCCGGCCGGCGATGTGGTCGCCTCCGCCTACCCGGAGTGGGTGGCGAAGCGTCTCGACGAGCGTGAATACTTGCTGGCCAGCGGCACCCGCGCGACTCTCGACTCGTCCATCCCGCCCGCCGACTGGATCGTCGCCGCCGAAGTACAGCTGACGCACAAGGGCGCCATCATTCGCGCGGCGGCGGCGACTGACTTCCCCGCACACCGCGTCACCACCGAGACCACAGCCACGCTCGAGGGCGGCAAAGTGCGCGGCCGCCGGGTTCGTTCCATAGGCGCCATTGAGCTGGATTCAACACCCATTCAACTCACCGCCGAGGAAGCGGCGGAGGCGCTGAAGCACCTGAGCTTCGAGCAGTTCCCCCTCGACGACAAAGCCAGACGACTCAAAGAGCGGCTCGATTTCCTCCACGCCCAGCACGGCGACCCGTGGCCGGACGTTACAAAGGGCGACTACTCGCCAGAGACCCAGCAGCTCGCCCACGGCACCCCACTGGACAAGCTGGATATGCACGCCGCCCTTACCCGACAGCTCCCGTGGCCCGAAGCCGCCAGGATGGATGAGCTCGCCCCCGAAAAATTGGCGGTGCCGAGCGGCTCGCACCCGCGCATTGACTACAGCAGCGGCCGGCCGGTGGTGAAGGTGAAGTTGCAGGAGTGCTTCGGTTTGGGGGTGAGCCCGTCGATAAGCAATGAGAGGGTGCTGTTTCACCTGCTCTCGCCCGCGGGCCGCGAACTCGCTGTGACCGACGACCTGGAGAGCTTTTGGAACGGGCCCTACCAGGACGTGCGCAAAGAAATGCGCGGCCGGTACCCGAAGCACCCCTGGCCGGAGGACCCGTGGACTGCGCCTGCGACAGCGCGGACTAAGAACCGGATGTGAATTTTATAGGCTTAACACAGTAAGTTATTTATCTATGAGTTAAGTTATTTATCTATGAGTACTGCCCATAACCAGCGCGCGCCCTCAGTGACGATTTGGACGCTGGTCTCCCTCATTATTGGTTCGACTGTCGGCTCCGGAATTTTCGCGCTGCCGCAGAATATTGCATCGGTGGCCAGCCCCGGCGCGATGCTCATCGGCTGGGCGATCGCGGGCGTGGGCATGTTGTCCGTTGCTTTCGTCTTCCAGACCCTCGCTCGGCGCAAACCGCACCTGGATTCCGGCGTGTACTCCTACGTGCGCGCCGGCCTCGGCGACTTCATCGGTTTCACCTCCGGTTGGGGCTACTGGCTCGGCTCGGTGATCGCGCAGGTGGGGTACGCCACGCTGTTCTTCGGAACGCTGGGCCACTACATCCCGTTCTTCGACCCGGACAACACGTGGGTGATGGCCATTTCGGTGTCGCTTTTGACGTGGGGTATCTTCTTCGCGCTGACACGCGGCATCAAGCAGGCGGCGGCGATGAACTTGATCACGACGATCGCCAAGCTCGTGCCCATCCTCGCCTTCATCGTGCTCATCGCGTTCGTCGGCTTCAGCTGGGACAAATTCACGCTCGACTTCTGGGGTGAGAACTCCGGCATTCCACTGTCCGAGCAGCTCCAGGGAATCATGCTGTTCACCGTGTGGGTCTTCATCGGCATTGAGGGCGCGTCGGTGTACTCCAAGCAGGCCCGCTCTCGCCAAGACGTCGGCCGGGCGACCGTGATCGGCTTTCTGTCGGTGCTGGCGCTGCTGGTAGCGGTGTCGACGCTGTCGTACGGCGTGCTCACCCGCGAAGAACTCGCCGCGCTGCCGGACAACTCGATGGGCGCAGTGCTCGAAGCTGCAGTCGGCCCGTGGGGTGGTGTGCTCATCTCCATCGGCCTGTGCTTGTCGGTGCTCGGCGCCTACATCTCGTGGCAGATGCTGTGCGCGGAACCGATCGTCATGATGGCCACAGACGGCCTGCTGCCGAAGCGTCTGGCCACCACAAACGCCTCGGGCGCGCCATACATCGCACAGCTGATCTCCACGGCGGTGGTGCAGTTCTGCGTGATCCTCTTCTTCGCCAACGAGACGTCGTACAACGCGATGGTGCAGCTAGCCACGATCATGTACTTGCTGCCGTACATCTTCTCGACGCTGTACCTCATTCTGCTAGCGGTGCGCGGTAAGGGGCTGACACACCCGCACGCCGGAAAGCTTTTCGACGACTCCGGCCCCGAAGTCTCCGCAACCGACAACCGCCGACACCTCGCCATCGGAATTATCGGCTTCATCTACTCACTGTGGCTGATTTACGCAGCTGACCCGGTGTACGTCCTATTCGGTGCGTTGGCCGTCATCCCGGGCCTCATCGCCTACGTGTGGACGCGTCTCGCCGTGAAGGAAAAGCCGTTCAACACCTTCGAATGGGTCGTGGTGGCGCTCATTGCAGTCGGTGCTGTCTTCGCCGTGATCGGTCTGGTCAACGGCTCGCTTGTTCTCGAGTAAGTTTCAGGACGAAGTCGGAGGAGACGGCGACGAACTCGTCGTTGAGCTCGTGGCCGGTTTCCACAAGCACGAGGTTGTCCGGGATGTGTTCCCGGGTAGCCAGGGCGACGGCGAGCTGCAGCATCTCCTCCGGCTCGGCGATGAGACGAAGTTTCTCCGCGCTGGTTTGACGCGCGAACCATAACGCCGCTTCCACTACGTCCGCGACGTCTGCGCAGTCCTCGCCGCCCAACGGGCCGACAGTCACGGCGACCGCATTCATCGTTCTAAGCACACACTCACCGTAACGCCGGGGGCTGAACGCGAGCTGTGGCCCGCTACGCGATCTGCTGGTAAATCAAATAGCCAGAAAGCACCACCACGAGGGCCAGCAAGGCGTAGCGGACCAGCCGCGCCCCACCACCGAGGACGGTGCGGGCACCGATCTGCGCGCCGACGATATTCGCGGCCGCTAAGGCGAGCGCAAGCGGCCAGTCCACGAACCCGGCCGAGATGAACACCACCAGCGCACCCACGTTGGTGGCGGTGTTGACCACCTTCGCCATCGCGGCCGAGCGCAGAAAGTCTTGGGCGAACAACGCCGTGAAACCCATGATGAGGAACATGCCGGTGCCGGGGCCGAAAATGCCGTCGTAAAACCCAATTGCCGCCACCAGGCACGCGCCCAACACGACGCGGCGGCGCGTCAAGATCGGGTTCGCCGACGCCGTCCCGAACGACGGGTTGAATGCCACGAACACCCCCACGGTCAGAAGAAGGGTGATGATGAGGGGGCGGAGGATGGAAGCGTCGATAAGCGAGGCGAACGCCGCGCCGCACCCTGAGAGTAACCCCGCAATGAGCGCGTAACCCCAGATATGCCGCGGCGCGCCTACGCGACGGACCAGCGTGACCGCCGCCGAGCCCGTGCCGGAGACTGATGCGATCTTGTTCGTCGCCAACACCGCCGCCGGCGAAAGCGACGTGCCGGCCATGAGCGCCGGAATGAGAATCAGCCCTCCCCCGCCGATGACCGCGTCCACCCAGCCCGCGAGCGCAGCGGCGAGAACAAGGAGGACAGTCACGGGGAGTAGCATAGCCCGACGTGAAGCAGTGGCAGCGGTGGATGATCGTCGCCCCGGCGTCGGTGGCGTTGGGGCTTGCGCTGTCGCGTTTCAACGTGCCGGCGGCGTGGATCCTCGCCGCGATCATCATCTCCGGGATCTCCGCGCTGGGCACAGGCCGCGAACTGCACGTGAACAAGCAGTTCTACGCGTTCTGCCGCGGGATCATCGGCGTTCTCGCCGCAGTGCCGCTGGCCGGGGTGCCGCCGCGCGAACTGCTGCACTACCTGGTTCCGGGGTTGGTATCGGCGGCGGTGATCGTGGGCATCGGGTTCTTCGGCGGGCTCGCACTGGCCGGATACTCCCGCGGGCGGGTCAGCCGCGAAACAGGCGTGCTGTCCATGCTGTCCGGTGGGGCGTCGATCATGCCAGCGCTGGCGAGCGAGCTTGGTGCCGACATGCGCTACGTCGCCCTGACCCAGTACCTGCGGCTGCTCGCGGTGTCGATGACGCTACCGCTCGTCGCCTCCCTGCTGGTCACGCCCGGGGCGGGCCATTCCGCGGGCGCGAGCGGACAGTGGTGGATGTGGCTGCTCATCCCCGCGATCTCGGTGGTGGGCAACCGGCTCGGCTCCTGGGTGCGGTTGCCCGCGGCGAGCGTGTTCGGCCCGCTCATTCTCACCGCCGTGCTGGCCGCTGTGTTGCCGGTGCCGATCGTCCCGCCCGAGCCGCTGGCCGTGATGGCGTTCATGTCCGTCGGGTGGATCTGCGGCGGCGGCCTGGACGTGCCCGGCCTGAAACGCTTCGCGCAACTGTTGCCCGCCACCATCGCCTTCATCGTGGTGGTCATGGCGTCCTGCGCGGCCACGGGGTGGGTGGTCGCGCGCTGGCTCGGGATCACCTACTTCGAGGGCTACTTAGCGACGAGCCCCGGCGCCCTCGAAACCGTCCTCGCCCTGTCCAGCGAAGGCGGCGGGCCGGCTGTGGTGTCATTGCAGCTGATCAGGTTGATCTGCATTCTCGTCTTCGCGGCGGCGCTGCCGAAGATCCTCCGGCGGCTGCCGCGGCGCTAACTGGCCGGCCGAGTGGTTAGTGCCCCAGCACCTGGTGGGCCAACATGTCCATCGGCATAGAACCCAGGCGCAGCGCCTTGTCGTGGAACTCGAGCAGTGTCATCCCCTTCTCACAGGCCTTTTCGCGCAGGTCCATCCAGTCGCGGTAACCGAGCGCGTAGGAGGTGGCTTGTGCCGGCCATCCCATGTAGCGGTCGAGCTCGAAAGTGAGGTTCAGCTCGTTCATGGCGGTGTTGTCGCGCAGGAACGCCTTGGCGTAGGACACGTCCCAGTTGCCGACACCGTCCGGGGTCTTCTTGTGCAGGTGCACACCAATGTCGACAGCGACGCGAGCCAGGCGCAGGCGCAGGGAATCAAGAAGGCCCATGCGGTAGCCCGGGTCCTCGAAGAAACCGAGCTCCTCCATCATGCGCTCCGCGTAGACGGCCCATCCCTCACCGTGGGCGGCGTTCCAGTTCAAGGTGCGACGCCACAGGTTGAGGGTGTTGCGCTGCGTCATGGCAATCCCCTGCTGCACGTGGTGGCCGGGCACGCCCTCGTGGCAGATGCGGGCCAGCTGCTGCCAGGCGTGGAAGCACTCTTGACCTTCCGGCACCGACCAGGACAGGATGCCGGGGCGCAACAGGTCCTCTGACGGAGGGGTGTAGCGCAGGCCACCGCCGAGGTTCTCGTCGACGCGGCAGTCAAGCGTCTTGATCTCCTCTGGCAGGGTGAACATCGTGCCGTCGAGCTGGGAGATCAGCCGGTCGCTCATCGCCTGCATCCAATCGACCAGAGCAACGTCGTCGTTGACGGTGTAGTCGGGGTCTTCGTCGAGACGTCGATAAGCGCTGCGCGCCGTGCACTCGCCGTACAGTTCGTCCGCGACCTTCTGCTGGCGTTCGACCAGCTCAGCGAGGGTCTCCAGCGACCAGTCGTACGCCTCGTCCAAGTCAACGGTGCGGCCGAGGAAAAACTGGGAGAACAGCTCGTAGCGCTCGCGGCCCACCGCGTCGGTGTGCGCGGCCAGCGGGGCGAGCTCCAAAGAGAGCCAGTCCGCCATCTCCGCGAACGCCTCCTTCGCCTGGCGCACCGGCTCGGCATCAGCCTCGAGGCCGAGCTCCTCGAACATCGAGCCGTCTTCGGCCAGCGCCTCGCACTGGCTAATCACGGCGTCGATCTGGCGCTGGGAGGCGACATCACCCTGGCTCGCCGCCTCCGCCAAGGACTCGCGGTAGCCCGCCAGCGAGTAACGCACCTGGCCCAGGCGGGAGGCGATGTTGTCGAAGTCCTCATCTGTCACCTTCGGCATGATGGTGAAGGCGTTGCGGATGACCTGCACCGGCGAGGTGATGTTGTTGAGCATCCGCAGGTCCTCCCCGCGGTGGTGCAACTCCAGCTCGACGGCCATCCGGTCGCGCAAGATAGCGCCGGTGACGTAATCGACTCCATCGAAATCATCGTCATCGTCGGAGTCGTCGGTGCCGTCGTTCAGCGCGTCGACGTCGGCGATCAAGTCGCGGATGCGGTCAGCAATGGCGTGCCAGTGCTCGGGGCTGAAGTCCTGCAACCCGTGGTCGTGACCGGGAATGCCGATCTCGGTGGCCACCGTAGGTGAAAGCTCCGCGAGGTCGTAGACGAAGTCTTCACACGTCGCGTCGAGGAGCGAGGGTTGGCGGTCGCTGCCCGCAGAACCAACCGAGATGGATGAACTCATAGACGCAGAGTCTAACCCTTCAAGGCACTTTGCACGTAACGGTACAGTGGGGCCCATGGACGGACTCGAATATGCACGTCAGCTTGTCGGGGACGCGAAACGGGTGGAAGTCTTCACCGGTGCTGGCATGTCCGCCGACAGTGGCATCGCCACCTACCGCGATGCCGTTACGGGGGTGTGGGAAAACGTCGACCCGCAGGCAATGGCTTCGATCGATGCCTGGGCACGCGACCCTGAACCCATGTGGGCCTGGTACCTCTGGCGCGCCCGCCTGGCCAGCCGCGCCGAACCGAACGCCGGGCACCTCGCTATCGCTGAATGGGGCCGCCGCGAGGGAGTGCGGGTCACTGTGACCACGCAGAACATCGATAATCTGCATGAACGCGCCGTGCTTGTCAACAGCACCCCTGACGGCCCAAACAACCCGGACGATATCGTGCACCTGCACGGCTCCCTGTTCGAGTTCCGCTGCTCCATCTGTTCGCGGCCGTATAAGGGGGAGATTGAGCTGCCGGAAGAGCCCGTCGAAAAGCTCACGCCTCCGTCGTGCCCGCTGTGCGGGAACCTGGTGCGTCCGGGGGTGGTGTGGTTCGGTGAGCCGTTGCCCCCGAAGGAGTGGGACGAGGCGGAGCGGCGCATGGTTGAGGCGGACTTGGTCGTCATCGTGGGCACATCCGGGGTGGTGTTTCCGGCGGCCGGGTTACCGCTGCTCGCGCATGAATTGGGGACTCCCATTATTGAGGTCACCCCAATGCATACCGAGCTGTCTAGAATTTCAAATGTAACTTTGGTTGACACGGCAGCAAAAGCCCTGCCAGAGCTGTTACGGGGGCCTCGATTAGACTAGCCGGTCTAGTTCCGTTCTATGATGGAAACTATGAAATCCTCGTGGTCCGCGTTCTCGCGCCCCCACAATCCGACGGCGAAATGCTTGCACATGGTGCGGTTGAGTCCTGTGACGTCCCGCAGTGAGCTCGTCACGGCGACTGGGCTGTCTCAACCGACCGTCACGCGCGCCATCGCGGCGCTCATGAGCGCCGGATATGTGACAGAGCGGGCGGACCTATCGAAGTCGAAAGGTCGCGGCCGCCCGATCATTCCGCTCGAGCTGAGCGACACGCACCCCGTCCACGCCGGAATTTCGGTGGGTACGGCGGCCACGTACATCGCGCTGTTCGACATCAAAGGCCGCACAATCCGCGACACAGACGTGGAGATCGATGTCGCCAGCGTCAGCCAGGACGATTTCATCCAGCACATCATGGCGGGGCTGAACCGGCTCATGGCGGATCTGGGCCGCCCGCTGGCCACCGTCGGGGTGACCACATCCGGCTCAGTCAGCCCGCAAGGCGCGGTCACGGCGCCGAACCTCGGCTGGCACGATGCTCCGTTCGCGGCCCAGCTGCGCGAACAGTTCTCCGTCCCGGTCACCGTGACCTCGGCCGTCGCTGCCATTATCGGCTCCGAGATCCAGTCTGACCAGCACCCGGGCAGCGGCTCCATCATGGCGATTTTCGCCGACGACTCCATCGGCGCTGCCGTCACCGAAGACAAAGGCGTGCTGCCCATCGCGGTCGACCGCGAGGACCTGACCACGCACGGGCTGCTCGAGCGCATTGAGGAGCCCACCAGCTCGCTTATCGACGCTGTATCCCACGCCTCGTCCAACTCCTCCACCCGACAGACCCTTGACGAGAGGGCTGAGGAGCTGGGCGCCGTCGCGGCGGACTTGATGGCGCAGCATGACGCCTCCACGTTGGTCGTCGCTGGCAGCGCGTTTATCGACGACCCCCACGCCCCCGCCGTCTTCGCCCGCACCGTCCGGGCGAACCTGCCGGATGGGGCGGCCGCCAGCTTGCGGATGATCCCCACGCACCGCGAAATGGTGCGCGACATCGCCCGCGCGGTCGCGCTAGACCTCGTGCTCCGTGAGCCCCTCAGCGTGACGACGGCCTAGGTCCGCGTACATGGCGGCGTGATTGACCAGCCCGGCCTTTTCGTCGTCGGAAAGCTCGCGGCGCACTTTCGCTGGAACTCCCGCGGCGAGCGAGCCGTCGGGAATTTCTGCCCCTTCGAGCACGACAGCGCCGCCGCCGATGATGCAGCCTGAGCCGATCTTCGAGTAGGCCAGCACCGTCGCCCCCATGCCGACCATCGTGCCGTTTCCGACTTCTTCACCGTGAACCATGGCCATGTGGCCGACAGTGACATCGTCGCCGAGCACGGTCGTTGTGCCGGTCTGGACGTGAATGACGCTGTTGTCCTGGACGTTCGTGCGGGCACCGATGCGGATGCTGCCAACGTCACCGCGGATGACCACGCCCGGGAAGATCGCCGCGTCCTCCCCGATCACCACGTCGCCGATGATGGTCGCCTCCGGCGCCACGAACGCCGATTCAGCGATGACCGGTGTTTTGCCCTCGAAGCTGTAGATCATGCTCCTCCACTGTAGTAACAGTGGAGCCGTCAGCGCCTGCGCCTGCGTCTGCGTCTGCGTCCGCCTCTGCGCCTGCGGAGCGAGTCGCGGCACGGTCGGCGGGTACGCGGCCGTAGCGCTTTTCCTGCAACAGGTAGTACCCCACCGTGCCGAGCATCATGATCAGTGCCCCAGCAACGTAGCGGAGCATGTGGAAGCGTTCAGACAGTTGCAGCGGCGTGGAGCTTTCGTCCGCGAGCCACCCCGTTGCCACGTTCGTCGCGCAGTACGGCAGGATGACCAGCAACAACGCCGCAACCGAGAGCACGCCCGCGGCCTGCCAGCGCACCGGATTGTTCTGCGCGTAACCGGCGCCGGCGCGGTTGGCTGCGACGAACACAGCGATGCCGAACGGCACGAGCCACACCCAGTGGTGGTACCAGCTGAACGGGGACACCATGCACGCTCCGATGCCGGTCAGTCCGACTGCCGCCGGGATGTTGTCGTGCTTGACGCACAGCCACAACGTCCAGACGAGCAGGACCATCATGGCGACGACGATCGCCGCCCACACCGCGGTGGAATCTACCCCGTAGACGCGGATCAGGATGGAGCGCAGCGACTGCGCCCCCGGGTTGGTGTGCACGCCGACGCGCTCGGAATCGAACGCCGCCCGCGTCCAGAACACGTGCGCATCTGGGACGGTGAGGTACCCGACGACCACTGTGACCAGGAACGTCACAAAGCTGATCAGGGCATCGAGCCAACGCCGTTGCACAAGAAACAGCAGTCCGAAAAACGCCGGGGTGAGCTTGATGCCCGCGGCCAGACCCACCCCGATACCCGGTAGGCGGTACTTAGTCGGCAGGAAGTCGAGGCAGACGAGCACCATGAGCATGACATTGATCTGCCCCCAGAACATCGTCGCATGCAGTGGTTCGGCCATCAGCACGAACGTGGCGGTCAACAGCGGGATGAGCACAGCGTGCAGCGGCGTGACCTGCACCTTCAACCGTTTCAGGCAAGCCCAGATGACCCACCCGATACCGATGAGGGTGCCAATGTGCCAGAACATGGTCACTGTCTCATCGCGCAGCAGGCTCAGCCCCGCGAACAGCATGGCGGAAAACGGCGGGTAAGTGAACGGAAGGTCGTCATAGATCGGGGCATCGTAGACATTCACCCCGTCGAGCACCCGCTCGCCACCACGGAGGTAAATCCACAAGTCCAGTGGAATATCCGTTTCGAAGACACTTGTGCCTTCGAGATGATTGGCCCAGTAACGGTACAGGGCGAAAACAATCACCACGATGAGTGTCACGGCGATGCTTACCCGCCCAGCCAGCTGTTTCACGGTTGAAACGCTACTTGCCCTCGTCGCATAAACCGTGGATTATCTACGCGAGTCCCGAAAAGTCACCACATTTTGAGGGCTGATTCACAGATTCGCCGCACAACCGGCCCGCACTCTGGCCGCACCTAGAGCCCGAGCTCATCCAAAATGCTGTCCAGCGCGTCGCCGACATTGCTGCGCCACACTGTGGTCACCTTCTGATCGGCCCGGCCGGGACCACCGTTGACCACCGCGGCCGGCTTCTCCTGCGCGCGTGCGTCAAGCACGAGGCGGTACCCGCTCATCACGGCTAAGGACGTCCCCACCGCAATGAGCGATGTCGACTCCGCCAGCCACTGCCCCGCCTCGGCGCGGCGCTGCCGCGGAACATTCTCACCGAAGTAGACCACGTCCGGTTTGAGCCGCTGGCCCCCGCAGGCCCCGCACGTCAACATGGTGAACCGCTCCACCGCAGAATCGGGCAACTCCACGTCACCGTCGGGGTTGATCATGCCCTCAGTCACGGTGACGGATTCGAAGTAGCCGGGATTGGCGGCGTCGAGGCGGGCGTCGAAAAGCGTGCGTGTTTCGCGGCGGCCGCAATCGAGGCACACGACGTGCTCCATGTCGCCATGCAGCGCAATGACATTCTGGGAACCCGCCTCGAGGTGAAGCCCGTCGACGTTTTGTGTGACAATGCCGCGGATCAACCCGGCGCGCTCCAGCTCCACTAGCGCGAAATGGGCACGGTTTGGGTGAGCGGCGCGCATGTAGCGCATGCCCACGAAGGCGCGGGCCCAGTAGCGGCGCACCGCAGCCGGCGAATGGGCGAATTCCTGGTACGTCATCGGGCGGCCCTTGGACAACCGGCCACCGGGCGAACGGTAGTCGGGAATGCCGGACTCCGTGGACATGCCAGCGCCGGTGAGGATGAGGGCGGGGCCGCGGTTGAGCATGCGGGCAATCTCCGCGAGTGCCTGCTCGGGCGGAGTTGGCTGCGCTGTTTCATGCACGACGCGCTCGATGGAGCGGATCGCGCTGCGGTGAGCGAGCTCGACAGCAGGGTCGTTGAACTCCGGGTCGTGAAAAGTCACCGGAACGGGACCTCACCCTGCGCACGGCGCAGTTTGCGGGTACGCAGGCGCTCAGGGTGCTCGGCGAGGCGTTCCATCGCGCGGACAGCGCACATCACGTGGGCTTCCTTCGAGTTGGAGTAGAAGGCCTGCGCCGCAGCCGGCAGCTTCGGCACGGCGTGCAGCGGCAAGTCGGACACGGCGAGCAGTGCGCCGTAGGGAACGCGGTAGCGGTACCCGTTCGCCGCGATGGTGCAGGACTCCATATCCACGGCCACCGCGGTGGAGTGCCGCAACCAATCCCACAGCTCGCGCGGGGTCTGCCACTCCCAGTTGCGGTCGTCCGTGGACAGCACCGTGCCGGTGCGCATGAGGGACTGCTCCTCCTCGCCGTAAATCTTCTTCACCGATTTCTCTAGCGTGCGCTGGATCTCCGGCACGGCGGGAATGGGAAGCTCAGACTTGATGTGGTTCTGCAGCACGTGGTCGCGGCGCTCGTAGGCGTTGCCCAGAATAAGGTCGCCGATGCGCATGCGGGCATCCAAGCCGGCGCAGTGGCCGATCATGATCCAGCACTCGGGGCGCAGAACAGCGAGGCAGTCCGTCACCGTCTTCGCGTTCGACGGGCCCACGCCGATGTTGATCATGGTCACGCCGGAGTTATCCTCGGCGGCCAAGTCGAAGCGCGGCATCTGGTAGCGCGAAGCCAAGTCCATGGCCAGTTGGTCGATGTCGGCGACATCCCCGCGCGTGATCGTGCGCCCGTTCGGCAGAATCAGCGCCGAGTAACGGGTCTCCTCCCCCGCGAGCTGCGACAACCCGAATTTCACGAACTCACGCGTGTGCATCTCGTAGTTGGTGAACAGGATGAACCGCTGCACCGAATCGACCTCGATGCCGGTGTAGTGCTCGATCCGCGCGCACGCGATGTCGAAGCGTTGCGGCCCGAAGTGGAACAGGGGTTTCTCCGGTCCGTGAAAGGCATCCCAGTCGCCGTCGATGATGGCATCGTGGACGTCGTCAAGCGTCGGCCGCGGAATGACGGTGCCGGACCGTGAGCGCCGCGCTTCATTGATGCCTTCGAGCCCGCGGATGTACTCCGGCGGAATGCCCACGTCGGAATAGCCGACGGCGATCTCGCAGTCGTAGTTGATCACCAAGCACTGCAGCTGGTGGCGCAAATAGCGGGCCATTATGTCCGGCCGCGACAGCACCGCCGAGTACACGCCAGCTTCATCGACATAGCCGAACGGCTGCGAGCGGTCGACGGGGTGCCACTCTTTGACCTCCACGGCGATCTTCGGGTACTTCACGCCCTCATAGCGCGCAACGTCACCGGAATCGAGGCTTTCGCGGGCGAGGAGGCACGATGCGCGATACAGCTCAATGAGCTTATCAACGGCTTCCTCAACACTGCCTACGACCTCAAGATCACCCATGTCTGTCAACCCTACTGAAAAGGGGCTACAGTATCAGTCTTGTGAAGCGTCCCACGCCGACTGCGGCACTGCTGTTATCCACGTGTCTCGCTTTCCCGCTAGGGCTTAGTTCCTGCGGAAACAAGCCTGAGGATGCTCCTCCCGTCACGCCCGGACCGGCCCCTGCACCACAGCACCTGGACCTCGACGACATGGCTGAGGCCGTCGCCGCCATCGAGGAAGATACAGGCACCCAGGCAGGCATTTCGCTTTTCGACGGCACCACCGACGCCTCCGCTGGCTCCGTCGGCATGCTACCCGCCTGGTCAACCATCAAAATCCCGATCGCTGTGGTCGCGCAAGACCACTGCTCCTACGACGAGGAAACACTTGCGGAGCTGACATCCGCCTCCATCGAATACTCCGATAACGACGCAGCCTCAAGCCTGTGGTCGTGCCTGGGCTCCGACGACGAAGCCAGCCAGATCGTCGGCGAAGAGATCGCCAAAGGCGGAATGTCTGTCCAGGTGGGACCGTATTTTGGAACGACCGTGTGGCCCGTTCCCGCCCAGGCCCGCTATGCCCGCCACCTGGCCTCCCTGCCGGAGGACCACCCCGTGATCGACGAGATGCACAAGATCAACCCTGAGCACTCTTACGGCCTCGGGCGCATTGCCGACATGCCCTTCAAGGGCGGCTGGTCTGATGCCGACGACGGCTCCTGGCACTCCCGCCAAATGGGCTTTACCACCATCGGCGACACCACCTACGGCATCGCTATTGCGGCCCGCTCACTTGACGGCTCGGAAGAAGACTGCCAGAACGCGTTGGATAAGCTCGCACAATACATTCTGGAATCCAGTCCGACCGGCACCCTCACCCAAAGCCCGAAGGAGCACTGACACCGCCAATGACAGACCGCACCCCCACCGAGCTGACCGACACCACCGTCGACCTGCTGCAGCAGCTCATCCGCAACGCCTGCGTGAACGACCTAACGGCAGACTCCGGCCAGGAGGTGCGCAACGCCGAAACCCTCGAGGCTTTCTTCGCGGAGGCTCTCGGGGAGGACTCCTCGGTCGTGTCCGTGCGCCGCTTCGAGCCGCACCCGGGCCGCGTCTCCGTCGCCTTCACCATTGCGGGCTCCGACCCGTCCGCCGAGCCGCTCACCCTCCTCGGCCACACCGACGTCGTCCCTGTCGACGAACCGAAGTGGACCAAGGACCCCTTCGGCGCCGAGCTTATCGACGGCCGCATCTACGGCCGCGGAGCCATGGACATGCTCTTCATTACCGCAGCGATGGCCGCCGTGACTCGCGAAGTCGCTATTGAGGCGCAGGCAGGCAACCCGCCGCGCGGCACCCTGACCTTCGTCGGCTGCGCCGATGAGGAAGCCCGTGGCGGCCTGGGTGCCGGCTGGATCTCCCAGAACGAGCCCGAGGCCTTCAGCTGGCGCAACTGCCTGTCCGAGACAGCGGGATCGCACTTGCCGGTGGTTGGCGATGGTGACGCGATCGTTGTCGTCGTCGGTGAGAAAGGCGCAGCTCAGCGCCGCCTGACCGTGCATGGCGACGCGGGCCACGGCTCCGCACCCTACGGCCGCGAGATGACCGTCGGGCTGATCGGCGAAGTGGCGCGCCGGCTGGCCGCGCTCGAGCCCGACGTCGTTTCCGACGAGCTGTGGCAGGGCTACGTCCGCGCGTTCCGCTTCGACCCCGAGACCGAAGCACAACTGCTGCGCGGCGAGAACTACGAGGCCTTGGGCGACCTGGCCCGTTACTCCCACGCGATGAGCCACCTAGCCGCCTCCCCCACCGTGCTGCGCGCCGGCGGCGCTATTAATGTGCTGCCGTCGACCGCGTACCTCGAACTAGATATTCGCCCGCTGCCGGGACAGACCCAGGAGGAAATCGACGAGCTGCTGCGGAACGCCTTGGGTGACCTCGCTGACCGCGTCACCATCGAACACCTCATCACCGAAGATGCCACGGTGTCGCCGACGGAGGGCCCGCTCTACGACGCTATCGTCGATACGCTTGACGAGTTCTTCCCCGGCGTCCCCGTCGTACCCACCATCGCCGCCGGGGGCTCCGACCTGCGCTTTGGCCGCCGCCTCGGCGGAGTCGGCTACGGATTCGCGCTGCACGCCCGCGAGCGCAGCTTCGGCGAAGTCCTCGACCAGCTCCACTCCCACGACGAATACATTGACGTGGAAGACGTCGCCCTGACTGCCGCGGCATACCGCTCGTTGGTGCGCAGGTTTGTCGGGGTGGGCGGAGACGTCGCTAAGTGATTTTTTAGCGCAAACAACCTGTACCGTCGCCGCCAGGTGCACTAGATTTGGGGTTTATGACGACGAGCGTGAATAACAACACGACCATCACCATTAAAAACCCCGCCGACGGCACGATCGTGGGCACCACCAACTACTACGGCGCCGACACGGCACTCGAAGCCGTCGAGCGCGCCCGCGCCAAACAGCCCGAATGGGCCGCCACCGCAGTCAAAGAGCGCAAGAAAATCATGCTGCGCTACCACGACCTCGTGCTCAAGCACCAAAAGGAACTCCTGGACATCATCCAGGACGAAAACGGCAAAAACCGCCGCGCCGCCTTCGAAGAAGTGCTGGACAACGCGCTGACCGCGCGCCACTACGCCTACCGCGCGGAGAAGCTGCTCTCCCCGGACCGCGCGAAGGTCGCCCTGCCAATCGCGACGAAAACGCAGGTGCAGCACGCGCCCGTCGGCGTGGTCGGCATCATCGCGCCCTGGAACTACCCGCTCGTCTTGGCCATTTCTGACGCGATCCCAGCGATCATGGTCGGCAACACCGTCGTGCTCAAGCCGGACTCGTCGACCCCGTTGACTTCGCTGCGCGCCGCCGAGCTGCTTGCTGAAGCCGGCCTGCCCAAAGATGTGCTGACCGTCGTGCCCGGTTCCGGCCGCGAGGTCGGCCAGGCACTGGTCAACTCGGTCGACTACCTCATGTTCACCGGCTCCTCCGACACCGGCGCGAAGCTCGCGTCCCAGGCTGGCGAGCGACTCATCGGTTTCTCCGGCGAGCTCGGCGGCAAGAACCCGCTCATCGTCACCTCCGACGCCGACGTGGACAAGGTCGTCTCCGGCGTGCGCCACGCCTGCTTCTCCAACACCGGCCAGCTGTGCATCTCTATCGAGCGCATCTACGTCCACCGCGACGTGGCCGACAAGTTCATCCCGGCGTTTGTGCGCTGCGTCGAGAAGATGCGCATCGGCCCAGGCCACGACTGGGATATCGACATGGGTTCGCTGATTTCTTCCGACCAGGCCGACACCGTCGCTTCGTTCGTTGAGGATGCCGTGTCCAAGGGCGCGACCGTGGCCACCGGCGGCAAGCGCCTGCCCGACCTCGGTGAGAACTTCTACGCCCCCACCGTGCTGCTCAATGTGCCCGAAAACGCGCGCCTCCACCGCGAAGAGGTCTTCGGCCCCGTCGTCTACATCGAGGTTGTTGACTCGCACGAAGAAGCCATCCGCCGCGCCAACGACACTGAATACGGCCTGAACGCGTCCGTGTGGGGCAAACCCGCGACAGCCCGCGAGATCGCGAGCCAGCTCGAAGCCGGCACCGTCAACATCAACGAAGGGTACGCCGCCGGCTGGTCCTCCATCGGTGCGCCCATGGGCGGTTGGAAGCGCTCCGGTGTGGGCCGCCGCCACGGTGACGACGGCCTGCTCAAATTCACCGAAGCCCGCACCGTCGCTGAACAGCGCATCGTCCCCATCGCCGGGCCAGACGGGCTGGCCCCCGAGAAGTGGGCCAACTTGCTCACCATGGCGCTGAAGTACGGGCGCGACGTGCTGCGGTAAGGGGTTTGGGGCCCTGGAGTGAGGCAGGGCCCGCGTGGGCGGGCGGGCGTTCAGCGGCGCCTGCGGAAAAGTTGACAAACTGGATTTCGGTCTAGAAATAAACGCGCTGGTCATAGCCTTTTGGGTGTCTGAACTTGGTTCGAGTTTGTAAACTTTTCCGCACTCCCAGCCGAAGGGAGGGAACCGAACGAACAGTTACCGCAGTCCAACAGGACATGAGAAACCCGCGCTACCCCTCTTCGCTCAGAGACCAACCCCTGCACGCTTTCAATGGGATGGATGTGTCTTCCGCCGTTCGCCGGGGGTTCCGTGAACCCGGCGAGGGCCTGACCGTCACATCCACCTACGCGATCGACCCAACTCTCGGTCGCCCGCTCGACTTGGCTGAATCGCAGTCGTGGGACCACCCCCGTCGAATTGTTTACCGGGCCCCTGCCGCTGCCCGAGCACTCGCCATGGCATTGGAACGGCCCAATCATTCGATATCCGGGCTCAGCGCACTAGCCGTTTTCGGTCTCCCATTCTTCGCTGACCACTGCGACACGACCCTCGCGGGTCCGGTTCGCACGAAACAGGCGGCCACAGCTTTCACCCCGCACGTTTCTCATCTCAGCGGGACCGTGCCGTGGATCGTGACGTACCGCGGACTTGACGTTCGGATCTCACCGCCCGCGGATGCGGTCGTCGAGGCTATTCGCCATATCCGTTCTGGCCTGCATTCATGGCGGGTCCTGCACGTCGAGGGATTGACAGCGGTTGAGGTGCGGTGCATTCAAGTGCTCGACATGGCTCGTCGTCATCTCGGTGTCAGACTCGAGGATGTTGTCGATGCCGCGGCACGCAGATTAAATAGGCGGTGGCTCGCCATTTTGATTGGCCATTCCAGCCGGTTCGCCGATTCCCCGAAGGAGACCGAGATGCGGTTGCTAAGCGTCGCTGTGTGCAAAGAGCTGCAGGTTTTCCTCGTAGAGCAGCTTCCGCTTTACGACGAATCCCGCCTCATCACCGTCTTCGACCTCGCTCTCCCTGATCTGAAGATTGCCTTGATGTACGACGGTGAGCACCACCTCGAACGGACCCAAAGGGATAAGGACTCGCGCATAGGCATCGAATGCGCTCTCCGCGGATGGCTAGTGATCAGGGTGACAGCAGGCACCCTCGCCGATATCCCGCAACACTTGAGGGATGCCGTGCGTTCGAGAATGGCTGCCTAGGACAGCCGCCGAATCGGCAGGGCCGAGCTAAGTCTCGAGGGCACGGGCTCGACGACAATTGAGCCTGCGGAAAAGTTGACAAACTCGATTTCTGCCTAGGAACAAAGCACCAGGTCAGGGCGTTTTCGCGATACGGATCGATCCCAAGCTTGTCAACTTTTCCGCAGTGGCGACGCCCGGGGTCTAAGCTGCCCACTCGTAGAGGGTCTCCCCGGTCTCCCCGTGCTCGCACGCACGGATGCGCACACCGGGTGCCGGCTGCAACCATGCATCGATCTGCAGTTCGGTGGGGCCCGCGCTCACGCGGTAGCTAATGGTCTCATTGGTCTTGTCCAGCACCTCAATGGACGCGCGGGTGAGCCACGGGTGGCGGCGGCGCAGCCCAACGAGGGCTTGGTGCTCGTTGAAGATCCATGAACCCAGCGGCGACAGATCAGAAGGGTTGGCGGGGAGGGCGGGGCGGACGGAGTCGTCGGCGGTCCAGCCTTCCCCGCGGATGCCTTCGAAGCCCTGCTCGTCGCCGTAGTAGATGGAGGGCATGCCGGGCAGTGTCATCAAGATGGCCAGCGCGACGATGGCCTTGTCCTGGCCGATCTTGCTCGAGATGCGGTCAACGTCGTGGTTGCCCACGAAGGTGTTCGCCACCATCGAACCACTCACGGTTGCGTGGCGGGAAAGGGCGTGGTCGAGTTCCCAGAAGTTCTCGTCGTGAAGCGAGCTCCAGATGGCCTTCCACAGTTCGTACTGGGTGACCGAATTGAGAGTGCCGGACGACGCGATCTGCACGTAGTCGCCGTGGATGACCTCGCCCAAAAACAGAGCGTCGGGGTAGTCGGCGCGCACCCGCGCGAGCACGTCGGCCCAGAAGGCGGGTGGCACGGAGTAGGCGACATCGAGACGCCAGCCGGCGATGCCGCGCGCGAGCCAGAACTTCATGATGTCAGCGACCATGTCGCGGACGCGCTCGTCATCGTGGTGGAGGGTAGCCAGCTCGTCGTGGCCTTCCCAGGAAGTCGAGCCTGCCAGACCAGCGGCGACGGCGGGGTGCGTGGCGGCGACATGGTTGAACACGCCGTCGAGCATGACCTTGATGCCGCGTTCGCGACACGCAGACATGAGCCAATCGAAGTCCTCGTTCGTGCCCAGGCGCGCGTCGACGCGGTAGTGGTCGAGGGTGTCGTAGCCATGCCCCACGGACTCGAAAATCGGGGCGAGTAGCAGGCCGTCGCAGCCGAGTTCAATGAGGTAGTCGAGCCACGGTTCAAGCTCACGCAGACGCGGCGCGGCATCGTCGCCGGCGCGGTCGCGGATGGGCGCACCGAGTGCGCCGAGCGGGTAGACGTGCCACCAGATCGTGTTCTCCAGCATGGGACTCCTTTCCTACTGAGCGCCACTCAGTATAGTGGTTTTCATGACACGCACGCGGCTCAGCGTCGCAGAACGACGCCACACGCTTATCGACGTCGCCAGCCCCCTGTTCGCCTCCTCCAGCTACTCCGAGGTATCCACCCAGGACATTGCCCAAGCCGCGGGCATCTCGGTCGGGTTGATTTTCCACCACTTCGGTTCGAAGGCGGGACTGTACGCGGCTGTGGTTGCCCAGCGGGAGGAGGAGCTGACTGCGGCGGTGGCGGAGGCGGTCGAGGGACTGCCGCCGAATACGTCGACACGCGGCAAGGTCCGGGCGGCGGCGGAGGTCTACCTCGATCACGTTGCCGCTCACCCGTTGGCGTGGGCGGCGGTGGTGCGTGGGGATACGCCGCAGGAGGTCCAGTTTGTGAGGATTGAGGGGCGGGATACGGGCGTCGATAAGCTGCGGGCGCTGGTGGGCGCGGACGGTGAACGCGCAGCTGTCGCTGTATCCGGGTTCTTCGGATTCGTGGAGGCTGTGTGCCTCGATTGGGCGGATGCGGGATGCCCGGAGGATGCACGGCGGCCGATCATCGATGCAGCGTTGGGCGCGTTGGAGGGCGCGCTCGGCGACTGGGGTTAGCAGTTTGTAAAGTTTCCTTGACACTCTGAATGGGATTATTTACGGTTAGAAAATGTCGCGCGACATAGATCCACACCCGAACATGGTCCGCCAATGGCGGCGCTGGCACGAGCTTTCGCAAGCCGAGCTTGCCCAACGCGTCGGTGTCTCCCGGCAGACCGTAGCCAACATCGAAAAAGGAAACTATTCCCCTTCGGTTCACCTGGCGCTCGACATTTGCCGCGAACTCGGCAAAACGGTTGAGGAAGTCTTCGGTGACCAGCAAAGGAGCTGACCATGAACATCGGCGACACCATCCTGGCCAAGACAGAGAAGATGCTTGGCGACGAATACGAAACCCGCACTTACCACCAAGCCTCCACCATCGCACTGGCCCTGCTGCCCACCTTCGCGCTGATCGCCGGCGCTATGCTCGCTTGGGTGCTGCCCGGCACACATGCGATGTGGTCGTTGCTCATCGTCATCCCGCTGATCGGGCCGAACCTCATCTTCACGCAATGGTTGAAGTCCCGCGCCGCCCGCCCAGCACCGAAGCTCAAAGACGGGCTGTGGGGGCTGGCAATAGTGAACCTCACGCTGTGCTTTGTCATGCTGTTCGGCATCGCGTACAACGTCTCGGACCCGTCCTTGGCGCGCGGGTTGTACACCGGCGGGATCATCGGCACCGTCTTCGCCGTGATCGCCGTGCCAGCGATGCTGCGCAAACAGCGTGAGCGCGACGAGGAGCGCCTCAACGCGGAACTCGAAGACTAGCTGGGCTCGCTGGGCTCAGCCCCAGCCGCATCTTCTGCCGCGCGTGAATTCCCGGCGCGGCGGTTGATGTACGGCTGGAGGCGCTTACCAATCCGGTCGCGCCAGTCCTGCACCCGCTCCTCATAGTGCCTGTCGTGGGGTTTCAGGCCGCGGTGGGTGACGTGGACGGTGGTGGAGCCGTCCTCTTCGCGGTCAAAGTCGAAGATGATGTCGGAGTCGCGCCAGTCCTCGTCCTCGCCATCCTCGTCGGTGGTTTCGGAGTGCCACACGAGGCGCTCGCCGTCATCGGCCTGCTCGACGGTGAAGTAACCGGTGCCGTCGTCGGACTCGATGGAGAAGGACTCGCCCTTTTCATCGGCATTGCCTTCGACAGAATCTTCGGTGTCCTCCCACCACTGCTTCGGGTCCGACACCACGGTGTAGGCATCCTCCGGGGACACGTTGACGGTGAAGGATTCGGTGAAGTCCTTGATGGATTCGACACGGGTGCCGTCGGAGAATTCGTAGTCCGGCATGGCGGCTTCCGGGTCGTAGACGGCGACTTCATATCCTTCCTCGCGGAACTGGCGCAGCCCTTCTTTGACCAGGCGGCGGCCGGCCATGTTGAACGATGTCACATGGGTGAAGTCGAGGACGAGCTTGTCGCCGACCAGGTGGCGCTCCACCAGGTCGTGGAGGATCGTCTCGGCGGCGGTGAAGTTGATCATGCCCTGCAGCTCGACCACGTTGGTGTCACCCTGGCGGTGCACGGTGCGGATACCCGGCGCGGAGTAGTAATAAGAACCCATCATGTGCAGACCGAGGGTCTCCGACATGCGCTGGAAAATCTCTACACCGCGCACGGAGTTGCCTTCCTCGTTCAGCCGCGGGCTTAACGACGCCGCACCAAGCTGGCCCGGCAGCGTCCCGATCAACCCGCCCGACACACCGGACTTCGCGGGGATACCCACGCGGCTCATCCAGCGGCCCGAACCGTCGTACATGCCGGCAGACGCCATGACGGCCTGTGTGAGCCGGCACGCCCGCGCAGAGAGCACCCTCTCCCCCGTCACCGGCTGCAATCCACCGTTGGCCAATGTCGCCGCCATGATAGCCAGGTCTTTCACGTTCACCATGATCGAGCACTGGCGGATGTAACTGGCCACGACTTCTTCCACGTCGCCCTTGATCATCCCGTACTCGCGGAGCATGTGCCCCAGGGCGAGGTTGCGGTCGGCGCTGGAGAGTTCGGCGCGGGCGAGGTTGTCGTCGAGAAGCAATTCGCGTCCCGCGAGCTTGCTGAATTCGCGCAAAACAACCCCGTCACCGGCGACAAGCTCGTTGACCACGATCGCACCGGCGTTGATCAGCGGGTTGGCGGGACGGTGCGTGTCATCCAGCGACAGCTCATTGAACGCCTCGCCCGACGGTTCCACGCCGACGTACTTATGGACCTCTTCCGGACCGACCATGTCCAGTGAAAGCGCGTACACGAACGGCTTCGAGATGGACTGGATGGAGAATTCATACTCGTCATCCCCCACCGAATACAGGTTGCCGCTGCGGGTGCACAGCGCGAGCGCGAGCTTGTCCGGGTCAGCGTCGCGCAACGTCTCGATGTAGTCGGCGTTGTTGCCCTCTTTGTTGTCGCGCACCTCGTCGAGGATCGCGTTCAAGTAGGTCGGGATGGGGGTCGCAGGCATGCGGTCCAGTGTAACGCCCGAACCCACAAACACGTGAGGTTGTTTCCTCTAGGATACGACCCATGAACGCAGAGCAGAATGCGCAGAAGTACGCCATCGTGACGGGTGCCGCATCCGGCATTGGCAAGGAAGTCGCTCGCCAACTTGCCGACGATGGATGGCACGTCGCCATCACCGACATCAACGCCGATGGACGCGAAAGGTGAGCTTTCCGCCAGTCTTAGGCCTGCAGGTCGTGCTCGACGTCAGCCGGGCTGAGAACGCGGAACGCGAGCGCCGCCAAGGCTGCACCAACCAGCGGCGCGAGAATGTAGAGCCACACGTTGTCCCACGCGAAGTTGCCGTTGACGCACAGCCCAATTGCCACGGCCGGATTGAACCCGCCGCCGGAGATGGGGCCGACAGCGAAGGCACCGGTCATCACGGTGGCACCGATGGCCAGGCCAAAGAAGGAGTTACCGTCGGTCTCTTTGGAGGTGGCCACATTCAGCACGACCCACACGAGGATGAAGGTGAACACGGCCTCTACAACAAAGGCCGGCAGAGACTGGATCTGCGCAGCCTCGACCGGATCAGAGATGACGGCACGGGTCAGCAGGGCGCCAAGGATGCCGCCGACGATCTGAGCAGCCCAGTAGATGAGCATCTCGGTGGCGGTCATAGCACCGCGAATCCAGGCACCGAGGGAGACAGCCGGGTTCACGTGTCCACCGGAGATGTGGCCGGTGGAGTACACCAGCACCATCAGTGCCATACCAATGGCTACGGGCGCGAAGTTGTCGGCAGCGGCGACAGCGGTGATGATGGTGAAGACGAACAGCAGGGTGGCCAGGGCCTCCGCGAGCGCCTTGCGTGCAATATCGTTCATGGAGTTTGTCTTTCTTGCTCGGGACAGGCCCGGCGTTTGGCTACGTGCCGGACACATGACGGAGCAAGCATATACAAAAGGAGAAACCCGCTGTTAATTTAACAGCGGGTCAACCTCGAAGGGTCAGCGACCGTTGGTCACGGGAGAGGCGGACCTGGCAGGGTCCTCCTGTCGATCGGTGGGGGCTAGGTGGGCCGGGTCCAGATCGATCCGGCGTAGCAGCTGGGCGTTGAGGGCCACCACGATGGTCGAGGCAGACATCAAGATCGCGCCCACGGCCGGGGAGAGCACCACCCCGATGGGGGCGAGTACACCGGCGGCCAGCGGCACGGCGACGATGTTGTAGCCAGAGGCCCAGATGAGGTTCTGGATCATCTTGCGGTAGCTGGCCTGCGAGAGCTCAATCATCGACAACACCGCCCGAGGGTCATCACTGGCCAGGACCACTCCGGCGGACTCCATCGCCACATCGGTGCCGGCCCCGATGGCGATACCGACCTCCGCGCGGGTCAGAGCGGGGGCGTCGTTGACACCGTCACCGACCATCGCCACAGTCAGGCCACGCTCCTGTAACTGGGTGACCTTGGTGTCCTTGTCCTGGGGCAGGACCTCGGCGAAGACCTCATCGATCCCCAGGTCCTGGCCAACCGCCTGGGCCACCTGCTGCGCGTCACCGGTGATCATCGCGACCTTGACCCCGCGGTCCTGCAGGGCCTTTACCGCCGCGCGGGATTCGGGGCGGACCGTATCCTCGACGGCCAGGGCACCGATGATCTGTCCGTCCTGGACCACGTGGAGGACTCCGGCCCCGCGTTGAGTCCACTCCCCAGTCTGCTCTTCGAGCACACCGGGGTTGGTCAGGTTGAATTCGCGGAGCATGTTCGGCCCGCCGACGAGGATCTCGGAGCCATCAACGGTGGCGCGCACGCCCCGGCCGGAGGCCGCGGTAAAACCGGTGCCGCGCAGCACCATTCGTGAGGCCTCGGGGTGCTCACTCGCGGCGGTAACAATGGCGCGTGCGACGGGGTGCTCGCTGTCAGCCTCGGCCGCCGCCGCAATAGCCAGCAGCTCGCCCTCGGTGATGCCCTCGACAGCTGCGACACCGGTGACCGCGTGCGCACCCTCGGTCAGGGTGCCGGTCTTGTCGAACAGGACCACATCGACGGTGCGCATCCGCTCCAGTGCCATCCGATCCTTAATCAACACCCCGGACTTGGCCGCCCGCTCGGTGGAGATCGCAATCACCAACGGAATCGCCAATCCCAGGGCATGCGGACAAGCGATGACCAACACCGTGACGGTGCGGACCACCGCGTCACCGGGGCTGCCGATGATCGTCCAGACAATCGCAGTGATAGTGGCCGAAATCAGGGCGAACCAAAACAGGAGGGCCGCGGCCCGGTCCGCCAAGGCCTGAGCCTGCGAGGAGGAGGACTGGGCATCAGCGACCATGTTTTGGATGCCGGCCAGAGCGGTGTCTCCACCGGTGGCCTCCACCCGGACACGCACAGTGTTGTCGGTGGCCACGGTCCCGGCGACCACCTTCGCGCCGGTCTCGTGGAAGACAGGTCGGGATTCACCGGTGATCATCGCCTCGTCGAATTCTGCCGCTCCGTCGATGATCGTGCCATCCGCCGGTACCCGGGCCCCGGCCCTCACCAGCACCACGTCATCGACGCTGAGCTCCGAAATGGCCACGGTGTGGGCCTGCCCGTCGACAATTTTCTCGGCCTCGTCGGGCAGCAGCGCCGCCAGGGCGTCGAGAGCGGAAGAGGCAGAACCCAGGGCGCGCATCTCCAACCAGTGGCCCAGCAGCATGATGGTCACCAGCAGGGCCAGTTCCCACCAGAAGTCCAGGTCAAACCCGCCCACACCCAGGGTGGTCACCCAGGAGGCGACAAACGCCACCGTGATCGCCATCGCGATCAGCAGCATCATCCCGGGTTGGCGGGATTTCAGTTCTTTCCATCCGCCCTTGAGGAAAGGGCTGCCACCGTAGACAAAAATGACGGTGCCGAGTACCGGGGGAATCCAGGATGAGCCCGGGAATTCGGGGAGGTCGTAGCCGAGCAGGTCAGCGACCATTGGGCTGAAGATCACGATCGGGACCGACAGGAGCAACGACCACCAAAAACGCTGCCTGAACATCGCCGTGCTGTGGCCAGCGTGCTCGCCGTGGTTGTGGACCTGGTGATCCTCATGTCCCGAATGGTCGGTGTGGTTGGCGTGCTCGGTGTGATTCATCTCCGGGGAGTGGGGACTGCTGCTGTGGTTACCGTGGTGTGGGCTGGTCATAAAGATTCCTTCCTCCCCACCCCTTAATCCGGGGGGGGTGGGTGTCGTGGTGGGGCATTCAGAAAGCGGCGTAACCGACTTCTTCGTTGGCCTGGCGCGCCTCCTCCGCGGAAACGGCTCCGGTGACGGTGACCGTACAGCCGCCCCCGGCGGCAAGATCTACCTGGACGTCGTCAACGAGCGGCAGGGCCTGGACCGCCTCAGTCACCCGCCCGGCGCAGTGCCCGCAGGTCAGGCCTTCCATCTGGTAGGAGGCCACCGGCAGCAGGTGAGGAGTCGGCGTGGTTATCGGGTTGGTGGGGTCGGATGAGCTTTCACTCTTCATGGTATACCCCCAGGGGTACCCGCCAAGGGGTAGTGAGAGTCGTGATCGTCGCCGGGGTGAGTGGTGGTCATCGCAGGTGGTTCCTTCACAGGAGAGGACAACGGGAGGCGGAGGGTGAACACCGATCCGTGACCGGCTCCGGGTGAGGCGGCGGTTAAGGTGCCGCCGTGAGCTTCGATCAGAGCACGGGAGATGGTCAGACCGATGCCGGCCCCACCCTTGTCCCGGCTCCGGGCAGTATCACCCCGGTAGAAGCGTTCGAAGATGTGCTCGAGCTGGTCGGGCGGGATGCCGTCGCCGGTGTCGGTGATATCAATGAGCGCGGCGGAAGCCCCCTGTTGGCGGACGGTGACCTGGACCCGTCCACCGGTTGGGGTGTGCCGCAGGGCGTTGGACAGCAGGTTGCCCATCACCTGGCCGAAGCGTTGCCGGTCCACCATTACCCGGGCGGTGTCGTGGCCAGCCTCGATGTGTAGACCGACGCCCTTGTCGGCGTAGGCTTCCCCCGCGGCGGCGGCCGCGACGTGGAGCAGTTCATCGAGCCCCTCCTCG
Organism: Corynebacterium genitalium ATCC 33030; assembly: GCF_000143825.1. NCBI lineage: Bacteria > Bacillati > Actinomycetota > Actinomycetes > Mycobacteriales > Corynebacteriaceae > Corynebacterium > Corynebacterium genitalium. The sequence goes on from NZ_CM000961.1 coordinate 552,130, forward strand.
GCCAAGTCTAGGTCAATGCGGTCTTCCTGGGCCCGGGACACATCGTCGATATCCTCGATCAGCCGGGTCAGACGGGTGAGTTGGTCGGACATGATCTGGTGAGTAGACAGGTTCCAGTCCACGACACCGTCCTGGAGGCCATCGAGGTAGACCGCGAGCACAGACAGAGGGGTGCCCATTTCGTGGGCCAGGTCCGAGAGCATTTGGCGGCGGACCTGTTCGGTGTGTTCCATCCGATTAGCCATGGTGTTGAAGGCTTGTGCCAGCGTGCTCACCTCCGGGCCGGCGTTCCCCGCGGGGACGCGTACCCGGTAGTTGCCACCGGCGACGGAGGCGGCCGCGCGCGTCAGGCCCTGCAGGGGGGTGCGCAGTCGACGAGACAACCACAGGCTGGCCAGTAGGGTACTGAACAAGGCGGTGGGCAGGGCTACGGCCAGGGTGATCAGGTTGGCGTCCCGGTAGGCTTGCTCGGCGTGGAACAGCTCCAGCGAGGGATCCTCCCGGCCGGTCATCAGCATATGATCATGGAACAGGGTCGGGCCTACGATTGTGGCCACGGCCGCGGCCACCAGCAGGCTGATCACCACGACCACCACCTGGGCGGCCAGGAAGCGGAAGGTCAGGCCGGGTCCGTGCTTCATGGTTGCCCCACCCGGTAGCCCACTCCACGCACGGTTTCGATGAAGCCCCGCCCCCGGGTATCGGTGCCGAGCTTGCGGCGCAGGTTGCCGATGTGGACATCGACGATGCGCTCATCCCCCACCCAGGTGGTATCCCAAACCTCGGTGACCAGGTCGTGGCGGGTGAGCACCTGGCCTGGGCGCAGGGCCAGGGTGACCAGCAGCTCGAACTCCGTGCGGGTGAGATCCACGACCACCTCCCCCACCTGCACCTTGTGGGCGGCGGGGTCAATGGTGAGCTCACCGACGGTCAACGGGGTGGTAACCTGCGGCGGGATGGTGCTGGTGCGGGGGCGGCGTAGCACCGCATGCACCCGGGTCACCAGTTCCCGGATGCCGAAGGGTTTAGTGATGTAGTCATCGGCCCCCAGGGTCAAACCGGTGATCTTGTCGTCCTCGGTGCCGCGGGCGGTGAGCATGAGGATGTAGCAGTCCGAGAAGGTGCGGATCCGTCCGCAGACCTCTAGACCGTCGAGTTCGGGCAGACCCAGATCCAACACCACGACATCGGGGGAAAAGCGACGGGCCTCGTCCACGGCCTGAGTTCCCGTGTAGGCCTGACGGGTGTCGAAGCCGGCCCGGATGAGGTAGGAGGCCACCATCTGGGCCAGGGGTTGTTCATCGTCGACCACCAGCACCCGCCCCGGGAGCGTGGCGATGGTCAGCGCGCGGTCATCCATAGGATCCAGTATGGTCCCGGCCCATCCTCGCTCGGTACTCACCGAGGGCATCTTCATTAAATCTTCAAAAACAACCCCTGGATCGCTCTCGTTTCTGTGTCCCCTCACAAACCAAAGGTGTTGCCTTCACCGGTGGGGGGGAGCAGGTGCTACCAGGGGTTGGGCGCCCCGCGCCAGATACCGGGGGCGGGGTAGCAGGACAGCAACCCGTGGTGGGGCGGGCCAGTTCAGGAGTGACCCAGCCCACCGATCGCGCCCCCTTTTCACCGCATTTCAAGGCTGCGAGCAGGGTTTTTGTTTTCCGGCCGGCCGGCGGACGTGCTAGAGAAAGATGAAGCACCGACGCATAAGCGGTGCCCTATCACGGTCTTACCACGACCCAAGGAGATTGACGTGAAACGAGCAGCGATCGCAGCCGCCGCCCTCGCCCTGACCCTCACCGGGTGCTCGGCCGCCGACCCGGAGCCCGCCGTTACCGCGGAGGCGACCCAGGATAAGTTCTTGACCGCCCACGGTCTGGCCGCCATGGACGCAACCGAGATCATCGACCACCTCGACCAGGAGGCGGTTGCCGACCGCCCCACCGACCTGATCGCCTCGGTTCGCCCCAATGAGCTGGTGCTCTCGGATGAGAACCAGGAGGTGGCCCTCGACCTGCCCCAGGACCTGACCTACGTTTCGATTGCCCCCTACGTGACCCAGACCCATGACTGCTTTTACCACAGTCTGACCACCTGCCTGGGTGAACTGCGCAATGCGCCCGTCCAGGTCACGGTCACCGATGAGACCACCGGGGAGGTCCTGATCGACGAGCAAACCACCACGTTCGACAACGGGTTTGTCGGCTTCTGGCTCCCGCGTGAGGCCACCGGAACGATTGAGGTCACCCACCAGGGACGTACCGGTGTCACTGAGTTCTCCACCACCGCTGATGGTGCCACGTGTGTCACGGACCTGCCCCTGACGTGATGGCTCAGCAGGGTCCTCACCTGCGCCTGTCTCCCGTGTCACTGAAATCTTGCACCAAGGACGATTAAATCATGATGAACGCTTTTTCCCGACGACAGTTTCTGCTCGGCGGGCTCGTCCTCGCCGGCACCGGGGCCGTGGCCGCCTGCACCAGCGACCCTGGACCCGCTGCCTCGGCACCAGGTCCCTCCCTTCGCCCCACTCCCACCCCCACTGCGCTCGGTGAGCCGACGGTGCGCCGGACACTGACCGCCCGACCCCTCTCCCTGGATATCGGCGGCATCGAAGCCAAGACGTGGGGATACGTCTCTGACACCGGGGATGCGGCCATTGAGGCCACCGCCGGCGACGTCCTCCAGGTCGATATCACCAATGAACTGCCTGAGAGCACCTCCATCCACTGGCATGGCATCGCACTCCACAACGCAGCCGACGGTGTGCCCGGCATGACCCAGGACCCCATTGAACCTGGCGAGTCTTTCTCCTATGTTTTTGAAGTCCCCCACGGTGGCACCTACTTCTACCATTCCCACACCGGCCTGCAGCTTGATCGCGGCCTCCACGCCCCACTGATCATCCGTGACCCGCAAGACGCTGAGGACCAGGACGTCGAGTGGACCATCGTGCTCGACGACTGGGTCGATGGCATTCAGGGCACTCCCGACGATGAGCTCGACAAGCTCACCGGAATGGGTTCGGGCGACCATAACGGGAGGATGGGAATGGGAGGTCACGGCCAGATGATGCACGGCACCCCGGACCGGGTACTGGGCGGGGATGCCGGCGATGTGATGTATCCGCACTACCTCATCAACGGACGTATCCCCCGTGCTCACCGGACCTTCGAGGCTCGCCCGGGCGACAAGGCCCGCCTGCGGTTTATCAACTCCGGCGGTGACACCATCTTCAAGGTGGCACTCGGTGGTCACCGCATGACCGTCACCCACACCGACGGCTTCCCTGTCCAGCCCTGGGAGACCGAATCGATCTACCTGTCGATGGGCGAGCGTGTCGACGTCGAGGTCATCCTCGGCGACGGCATCTTCCCGCTCACGGCTTTGGCGGTGGGTAAGGACGACCGCGCCTTCGCCGTCATCCGCACCGCCGGCGGCCAGGCCCCCCGCCCCGATGTCGACTTCCCCGAGTTGTCGTCCACCGGACTGCTTCTGTCCTCCCTGAAGCCAGCAGACCGTGCACTCCTGCCCGAGGGCACACCAGACCGAGAAGTCAGCATCGACCTGGGCGGGCAGATGATGCCGTATGAATGGAGCATTCTCACCGACGGCCAATCCTCCTCCGCGACCGTGCAGGAGGGCCAGCGCCTGCGGATGGTCATGCGCAACAGGACCATGATGCCCCATCCCATGCACATCCACGGACACACGTGGGCGTTGCCCGGCAGCGGCGGGCTACGCAAGGACACCGTCCTTCTCCGCCACGGTGAAACCATGATCGCCGACCTGATCGCTGACAACCCCGGTGAGTGGGCATTTCACTGCCATAACGCCTATCACTTGGAAACCGGGATGCTCAGCTCGCTTCGCTACGAGTAACCCCCCACAGCAGGGTTGAGTGCCGAGGTGGGCAGAGTCGCTGCAGACCACCCACCGGGCAGCACGAGGACCTTCCTCGGTGTTGTGGTCTTCCGGGACAACCAGAACACCGTCTTCTTCCCCACCGCCCCGGAATAAGGAGATCTAATCCATGCCGAGCACACCCCCGCAGAGCCGCCATCGCGGTTGCCGCGGTGCTCACCGCCGTGACCCTGGTGGCCTGTTCCTCAGACGACGGCGCCCGAAACGCCGTCGCCGTCGGGGGCACCTTCCAGTTCCACTCACCAGGAGGCCAAACCGAAATTATCTACGCAGAGGAGGAGCGTGCCCCGCTGCCGGACTTCTCCGGCCCGTTGCTGATGGAGGAAGGTGAGGAGATCAGCCTGTCTGATTTTGAAGGCGAGGTCGTCGTCCTCAACGCTTGGGGCCAGTGGTGTGCACCGTGTCGGGCGGAAGTCGATGACCTGCAGCTTGTCCAGGAGACTCTCGACCCCCTCGGTGGCACGGTGCTGGGCATCAACGTCCGTGACTACAACCAGACCATCGCCCAGGACTTCAAACTCGACAACGCGGTGACCTATCCCCCGATCTACGACCCGCCGTTTCGTATCGCTGCGGCCCTGGGTGGGGTGCCGACCTCGGTCATCCCGACCACCATTGTCCTGGACCGAAGCCACGCTGAAACTCCCTCTAGATCAGAGCCTCACACACAAACATCCTGACACCCTTCCGTTTTTCTTCGTTTCCCCATTACATGAGGGGCATCGTGGTCTGTTTGGCGTCACCGGGAAAGCACACCAACACCCCGCTATCACATGGAGGTGACATTCCGGCTAATTGAACGAAGAACGGGCTCGAATAAGGTCCAGAACCCTATTCAAGCCCGATTTACATAGGCCGATCAGCAGATACGCTGAAAATCAGACACACTTTTGAGGATGCGGACGTTTTTTGGACAGTTTCAATCTCACGCTACATTGACTTTTCGGTATTCGGCAATGCTCAAACCATCGAGGCTGATCTTGATTCGGTGATCGTTGTAGAACTCAATGTATGTCGCGATTGCTTCTTTGAGCTCTTGGGGGTTCTGCCAGGTTCTGCCGTAGTACATTTCGTTTTTCATTCGGCCGAAGAACCCCTCGCATGCTGCATTGTCGGGGCTACAACCTTTCTTCGACATCGAGCGAAGTATTCCGAACTTCTCGGTCATACTTCGCCAGCTGCTGCCTCGATAATGTGCTCCGCGGTCTGAGTGAATCACCAAGGAGCCATCCATTGCCGGCTTTTCGGTTGCGATTGCTGCGTACAAAGTTTCTTCTGCTAACTCCATGGTGGGATGAACACTTGTTTTTGCTGCCACGACCTTCCCGTCAAAACAGTCGATGATGGCAGACAGGTACACGCGACCTTGGTTAGTAGCGAAAACACTGATGTCAGTCAGCCACAACCGATTTGGATGCTCAGCATGAAAATTGCGGTTCACCAGGTTAGGTGGTGCGGGAGAAATTTCCCCTTGATAGCTGGAGTAACGCCACTTTCGTTTCGGGAACCAGGGACGAATTCCCTCTTCGTGCATGAGACGGCGGACGACCTTCTCACTGATAACGATCCCGCGATGGCGCAGTTCCCACCAAAGTCGGCGATAGCCGTAGGTGTTATTCGACTCAGAACTAATCTCATGAAGCAATTCGCGGATACGCGCGTGCTTATCCGGAGCAAATCGCTGTTGGAGTTGGTAGTAGAAGCTTGATGCCGCAAGATCAATAGCAGCAAGCAGCATAGATAACGGAAACTCGCCGCGTAACGCGTCAACCACTTCAGCCTTGTGCTTATTGCTGAGCTGACCCGGGATGACGCTGACGTCTTTTTTTACAAGTTCCAGCTCCTTTTCCAAAACAGCCTTGTCAACGAGCAGTTGAGCCATTTGCTTTTTCAGTTCTGCAGGATCATCGGCTAATGATTTCTCGAATGCTGCTCGGGTGGGCATGCGAGTGTGCTCTTTGCGTTCTCTTTTCGACATCAAACCCCATTTTCCCTCTTCACGGTGGCGTTGTGCCCAAGAATAGACACTCATCTTTGAGCGCAGCTCGCATTCCACAGCGATGTCAGCTGGCCTCCAACCAGCGTTGAAGAGCTCAACAGCACGAAGCTTGACCTCAAACGGGTAGCGGGTCAATGTTTTTGACTGTTTGCGGGGTCGACCAGGTTTGGCGGGTTCACGCAACCATTTGTACAGCGTCCATCGCCCTGGATAACCAAGTTCACGGACGGTCTTGGTCACCGATTGAGTGCGCTTGTAAACCTGCAGAGCTCTGCGTCGCTGCTCCTTGGTGTATGAGCGGTTCATGATGGAATCCTCCAAGATTCCGTCCGCATCCCCTTTTGTCACTTAACCCCCCAACCGGGGCACTCCAAAAACAAGAAATCCCGGGACACCATAGGAACGATGTCTCGGGACTTCACATTGTGCCCGGGGGGGGACTTGAACCCCCACGTTCTTGCGAACACTGGCACCTGAAGCCAGCGCGTCTGCCAATTCCGCCACCCGGGCGGGCGACTAGGTAAACATAGCACGGGCGCGCTATAAACCACCAAATCGCGTGTTCAGTTGCCGTCCAGATAGTCTCAACGAGACCTTAAAACTCAATAAGGACTGTAAGAAACGCCTGGGCAGCTATGTCGAACGGACGCGAAACTCTATACTGTCATCGAAACATTCCTGGGAGGAGGTGTGGGTAAATGGCGTTGATGGATAGGTTGGCCAAGATCGACAGTTCACTGCAGCGCGGGTTGGATAACGGCTTTGCTGCAGTGTTCGGGGGCCGTGTTGTTCCGGCTGAGCTGGAAGAGCTGCTGAAGCAGGAGGCGCAGGATGAACTCGTCGCCAATGAGGTGGATGAGATTGTCGCCCCGAATGTGTTCGCGATCGGCGTGTCCAGTAAGGATCTGGAGAACTTGTCGCAGGATCCGGATTTGCCCGCCCACCTCGCGGGGCAGCTCACGCGTTTTGTCCGTAACCTGAACTGGGGCCTGTACGGGCCCGTGGTGGTCCGGGTTGCGGAGGAGTCCGGGTTGCGCACGGGTCAGTTGCGTGTGTCGTCGTATATCGACGAAGCCCCGGATGTCGATAGCGGATTCGACGCGATTCTTGCGGACCGCGCACCGCGCAAGGCCGATGATCAGGAGGCACCGATGTTCCAGCCCCAGCCAGCACCGAACGGTCCCGCCGTGACCCTTTTGCTTCTCGACGGCTCGTCGCGCACCTACCAAGTCCACGAAGGGTCCAACATCCTCGGCCGGTCGAACGACGCTGACTTCCGCCTGCCGGACACGGGTGTCTCGCGCCAGCACGCCGAAGTCATTTGGGACGGTCAGACCGCGTTTCTGGTGGACCTCCAGTCCACCAACGGCACGACGGTCAACGACCAGCTTGTGGAGAACTGGGAGCTGGCCGATGGCGATGTGATCACTGTCGGGCATTCCTCCATCGAGGTTCGTATCGTGGGTCCGCGCTATTCCCAGCCGGCCCAGCCAAACGAGCACTACCAGCAGTACCAGTAAGGGGCGGTGTGACGTGCTAGATACTGCATTGATGCTTGGTGCCCGCTTCGGGCTCCTGATCTTGTTGTGGGCTTTCATCATGGCGGTGCTCGCCGCGCAGCGCCGCGACATCAAGGCCGCGGCTTCGGCGCAGCGCCGCCCACGTTCGGCAGCTGCCCCGGCACCGGCGCCCATGCGCAGGGAAAAGGCCCGCGAGGTTGTCGTGGTTGAGGGCCCGCTGCAGGGCTCCCACATGGAAATTTCCACGCTGGAAGAACTCTCACTGGGCCGTGCGGACAACAACGATTTCGTGCTCGGGGACGACTTTGCATCCTCGCGCCACGCGCGGTTGTTCCGCCGCGGGTCTGAATGGTTCGTCGAGGACTTGGATTCCCGTAACGGCACATTTGTCGACGGTATCCGGATTGACCAGCCTGAACGCGTCCAGGTGGGCACGGACATCAAGATGGGGCGCACGATTGTGAGGTTGATGCCATGAGCACGCTGAAACTCAACTTCGTCGCTGTGTCTGACCGCGGGCTTGTGCGCGGAAACAACGAAGATTCCGCTTACGCCGGCCCGCACTTGCTGTTGCTTGCCGACGGCATGGGCGGCCACGCCGCCGGTGAAGTCGCCTCCCAGCTCATGGTCCAGCACATGGAGCACCTCGACCGCGACCCGGGCGACGCCGACATTCTGGCGTTGCTCGGCGCGGCGGCTGATGACGCGAACGCGTCGATCAAGGCGTCCATCAGTAAGCACCCTGAGCAAGAAGGCATGGGCACGACCCTGACCGCGCTGATGTTCAACGGTGTCCAGCTGGGGTTGATCCACGTCGGTGACTCGCGCGGATACCGCCTGCGGGGCGGTGAGCTGACACAGATCACTGTCGACGACACATTCGTCCAGTCGCTCGTTGAACAGGGCAAACTCAACGCCGAAGACGTTTCCTCGCACCCGCAGAAGTCGCTCATTCTCAAGGCGTACACCGGCCGTCCGGTCGAGCCGCATTTGGAGCTTATCGACGCCCACGCCGGCGACCGCTACCTGCTGTGTTCCGACGGGCTGTCCGACCCGGTGACGCACTCCACCATTGAGACCACCTTGGGAGAAGGCTCCCCCGCCGAGGCCGCGCAACGCCTCGTCGAACTGGCGCTGCGCTCGGGAGGGCCGGACAACATCACTGTTGTAGTGGCCGATGTTATCGACACGGATGATCCGGAGTCCCCCGACGTGCCCACCGCACCTGCGATGGCCGGTGCGTTGGTGCAGGCAGAAGATCCCACCCATCCGGATACGTCCGCGAGTAGGGCGGCGAAGTTGGTGCGGCCGCAGAATAAGACGTCGACAAGCGAAACGCGCGCCACCCACGACACCCCGGAACCCGATGACGACGAGGAGGATCACCAGCGGCGCTCGGCGTGGCCGATAGTCATTGGCGTGTTGCTCGTCGCCCTGCTGGGGCTGGGCGGCATGTGGTGGTACGACAACGCCAAGCAGTCGTCGTACTTCGTCACTGCGAACGACGCAGATGAAATCATCATCGAGCAGGGCTTCCAAACCAGCGTTTTCGGCCGCGACCTGCATGAACCTGTGCAGAAGGTGTGCATTAACGACGAGAACCAGATCCGGCTCGTCGACACGGGCTCTGTCCCGAACGACTGCCAGCTGTTCACGGTCAGCGACTTGCCCGATTCCACCCGTGAACGCGTGGACAACCTGGGCAGCGGCTCGTATGCCGAGGTCACCGAGCAAGTCAACCGCTTGGCCGAGGACGCGTTGCCTGTCTGCGTCGATGAGGCAGCGGCCGAAGATGCTCAAGCTGCTGAAGACGCGGACAACGAGGGGGCCGATGCTGAGCCGGAAACCCCCGCTGAGGCCTGTAGGGAGGTGAAGTAGATGCGCCAGCTGTTTTCCCGCGGCAGGGAAATGACCCTGCTGATCATGTCGGCGGCGTTGCTGCTGCTCATGCTCGTGGGCTTGGAACTCTCCCAGGGTAAAGCGCTCACCGTCGACATGCTCTGGCTCGTCGGCGGTTTCATCGGCGTCTACGCGATCGCACACGTGGCCATGTGTTATGCCGCACCGCACGCCGACCAGATGATGCTGCCGCTGGCGGCGACGTTGAACGCGATCGGTCTGGTGTTCATCTACCGCATCGATATCGCGAAGGATGCGCACCTGACGGAACGGCAGGTCATCTGGTCTCTCGTGGGTGTGGTTCTACTGGTGGGCACACTGCTGATCGTGCGTGACCACCGCCAGCTGACGCGTTTTTCCTACCTGCTGGGTCTGCTCGGACTGTTCCTGTTGGCTCTGCCACTGGTATGGCCGCAGCCCCCGGACGCGGAGGCGCGCATTTGGATCTGGCTGGGTCCGTTCTCCATCCAGCCGGGTGAGTTCTCCAAGATCCTCCTGCTGCTCTTCTTCGCCCAACTTTTGGCGCAAAAAAGGTCCCTATTCACCGTGGCCGGGTATCGCTTCTTGGGGTTGACTTTCCCGCGCCTGCGCGACTTGGCTCCAATCCTCATGGTCTGGGCGATCGCGATCCTCATCATGGCGATGTCCAACGACTTCGGTCCGGCACTGCTGCTTTTTGCCACCGTGCTGGGCATGGTGTACTTCGCCACTGGCCGGACGAGCTGGCTATTCATTGGTTCTGGTTTGGTGGCCATCGGCGGGTTCACTGTTTATCAGATGTCTGAAAAGATCCAGGACCGCGTGGCCAACTTGATTGACCCGCTGGCTAACTACGACACCTTCGGTTTCCAGCCCTCCCAGGCCCTGTTCGGCCTGAGCTGGGGCGGCATCACCGGTACGGGCCTGGGCTTCGGTCACCCCGACATGGTTCCGGTCGCGCACTCGGACTACATCCTCGCCGCTATCGGTGAGGAGCTCGGCCTGGTGGGCTTGAGCGCCGTGTTGATCATCTTCGCCATCTTGATCACCCGCGGTTTCCGCACCGCCTTGGCCGTGCGCGACACCTACGGCAAGCTGGTCGCCTCCGGGCTCGCACTGACCATCGCCGTGCAGATCTTCGTGGTCACCGGCGGTGTGTCCAACATGCTGCCCATGACGGGTCTGACCACGCCGTTCATGTCGGCTGGTGGTTCCGCCATCATGGCGAACTACATCCTGCTGGGACTGCTGCTGCGCATCTCCAACAACGCGAACCGCCCGGCTGGTGAGTCGTCTGGTGCTGCTTCTGAGGAGCGTCAACTGGAGGGGGCGCGATGAATAAAACGATTCGAATTGGCGCGATTGGCTCGCTGCTGCTCATCGTGATGCTGCTGGTCAACCTCACCTGGGTGCAAGCATTCACTGAGGACAGGTACGCACGCAACCCTTTGAATTCACGCAACTTTGTGGAAGCCAAAATGGTGGAGCGCGGCCAGATCAGCGCAGGCGGCGAGATTCTCGCCGAGTCCCACCAGAACAGCGAGGGTTTCTACGACCGCAGCTACCCCAACATGCCGTACTCGTTTGGCCCGGTGATCGGCTACGTGTCGGACCGCTACGGCGTGGCTGGGCTCGAGGCCGGGTTCAACGAAGAACTCAACGGCGAATCGCGCGCGTCCGGCAGCCGCTTCCTGCGGACGAACAAGGAGAACCGAGTTGGCGATTCCATCGAGCTCACCTTTGATCCGCAGATGCAGGCCGCGGCTTACGACCAGCTGGAGTCTCGTGGATACAACGGTGCGGTGGTGGCGCTGCGGCCGTCGACAGGCGAAGTGCTCGCGATGGCGTCGAACCCGTCCTATGACCCGAACTCGATTGTGAACCCCGACACCGCAGATTCCGCGTGGCAGGCTGTCAACGAGGATCCGGGTAAACCGCTGCTCAACCAAGCTGCGCAGGAGCAGTTGCCGCCGGGGTCCATCTTCAAGATCATCACCACGGCCGCCGGTTTGCGCGCGGGCTACACGCCTGATTCGCAGTTGACGGCCGAAGCTGCCATCACCCTGCCGGGCACGGAGGTGCAGCTGACCAACTACGGCGGCAAGGCCTGCGGCGGCGGCGGTGGAGAGACGTCGCTCACCCAGGCGTTCACCCTGTCATGCAACACGGCATTCGTGGAGATGGCCACTGAGATCGGCGACGAACCGATGCGCGAGATGGCCACCGCGTTCGGCGTGGGCCAGAACTACGATCTGGGCCTGCCCAACGCGGCTGGTTCCCTCGGTGAGCTGGAGGATCTGGCTGCGGTGGGCATGTCTGCGATCGGTCAGCGCGACGTCACCATGACCGCGCTGCAGGCCGCAGTCATGGCAGGCACGGTGGCTAACGACGGCAAACGCATGGACCCCTATGTGGTTTCCCGCGTCGTCGCGCCCAACATGAAGACCGTGAGCGAAACCCGCCCCCACCAGGCAGCGGAAGCCATCAGCGCCGATGAAGCTGAGACGCTGACAGGTCTGATGTACTCCTCCGAGCGCAACACCGCCGGGTACAACGGCAACGGCTACGCATCCAAGACGGGTACCGCCGAGCACGGCGAGGGACTTGCACCGCACACCTGGTACGTCGCCTTCGACCCGGACAAGGATGTCGCCGTGGCTGTCGTGGTCAAGGACGGCGGCGGCATGGGCCAGAGCGCTACTGGTGGACTGGTCTCCGCCCCGATCGGCCGCGCCATCCTGGGGGTGGCGGCGGCACCGAACACCGATGACACTGGAGGTGCACAGTAATGCACACTGATAACCGCGCCGAGCTGCAAGAGCTCATCGGCCCCGATTACCAGCTCCAATGGATTATCGGGCACGGCGGCATGTCCACCGTTTGGCTTGCCGACGACACCACCCGCGACCGCGAAGTCGCCGTGAAGGTCCTGCGACCCGAGTTCTCCGCTAACGAAGAGTTCTTGAGCCGTTTCCGGAACGAGGCGAATGCCGCTGAGGGCATCAACTCCGAGAATGTCGTGGCTACCTACGACTACCGTGAGGTGCCCACGCGCGAGGGCTACCCGATGTGCTTCATCGTCATGGAGTACATCCGGGGCGAGTCCTTGGCGGACCTCATTGTCCGCGAGGGTCAACTCACCGAGGCAATGGCCCTCGACGTGCTCGAGCAGGCCGCCCACGGTCTCTCCGTGATCCACCGGATGGGCTTGGTCCACCGCGACATCAAGCCGGGCAACCTGATGATCACTCAGAACGGCAAGGTGAAGATCACCGACTTCGGCATTGCCAAGGCCGCTTCCGCCGTGCCGCTGACGCGCACCGGCATGGTCGTGGGCACTGCCCAGTACGTCTCCCCAGAGCAGGCGCAGGGCCTGCCGGTCACCGCCGCATCGGATATTTACTCCCTCGGCGTCGTCGGGTACGAACTCCTCTCGGGCCGCCGCCCCTTCACCGGTGACTCCTCCGTTTCCGTGGCGCTGGCGCACGTCTCCAACGAGGCACCTCCGCTGTCGACGTCGATTTCGGCGCCGGCGCGCGAACTGATCGGCATCGCCATGCGCAAAGACCCCGCGACGCGCTTTGCCGACGGTTCCGAGTTCCAGAACGCCATTGCCGACGCCCGCAACGGCCAGCGCCCGGTGACCAAAAACACCCGCGCGGTCTCTTCTCCCTCCCCGCAGGAGTCCACCGCGCAGCTCGCCGCCGTCACCGAGGCGACCACGATCCAACCCGAAACGGGCCCGGCTCCGAGCTACCAGCCGGACTACCCGCAGGATTACCCGGAGTTGTCGGAGCACCAGACGCCTGCTGTCGATGCGGAGCCGAAGAAGCGTTCCGGTGGCTTCGGCACCGGTGTGCTCATCGCGCTGGTGGTGCTGCTTCTCGGGCTCGGTGCATTCTGGGCCTACGCATCGGGGCTTTTTGACGGCATTAGCGGCGGTGGCGAAGAGACTTCCTCGAGCACGTCGAGCACCACGGTGACTACAGAGACCATCGAGACGACTGTCGAAGAAACCACGGAGCAGACCACCCCCAGCTCCGAACCGGAGGAGACACAGCAGAGCACCCAGGAAGAACCGTCGACCATTTACAATTCCCCAGAACCGTCGACGCCGCAGACCAGCCGCGCAGAACAACCCGCACCGCAGCCCACCCGCGAAGAGCCGCCTGCACCGCAACCGGAAAGTCCCGTCCCGCCAGCCCCGGAATTGCCGGAACTGCCGAACCCATTCGAATAAGGAGCCTTGATCAACATGACTCTCATTGGGGACCGCTATCAACTGGGTTACACCATCGGCACCGGCGGTATGTCCGACGTCTACGTGGCCACGGATACGCTGCTCGGCCGCGAGGTCGCGGTCAAGATGCTCAAGCTCGACATGGCGCGCGACGAGAACTTCCGGGAGCGTTTCCGCCGGGAGGCCCAGAACTCCGCGCGGCTCAACCACCCCAATATCGTCTCGGTGTACGACACGGGCGAGACGCTTATCGGCGACACCTCCATCCCGTACATCGTCATGGAACGCGTCCAGGGACGAAACCTGCGGGACATTGTCCACGGCGACGGCCCACTCGCGCCCGAGCAAGCCGCCTCGTTGTTACTGCCCGTCACTCACGCGTTGGCCGCCAGCCATGAGGCCGGCATCATCCACCGCGACGTCAAGCCCGCTAACATCATGGTGACTAGCACCGGCGAAGTGAAGGTCATGGACTTCGGCATCGCACGCGCCCTGGATGATTCCACCGCGGCGATGACCCAGACCTCTGCCGTCATCGGCACCGCCCAGTACCTCTCCCCCGAGCAGGCGCGCGGCAAGACCGCCGACGGCCGCAGCGACGTCTACGCCCTCGGGTGTGTGATGTACGAGACCGTCACCGGTGCCCCGCCGTTTGAAGGTGAAACTCCCTTCGCCGTTGCTTACCAGCACGTGCAGGAAGATCCGCAGCCGCCGAGCGCACGCATCTCAGGCTTGAGCGAGACTGAGGCGATCAACGTCGACTCCGTCATCCTCACGGCCATGGCCAAGCACCCGGCCGACCGCTACCAGACCGCCATGGAGATGGCCGAAGACCTACAGCGTCTCCAGCGCGGCGCGGTGACCAACGCTGCCCGGAATCACCTGGCGGAGCGACAGGATGAGACTACGGCGGTGGTGCCGTCGGAAAGCAGGTATGCGCAGCACCGCCAGGAAACGAAAAAGAAGAATTCGGGCATGAAGGTGGCCGCGCTGCTGCTCGCTGCGGTGATGCTGCTAGGCGGTGGCGCGTACGTATACAACAAGGTCCGTGGCGACGGCGAAGAGCAAGCCGCTGCCGAGATGGTGACCGTGCCCAACGTCGTGGGCAAGAAGCGCGAAGAGGCAGTCAAGATTCTCGAGGATCTTGGCCTGCAAGTCACCGTGAATGAGGCACCGGATCCCGACGTTCCCCGCGGCGACGTGCTGGGCACCAACCCGACCGAAGGTTCGCAGTTGCAAAAGGGCACGAACGTCACGATCACGGTGTCCTCCGGCCGTGAGATCACCGATGTTCCCGACCTGGATGGCCTCACCCCGCAAGAAGCCGCGAAAACGCTCGAAGAAGCCGGCTTGAAACTTGACGACAACCTGAAGCGTGAAAGTTCCGACGACGTCCCCGACGGTCACATCATGGACCAGCAGCCGGTCGCCGGGTCCCAGCTGTCAAAGGGATCCAAGGTTTCCGTGACCGTCTCAAGTGGTCGCGAAACGGTCCAGGTGCCCTCGTTGACCGGCATGAATATCCAACAAGCCGAGTCCGTGCTGAACTCGCTCGGCCTGAAATCCACCAAGGTGGACGTTGATTCCTCAAAGCCAGAGGGCGAAGTCATCGCCGTCGCCGGAGAAGGCACCGACGTCGCCCGCGGCACCACCGTCGAGCTGCGTGTTTCCAACGGCATGCTCTTCGAACTGCCTAGCCTGGTGCACAAGACCAAGGATGAAGCCGAAACAGCCCTCCGCTCCTCCGGATGGACGGGCACCCTGAAGCAGGGCAACTTAGTAGACACCCCCGACCCAGCTGACCATGGCCACATCGCTGGCCACCGACCCGCCTCCGGCGAGGAGATCCGCAAGGACGCAGACATCACCGTCGACTACTGGAAGAACCCCGTCCTCGGCGGTATCGAGGACCTGGTCGGGTAGCTGGTAAAGTCACTGCTGAACTAACGAAAGGACGTACGTAATGCCCAAGGCAAAGGTCACGAAGGACACCGCCGCTACCCCGGTGACGACGACGTCCACCGGCGCCAACCGCACCCCCGTCAAGATCAACACCGGCGGCACGCCCATGTGGTACAAGATCCTGATGTTCGGGTTCATGGCCATCGGCCTGCTCTGGCTCGTGGTCAACTACCTCGCCGGCCCGCAGATCCCTGTCATGAACGAACTCGGTGCGTGGAACTACGCGATCGGCTTCGCAGGCTTGATCATCGGTCTGCTGATGACCATGGGGTGGCGTTAACGACCGCGCCATGCTCCCCGGCCCGTCGCCCAGCGCTGCACTCAGCGCTGGTTTTTTCATGCCCGCACACGGTCCACCTTGAGGTTGTGAAACGTGTGGAAATCCCGGTGTGTTGTGCACGGGTTTATCCCCAACTATCCCCACCGGGAAATCCCCAGGACGTGTTACACAGGCCTGTGCACAAACACTGTTGACAAAGCATGGAAAGAACAGGTCAGGGTTGCGAAAACGCCTTTTCCACAGGCTGTGCAAAGTGGTACGGAAGTGGCTTATGCACAGGATCTTCCACACCCTGTGGATAACTCGGCGGCAGCACATCACAGGGCACAAAAAACTAGCCCCGGCCGTCACGATGACGACCGGGGCTAGCGAGCTAAACGGAGTGCTGAAACCCGCCTTAGACTGCGGAGTCGGAGCCGGCGATGTAGTAGCGCTGCTTGTTCACGAACTCATCCATGCCCAGCGGCCCGAGCTCACGGCCCAGACCGGATGCCTTCACACCGCCGAACGGCAGCTCAGCACCACGGGCCTGCGGGATGTTCACGTGGATCATGCCGGTGTCGATCTTCGCCGCCACCTTCTTCGCACGCTCCTCATCCTCGGACATCACTGCGCCGCCGAGGCCGTAGCGGGAGTCATTGGCCAGCTCGATCGCTTCCTCCTCGGACGTGGCCTTGTACACCTCGGCGACCGGGCCGAAGAACTCCTCGTAGTAGGAGTCGCTGCCGACGGGAATGTCGGTGATCACGGCCGGGGTGATGTAGGCACCCTCGCCGGTGACCTCACCGCCGAGACGCAGGTTCGCACCTTCGTCAACGGCAACACGCAGCTGCTGGGAAAGCATCTCTGCAGCGTCGCGGGAGGACAGCGGGTAGTACTCGTTGCCCTCGCCCGGGTTCAGCGGGTCACCTTCGGTGTAGGACGATGCCAGGTCCACCAGGGCCTGCACGAACTCGTCGTAGATGTCCTCCATGACGATCATGCGCTTGTTCGCCGTGCATGCCTGGCCGACGTTGCCGACGCGCTTCTGCCACGCCGTTTCAGCTGCGGCCTTCACGTCGGAGGAGTCCAGCACCAGGTATGCGTCGGTGCCGCCGAGCTCGAGCACGCACTTCTTCAGTGCCTGGCCTGCCTGCGATGCGATGGCACGGCCAGCGGTCTCGGAACCCGTCAGGGACACGCCCTGCACGCGGTCATCCTCGATCATGGTGGAGATCTGGGAGTGCTGTGCGTACACGTTCGTGTACAGGCCCTTCGGGGCACCAGCCTCGTCGAAGATCTTCTCAATGGCCGCTGCGGAGCGCGGGCAGATTTCGGCGTGCTTGACCATCACAACGTTGCCGGCCATGAGCACCGGCGCTGCGAAGCGTGCGACCTGGTAGTAGGGGAAGTTCCAGGGCATGATGCCCACGATGATCCCGAGCGGGACCTTGCGGATGATGGAGGTGCCGCCCTGGTTGTTCGGAATCTCCTCGTCAGCGCCGAACTGTGCACCGTTGTCGGCGTAGTAGTTGAAGATGTCGACGACATCGTCGACCTCGCCGTCGCCCTCAAAAACGGACTTGCCCATTTCTTCTGCGATGATGTTGCACAGCTCGGCGCGCTTCTCGTCGAAAAGCGATGCGACCTTCCGCAGCACGTCGGCGCGCTCTTCGAAGCTCTTCTCGCGCCACTCCTTGAACGTGTCGTTCGCAGTGGTCAGTGCCTGCTCTAGTTCGTCGTCGGTGATGAAGTCGAAGCTCTCGACAATTTCATTGGTTTTCGGATTTTGTACGCGGAACTTTGTTGGCATGTCAGCCACTGTATGAGCGTTAGCGAATGTTCGCCATGATTTTCTTCACGCCCGGCTTGATCAGGCCTTTCACGCCAAGACAGGTGCTGCGATGGCCATGGCGGTGATTGCCAATGCGGCGGAAACACCCCACCACTGGGCCCGCGTTTCGCGCGCGGTGAGCGGCACAGCGATGAGCGCCCCAGTGACCATTCCGCCCAGGTGACCCCATAGGCTCACACCGGGCATGACCAGGGTGAACACGAGGTTGCCAGCGACGAGGACGAGTGGGGCGCGCAGGTCAGCTCGGTTGCGGGCGGCGATAGCCACCAGGATGGCCATCAAGCCGTAGAGCGCGCCGGACGCGCCAGCGGTCGGCTGGGCGAAGCCGAAGAACAACACGGCGGCTGACCCGCCGAGGATGCAGGCCAAGTACGCCGCTACGTATGGGCCGGTGCCCACAAACCGCTCCACCACCGGTCCGATGAACACGAGTACAAACAGGTTGACCACCAGGTGGGAGATGTCGACGTGCAGGAACCCCGACGTCAGGGCGCGAAGGTATCCAAAGGGGGTATCAACGACCAGGGGCCCGTAGAGGACGAAGGTCTGGCCGAGGCGTGAGGTCCAGATGACGTCGCTAAGCGACCGCGCGTCAAACGCGGCAACCGCGAAAACCCCCGCGCACAGCAACGCAATGACTGCTGTGGCGGGGGCGCCGTGAAGGAGTTTACGCACCTAGGCGACGGTGACGGACTCGATGACTACGTCGGACACCGGGCGGTCCATGCGGCCGGTCTGCACGTTGGAGATCTCGTCGACGACCTTCTGGGACGCCGGATCAGTGACCTCACCGAAGATGGTGTGGCGGTTGGTCAGGTGCGGGGTCGGGGCAACGGTGATGAAGAACTGGGAGCCGTTGGTGCCCGGGCCAGCGTTAGCCATGGCCAGCAGGTACGGGCGGTCGAAGGAAAGCTCCGGGTGGAACTCGTCGGCGAACTGAAAGCCCGGGCCGCCGGTGCCGGTGCCGGTCGGATCGCCGCCCTGGATCATGAAGCCCGGGATGATGCGGTGGAAGATTGCGCCGTCGTAGAACGGGCCGTCCGTGGTACCGGAGGCGTTCTTCGTGGAGTAATCCTGGGAACCGTCCGCCAGGCCGGTGATGGTCTGAACGGTCTTCGGCGCGTGGTTGCCAAACAGGTCAGCAACGATGTCGCCGTGGTTCGTGTGGAAGGTGATGGTCTGAGTCTTCTGAGTCATGCGAACCAGGATACGCGTCGGGGCGGACATCCGTGCCAGCACCAAGCTAGACAGATCTGTCTTGTTTAGGCATACCGTACGGTTTAGTATTAGCATTCAGCTACAGCACTTTTAGAAACGTGAAAGGACCCCAGAATGTTCAAGAAGATCGCTGCCGCCGTGGCAGCTGGCTCCCTCGTTCTTGGCCTCACCGCATGCGGCTCCAGCGAGAGCACCGATGCGGGCGACGACAAGACCATTCGCGTCGCAACCTCCCCGGGCCCGTACTCTGAGCTCTTCCAGGACGGTGTCGCACCCATCCTGGAGGAAGAGGGCTACACGGTCGACGTCCAGAACTTCACCGACCTCACCCAGGCCGACACCGCTCTCGCGGAGGGCTCCGCCGACCTCAACGTCGAGCAGCACACCGCGTGGATGAACGTGTTCAACGAGGAAAAGGGCGCAAACCTCACCTCCATCACCGAAGTTCCGACGGTGCCGGCGGGCCTGTACTCGGAGAAGCACAAGTCCCTGGACGAGGTCGCTGACGGCCAGACGGTCGGCATCCCGCTCGATGGCTCGAATAAGTCCCGCGCACTCCACGTGCTTGTCGACGCAGGCTGGATCACCCTCCGCGACGACGCCGACGAGACGTTGCTCGCAGAGTCGGACATCGATGAGAACCCGCACAACCTCGAAATCAAGCCGATGGACTCCGCGAACCTGTCGCGCTCCCTCCCGGATCTCGACTGGGCCGTCATCCCGGGCTCGATGAGCTACTCCGCCAAGCTCGACCCAAACCTGCAGGTCTTCCAGGAGGAACTGCGCCCTGAGCTGATCCTCGTCGCGGTCACTACCGAGGACAAGAAGGACGCTCCGTGGGCGAATGCTGTCGCTGAGGCGTACCGTTCCGACGAGTTCAAGGAGTTCTTCGACTCCCAGAACGAGAACGATTACTGGTTCCTGCCCGACTCTCTGAAGTAAGCGAACTGACTTCCATGACTGACGCTGTTGTATTCGACCATGTCGGAAGGGTGTTCCCGACGCGGGATAGCTCCTTCGCCGCCCTCGACGACATCAGTTTCACTGTCCCCGAAGGCAGTGTCACCGGTGTCGTGGGCACCTCGGGTGCCGGCAAATCCACGCTGATCCGGATGGTGAACGGACTGGAAACCCCGAGTTCCGGCGCCGTCACCGTGAACGGACAGCAGCCGGCTTCCTTGAGCACGTCCGAGCTGCGTGAGCTCCGCCGGAAAGTCGCCATGGTCTTCCAAAGCGTCAACCTCCTGGAAACGAAAACGGTCGCGGAGAATGTGGCCACCCCGTTGAAGCTGACCAAGACACCGAAGAGTGAGATCGAAAGCCGCACTGCTGAGGTGCTTGAGCTGGTCGGCCTCACCGACCGCGCCCAGCACAAGCCGCGGCAGCTCTCCGGCGGTCAGCGTCAGCGCGTGGGCATCGCCCGCGCGCTTGTCACGGAGCCCACAATGCTGCTTTGCGACGAGCCCACATCCGCCCTCGACCCCATCACCACCTCCCAGATCCTCGACCTGCTCCGCAATATCAACGAGGAACTCGGAGTGACGATTTTGATCATCACCCACCAGATCGACGTGATTGCCCGCTTGGCCGACAACGTGGCGGTGCTCTCCGAGGGCCGTCTTGTGGAATCCGGCCCAGTGGCACAGGTCTTCGCGGACCCGCAGCACGAACTGACCCAGAAATTCGTGGACACCGTAATCCCGCCCGAACTCGATGCCACCGCGCGTGAGGCTCTCTCCCGCGCACTGGTGAAGAATAGCGAGATGTAACAGCATGAATCAGCTCAATACGTGGTGGCGCGACACCACTGGCTCCCGCGTCACTCCGGAGATGTACCTCGACTCCTTCGGCGAGACCCTCTACATGGTCGGCATTTCTCTGTTCCTCGGCGCATTGTTGGGCATCCCGCTGGCGCTCGCCTTCGTGATCACCCGGCCGGGCGGTTTGAAGCCCAACAAGGTTGTCTACGGCGTTCTCAATGTGGTCGTGAACATCATCCGTTCGCTGCCGTTCATTATCCTGCTGGTGGCTATTTCTCCGTTCACCCGCGTGATCGCGGGAACCGCCATCGGCACCACCGCGGCGCTCGTCCCGCTGACCTTGTACATCGCCCCGTTCATCGCCCGCCTCATCGAGCAGTCCCTGCTGGAGGTCAACCCCGGCATCACCGAGGCTGCCGATTCCATGGGCGCCAGCCTCTTCCAGACCATCAGATACTTCCTCCTGCCAGAGGCGAAGTCGTCCATCATTCTCGCCGTCACCACGGCAACGATCGGCCTGATCTCCGCCACGGCGATGGCCGGCACGATCGGCGGCGGCGGCGTCGGCGACCTTGCTATCTCGTACGGCTACCAGCAGTTCGACTCGATCGCGATGCTCACGACGGTGGTGCTCCTGATCATCATCGTCCAGGCCATCCAGTCTGTGGGCAACACGCTCGCCCGTCGCGCGCGGGCGTAGAGAGGTAGTCATAGCTAAAGAGTCGAGGGTCTAGTGGATCTAGATTCCAGGAGCTAGATCCACCAGCGCCTCAGCACCCACCATCCCAGCACCCCCTCACCCCGCCCCGCCCTCGAACGCAGTCATGGCCAGGTAGGCCTCGCTGAAGTGGGCGGGGTTATGTAGGTCGATCTCGCACAGTTTCTCGATCTTGGCCATCCGGGTCCGCACGGTATGGCGGTGCACACCCAGAGCCTCGGCGGCCTCGCCCAGCCGCGCACCGTGACGAAGAAAAACGGCGAGGGTGGTCTCGTAATCTGTCCCGTAGGCGGCATCAAAGCTGATCAGCCGGCCGAAAATCTCTTCGCGTCTGGCCGCGAGCGCGTAGGCGACGGTGGGGTCGCGCAGCCACGGAAGCCCCGAATCATTGGCGCGAGCCACATCGCCAGGCCGCAGAGTCCGCGCTCTGGAGACGAGCTGATTCACGTGGTCCAGCGTCAGCCGGGCAAGCAGCACCGGTCCACCTGCAGCGATGCGCACGCGGCCGCGGTGCTCACCGAGGGTGCCGAGCACATCGCGCACGGTCACATCGGGGCGCACCACCATCAGGAAGGTCGTTTCATCGACCTCGAGGACATGTAGTAGCCGATCGCTTTTCGACGTCTCCCTGTCCAGCCGCTCCACCACCGCCTGCATCCCGCGGGGCGATTGCGCCGCGATGACGATCGGCCGGGTGAAGCCTTCCCGGTCGACTGGAGTGTCAACGGCACCGGAATAGAGCTCCCCCTCATCCGTGATGCCGAGGCGGATGCGCAGCGCGAAGGAATTGAGCTGGTTATGGATCCGCCGCAGGTGAGCCGGGCGCGATAAAAGGGTGGCTGCTAGGCCGGCGTAGTGGCGGATGAGAGACCGGTCTTGGTCTGTGAGCGTGCGTGTGGAGGTCACATCGACCGTGTACGGCCGACCGTCGGTGGCGGACGAGCTGATGCGGTAGGAGCTCGAGTAGGTCTTTTTCATCGCGTTGAAGGCCCGCGAGACTTGCTCGGCGATCAGAAGGCCGTTGGGGTCTTTGATGGTCACACGGGCCTCGAGGGTGGTGGCGGCATCGCGCGTGAGGGCTTTGACGTCGCCCGCGGTGGCGGTCTGCGTGAGCTTCTCCTGGGAGTGGAGCAGTTGCTGGTGCAGGTAAGCGCGCTTTTCCTGTTCGGCGGTGGAGCGGCGGTGCTGCTCTTCATGGACGGCGCTCAAAATCCGGGCGAACGGCACGGGCCGCGACACTTCGAACAGGCCCACGTTGTTCTCCCGCGCGGCGTCCACGACGGCATCTGGGATGCGTCCGAAGACGGTGCTGATGCCGAAGCCGACCGCCACGGTGCCCTGCTCCGCGAGATGCTCGACATGTCCGCGCAGGCCATCGGAGTTGTCACGGAATGCAGCGCCAACGGTGAGCACGAATGCTTCCTGCTGGATGAAAGACCCCGGGGTTTCCAGCTCGTTGATTTGCACGACGGTGAAAGAGGGCTTCGGCGGCGCGACAATCTCGGTCAAGCCGAGGTGTTGGCTATCGACGAGAAATGTGAAGGGAAACAACTCATAGTCTCCGTTCTGTATAAACTCACGTCTCTATTTCGCCACACTGTACATGACGCGGGTCACCTTCTTCGCTCCATACTGTTTTGTCAACAAATAGTTACCGGTTTTGAAGGAGTGATCATGCAGGACCTCACCTACCGCCTACCCCAGGAACGCCGCGTCACCAGCGCTCCAACTGACGGGGAGAACGCGCGCTTGAATGAACGCCGGGAAGAAGCCGTCGCTCGTGCAATGGCGCCGGGCCTGCCGCGCTACATCATCGACGGGGACGGGGGCGTGCTTATCGACGCCGACGGTAACTCCCTCATCGACTTCGCCTCCGGCATCGCGGTGACCTCGGTCGGTGTCTCCAATCCCCGGGTGTCTGCGGCGGTCGCAGACGCCGCGCAGAAATTCAGCCACACCTGCTTCCTCGTCACCGGTTACGAAGGATTCGTGGCTGTCTGCGAGAAGCTTAATGAGCTCACGCCGGGCGATTTCCCGAAGAAGACCGCGCTGTTCAACACCGGTGCGGAAGCAGTGGAGAACGCGGTGAAGATCGCCCGCGCCCACACCGGGAAATACGCGGTGGCCGCCTTCGATAACGCCTACCACGGGCGCACGAACTTCACGCTGGCCATGACAGCGAAGAATAAGCCGTACAAGGATGGTTTCGGGCCGTTCGCCTCGGATGTCCACCGCGTGCCCGCGTCGTACCCACTGCACGACGGGCTGACGGGCGAACAGGCGGCGGAGCGAACGATCCGCGTGCTCGAAACGCAGATCGGCGCGGACAACCTCTCCTGCGTGGTGCTTGAACCGATCCAAGGCGAGGGCGGATTCGTCGAACCAGCGAAAGGGTTCCTACCAGCGATCGTATCCTGGTGCCGTGAGAACAACGTCGTCTTCGTCGCCGACGAAGTCCAAGCTGGCCTGGCGCGCACAGGCGACATGTTCGCCTGTGACAACGAAGGAATCGAACCCGACCTGATCACCACAGCCAAGGCGATCGCAGGTGGCCTGCCTTTGTCTGCTGTGACCGGCCGCGCGGAGATCATGGACGCGCCCGGACCCGGCGCGCTCGGCGGCACCTACGCCGGAAATCCACTGGCCTGCGCCGCAGCGCTGGCAGTCTTCGAAGAAATCGAGGACAACGACCTGCGGAGCCGGGCGAAAGAGATCGAGTCGCTGATCCGGGCGCACCTCGAACCACTCGTGGATAAAGAGAAAGTGCGCGAAGTCCGTGGCCGCGGCGCCATGATCGCCCTCGAGTTGGACACCGGCGAACGCGCAACCGCCGCCGCCAACACATGCAAGGAGCAGGGCGTTGTGACGCTCACCTGCGGCACAGACGGCAACGTGATCCGCCTTCTCCCGCCGCTGGTCATCCCGGAGACTCTGCTCGTCGAGGGCCTAGAAATCCTCGTTGCCGCCGTCAAGAACACCTTCTAAGCACCGCACCACGCACACACCCAAGGAGTTGACCGACATGACACTGACCACCGATCAGCAGCTGCCGGATAACCTGCCACTGGATCCGCGCGCCGACACGTCTGCTCAGCGCGAATCGTTCACGGTGGTGAACCCGGCGACGGAGGAAGGGGTGGCAGAGGTCGCGGATACGCGTGCGGATGATTGGCTCGACGCGTTGACCCGCGCCGTAGATGCGCAAGAGAAGTTCAGCGCATTCACCCCGCGCCAGCGCGCCGATATCCTGCACGCAATCTACGAGGAAATCCTTGCGCGCGAGGATGATTTCGCGCGCACGATGACGATCGAGATGGGCAAGCCTCTCGCGGAGGCGCGCGGGGAAACGGCGAATACGGCGGACTATTTCCGCTGGTTCGGCGAGGAAGCGGTGCGAATTCCCGGCCGTTACGCCCAGTCGCCGTCCGGTGCCGGGGACATCGTCGTCTCGCGCGCGCCGGTGGGTCCGGTCCTAGCGATCACGCCGTGGAATTTCCCGCTCGCGATGGGTGCCCGCAAGATCGCGCCCGCGCTTGCGGCCGGCTGCCCGGTGCTGGTCAAGCCCGCCAGGGAGACTCCGCTATCGATGCTGCTGCTCGGCCAGGTCATGTGGGACGTGCTGGAGCGTTTCGACGCCCCGCGCGACCTCATCCACGTCCTCCCCAGCACGACGTCGAGCGAGCTGTCGGACACCCTGATGGCGGATGAACGCCTGCGGAAGATCACATTCACCGGCTCGACGAAGGTGGGCAAGATCCTCGTGAAACAGTCGTCGCAGCACCTGCAGCGCGCGTCGATGGAGCTCGGCGGCAACGCCCCGTTCGTCGTCGCGGAGGATGCCGATATGGACCTCGCGCTGAACTGCGCCATGCAGGCGAAACTGCGCAACGGCGGCGAGGTGTGCGTCGCTGCCAACCGCTTTATCGTGCACGAATCGATCGCCGCGGACTTCGCAGAACGACTCAGCAAGAAGATGGACAAGGTCGTCATGGGCAACGGGCTTGACGACGGCACCACCCTCGGCCCCATGATCACCGCCGCCCAACGCGACGGCATCCACGACCTGGTCACCGAGACCGTCGAAGCCGGTGCCACCGTCCACCGCGGCGGTGAGGTCCCGGACCGGAAGGGCTTCTTCTACCCGCCCACCGTGCTCAGCGGCATCCCCGACGGGGCGCGGATTTTGCGCGAGGAAATCTTCGGGCCGGTCGCGACAGTGACCACGTTCAGCACGCTCGACGAGGCGATCGAGAAGGCCAACGACACCGAATTCGGTCTCGCGGCCTACGCGTTTTCCGAGAACACGCACACCTGCAAGCGCTTCGCCAAAGAACTCGCCGCCGGGATGGTGGGAATCAACCGCGGCATGATCACCGACATCGCCGCCCCGTTCGGCGGCATCAAGCAATCCGGTTTCGGCCGCGAAGGCGGGACCGAGGGAATCGAGGAATGCCTGGACATCCGCTATATCGGCTTCTAAACGGCCGGATCCCCCCAGCAACTCCCGCATAGAGAAAGGTTCTTTCATGGGACTGAGAGTGTTCAATATCGCGATGGCATTTGTCGGCGTGCTCGTCGGCGCCAGCTTCGCTTCCGGCCGTGAGACATTGCAGTATTTTGTGGCCTTCGGCAACTGGGGTGTGCTCGGCGCGATCATTACGGCGCTGGCACTGGCGCTAACTGGCTTCGCCATGCTGCAGCTAGGCAGCTACCACCGCGCCACCGAGCACACGAGCGTGTTCGACGAGATCTCCGGTCCGATCGTGTCCAAGATCCTCGACGCCGCCACCCTGGTCTGCCTGTTCTGCATCGGTTTTTCCATGTTCGCCGGTGCGGGCGCCAACCTGAACCAGCAATTCGGGTGGCCGGAATGGGTCGGCGCAACCATCATGCTGGTCTTAGTGCTGCTCACCGGCCTGTTGGACGTGGAGAAGGTGACGGTGGCGATCGGTGCGCTGACCCCGCTGATCATCATCATGATCGGCATCGCCACGGTGTGGGCGATCATCAACGCCAACCCGGACTTCTCCAACCTGCACGAGCAGGCTACCCAGGTTCCGACGACACTGCCGAATTGGTGGGTGTCCGCGATCAACAGCATCGGCCTGCAAGTTATCGTCGGTGTGTCCATGGCGATCGTGATCGGCGGCAGTCTCTTCGACCCCCGCGAAGCGGGCCTCGGCGGCCTCGCCGGCGGCGCGTGCTTCCTTTTCCTGCTGGCCATGCTGGTCACCGCGCTGTACTTGAGCGTGGACACTGTAAAGGACCAGGAAATGCCCACCCTGGCGATGGTCACTGACATCCACCCCATCCTCGGCCTGGTCATGACAGTGGCCATCTACGGCATGGTCTACAACACCGCGATCGGCATGTTCTACGCCTTCGGCAAGCGCATTTCACGCAATAACCCGAAGCGCTTCTACCCCGTCTACGTCGTCACCGCGCTTGTCGGCTTCGTTCTCAGTTTCATCGGCTTCAGCAACCTCATCGGCTGGGTCTACCCCATCCTCGGCTACATGGGGATCCTCATCATGGTCATCATCGGCTGGGCCTGGTGGACGCACCGCCACGACCTGCGCAAGGAGATTTCCCTGCGCCGCGAGGCACGGCGCCTGTTCCGCCGCCACGGCAGCGCGGATGCTCTCCCCGCGGCGGACAGGAAGAAGCTCGAGGAATCCGCCCGCAAATCCAATATCGAAGACCACGAGTTCATTGGGGAGCTGGAGCAGGACCTGGAGTCGTCGATAAGCGAACAGCGAAACTAAAAAGGAGACCGTAAGAAAATGGCGCTACAGCAACCACAAGCCGGCCCCTTAAAAGGCATTGTCGTCGCGGATTTTTCGCGCGTGCTCGCTGGGCCGTATGCGACGATGCTGCTCGCGGACCTCGGCGCGACCGTGATCAAGGTCGAGGGGCCGAATGGCGACGACACCCGCGGGTGGGTGCCGCCGAAGCGCGGCGATGTGGGCACGTACTACCTGTCGATCAACCGCAACAAGAATTCCATCAAGCTCAATTTGAAGGACCCGGACGACCTGGACACGGCGTACGCGATCATTGACCGGGCGGACGTGCTGATCGACAATTTCCGTGTCGGCAGCCTTGATAAATTCGGGCTCGACCCAGAGACCGTGAGAAAACGGTGGCCGGAGCTCATTCACGCGAAAATCACGGGCTTCGGCTCGCGCGCTGGGGCGCAGCTTCCCGGCTACGACATGCTCATTCAAGCGTCCAGCGGGTTCATGTCCATGACGGGCTCGCCCGACGGCCCGCCGCAAAAAGCAGGCTACGCATTCATCGACGTCCTCACCGGGCTGCACACCACCGTCGGCATCCTCGCATCGCTCTTGCGCCGCGAACGATTCGGCGGCGGCGGGGAGACGATCCGCACCAACCTCCTGTCTGCGGCCCTGTCGTCCATGGTCAACATGACATCCGCCGCCGTCGCCTCCGACGCCGAGATGACCCGCACGGGCAACGACCACCCGTCGATCTTCCCGTACGGCCCCTTCCCCGCCAAGGACCGCGAGCTCGTCATCTGCGTCGGCAACAACAAGCAATTCGCAACGCTTGTCAACGGCCTCGGCTCCCCCGAGCTTGCCGACGATCCCCGCTTTGCCACCAACGAGCAGCGCAATGCCAACCGCGAGGAACTGCGCCCGATCCTCACCGAACTGCTCGCGTCGAAGAACGCCGACGAATGGATCGACCTGTTCCGCGCCAAGGGCCTTCCCATCGCACCCATCCTGTCGGTGCGTGAAGCCATCGGCTTCGCCGACGACCTCGAGCTCGAGCCCGTCGTCGAAATCACCACTAAGGACGGCACCGACCGCGTCCCCTTCGTCTCCAATCCCCTCGACATGAGCTCCGGCGGCATCACCTACACCAAGGCCGCCCCCGGCCTCGACGAAGATCG
This sequence comes from Corynebacterium genitalium ATCC 33030, assembly GCF_000143825.1. Lineage (NCBI taxonomy): Bacteria > Bacillati > Actinomycetota > Actinomycetes > Mycobacteriales > Corynebacteriaceae > Corynebacterium > Corynebacterium genitalium. The sequence goes on from NZ_CM000961.1 coordinate 580,379, forward strand.
CGGCGACGTCCTCGAGTGGATCGCCCAAACTCCTGCCAAATAACCGCTTCCATCTCTTCAGCCTCTTCAACTTCCGAAAGGAACCTCATGACCTCCGCATCTCCCCTCGCCACCGACCTCATCAACTTCGACAGCCTGCTCTCCCGCGATGAAATCGAATGGCGCGACGATATCCGTTCCTTCGTCGAAAGCGAGATCAAACCCCACGTCGGCCAGTGGTACGAAGACGCCCACGTGCCCTTCGAACTCATCCCCCGCTTCGCTGAAAAAGGCATGATCGGCGCACACCTGTCCGGCTACGGCTGCCCCGGCCGCTCCGCCGTGGACTACGGCCTGGCCATGCTCGAGGTCGAAGCAGCTGACTCCGGCCTGCGCACCATCTTCTCCGTGCTCGGTTCGCTGGCTATGACCTCGATCCACCTCAACGGCACCGAGGAGCAGAAGGAGAAATACCTGCCCAAAATGGCTGCCGGCGAGCTTCTCGGCGCCTTCGGCCTGACAGAGCCCACCGCCGGTTCCGACCCCGCCTCCATGACCACCCGCGCCACCTACAAGCCCGGTGAAGGCTGGGTGCTCAACGGCGAGAAACGCTGGATCGGCCTGTCCCACTACGCCGACCTGACCATCATCTGGGCCAAGGTGTCCACCGCCGACCTCGAAGCCGCTGGTCTCGACGGGTTTCCGGAGGGCCGCGACGAGACCATCGCCGGCTTCATCGTGGAGAAGGACACCCCGGGCTTCGACCCCCAGCAGATCGACAAGAAACTGTCCATGCGTGTTTCCACCCAGGCACACATCTATATGAAGGACGCTCTTGTCGGCGAAGACAAGATCCTCTCGGGCCGCTTCGGCCTCAAAGCCCCGTTCATGTGTCTTAACGAGGCCCGCTACGGCATCGGCTGGGGTGTGCTCGGCGCCGCCCGCGACTCCATCGAATGCGCCCTCGCTTACGCCAAGGAGCGCACCCAGTTCGGCAAACCGCTCGCCGGTTTCCAGCTCACCCAGAAAAAGCTCGTCGACATGGCCGTTGGGCTGAACCAGGGCTACCTGCTGGCTCTGCACATCGGCCGCCAGAAAGACGCCGGCACCCTGGACATCTCCCAGATCTCCGTGGCCAAGCTCCAGAACACCCGCACCGCCATCGAGATCGCCCGCGAGGCCCGCACCATTCTCGGCGGCAACGGCGTGACCCACGACTACTCCCCCATCCGCCACGCCGCCAACCTCGAATCCGTGCGCACTTACGAGGGCACCGACGAGATGCACACCCTCATCCTCGGCCAGAAGATGACCGGCATCGGCGCGTTCGCGTAGGGGCCCGTGGTGGTGGCCCGTGGACTCGTGGATCTCGATTACCTAGTTACCGCAGCCACTAAATCTGACCTGGGGTTTTACCGGCGGTCAGTGGTGTGGATGTAATCGAGATCCACGCGGGTCCACTGGAGCGCACGGCCGGGGCCATCCTTCAGGAATCAAAAGAGCCCTTAAGAATTCTGCGGATCGGATATCCCTCGACGAAAAGCCGGCTTTCCAGCTGCAAGTTCTAGATACTCATCGAGGAAGCCCACACGCATGCCAGTGCGGAAAAGGAAGTTATCCAGGGCAACGATTGTCGCCATCACGGAGTTTGGTTCATAGGGTTCACCTAAGGTTCGTTCGGCCCGGTTCTTCGCACTCGTTGGCACTTTCGGCTGGTCAAGAACGAAACAATTCCACAAGCGTGATGAGTGAGCACACTTATTCCTCACAAAGGTGAAGGAACGCAGCTGGCTGGCAAGAAAAGGTTTACCAACCCCGAGGGTAGAACAAGTTTCTCCATACACAGCACCAGCGTCATTCCTGTAAGTGATCGCCTTAGAAAGCGTTCCCAACGAGAACGTTTCAACGGCCACCCACACCGGTACGTCTCTCAACCAGGCAGGACCCCTCCCAGCTGCATCTTTGCGGTATTTACTTATATACGGCTCCTTCGATCGTTGAAGCTCACTAGCAATCAGTTTGTGCGTCGGCTTCACTGAAGGATCTTTAGGCAGCTTGTAAGACGTGGACCTAAGGAAGCTTTCGTACGGACCATGTTTCGCGCCCTCACTCAGAGCGAACGCGGTTCGAGTAGAAATCTCAGCGAGTTGGATCCCGTCGAGCAGGAGAGACCTCAAGCGTGCATCCAATTCGTACAGATCGACGATTTCATCCCACGTAGCACCAGCAATGAATTCATCTTCACCATGCGCCAAGTCCTTTTGGAAATAGCGCATATAGCCAGAGAAACGGTAGTAGTTATTCCGTTCCAGGAAACGAGCGACGGCTTTCTCGGATGGGATGCTAAGTCCTCGATCCTTGATTTTCTCGACCTGCTCTTGGACCGACAGGTAGTCTTTCCGCCTGTTCACAGTGCTAAGAATAACAAGCCCCCCTCTCATATTGCGCTGTTCCGATGAGAAGCTTGGAGGGGGTCTCGATTGATTAAAATACTACCCAATCTGCACAAATAGAGCAATGCACTGCGTAGGTTTCGTTACATATTCAGCACCGACGAGATGCACACCCTGATCCTCGGCCAGAAGATGACCGGCATCGGCGCGTTCGCGTAGGGGCCCGTGGTGGTGGCCCGTGGACTCGTGGATCTCGATTACCTAGTTACCGCAGCCACTAAATCTGACCTGGGGTTTTACCGGCGGTCAGTGGTGTGGATGTAATCGAGATCCACGCGGGTCCACTGGAGCGCACGGCCGGGGCCTGGAGCCCCTTCTCCAAAACGACGGAAACCCCGGGAAACCATGTACACGGTTCCCGGGGTTAGCCGTTTGAAAGTGGTTGTAAGCCTCGGAGGCTCAGGGGCTCGGACCTTAGGGGCCTGGGACCTTCGAGTCTTAGAGGCCTCCGACGACCTCGTCGCGGGCGGCGACCATGTTGGCCAGGGCCGGTTCGACCTCGGCGTAGCCGCGCGTCTTCAGGCCGCAGTCCGGGTTGACCCAGAGGCGGTCGGTCGGAACGTTCTCCAGGGCGGCCTTGATGAGCTCGACCATCTCTTCCTTGGACGGGATGCGCGGGGAGTGGATGTCGTAGACACCCGGGCCGATCTCGGCATGGAAGGTCTCGTCGATGTCCTCGAGCAGCTCCATCTTGGAGCGTGCGGCCTCGATGGAGGTGACGTCGGCATCCAGGCCGGCGACGGCATCGATGATCTGGCCGAACTCGGAGTAGCAGAGGTGGGTGTGGATCTGCGTGGTCGGCTGCGCCTCCAGGGCGACGAGGCGGAAGGCGCGGACGGCCCAGTCGAGGTAGGCCGGGCGGTCGTCGGCACGCAGCGGCAGCAGCTCGCGCAGGGCGGGCTCGTCGATCTGGATGACGTTGATGCCGGCCTTCTCCAGGTCGGCGACCTCGTCGGCGAGAGCGACGCCGATCTGGTCGGCGGAGACGGACAGCGGCACGTCGTCACGCTTGAAGGACCAGGCCAGGATGGTCACCGGGCCGGTGAGCATGCCCTTGACCGGGTGGTCGGACAGGGACTGCGCGAAGGCGGACCACTCGGTGGTCATGGCCTCCGGGCGGGAGACGTCGCCGACAACGATCGGCGGACGGGTGCAGCGGGAGCCGTAGGACTGGACCCAGCCGTTCTCGGTGACCACGAAGCCGTCGAGAAGCTCAGCGAAGTACTGCACCATGTCGTTGCGCTCCGGCTCGCCGTGGACCAGGACGTCCAGGCCCAGGCGCTCTTGGAGCTCGATGACCTGCTTGACTTCCTGCTTCAGAGCCTCGGTGTACTGCTCATCGTTCAGCTCACCGTTTCGGTGCGCCGCACGTGCCTCACGGATCTCCTTGGTCTGCGGGAAGGAACCGATCGTGGTGGTCGGCAGCGCCGGCAGGCCGAGCTCCTTCTGTGCTTCCTTGCGCTCGGCGAACAGCGGCTGGCGCTGGACCTCGCCGGTCGGCAGGTCCTCAACACGCTTGACGACGTCCGCGTTGTGAATACGAGTGGACTCTGCACGCGTGCGGACAGCCCGGTCAGAACGGCCGAACGCCTCCGGTGCGTTGCCCTCGCCGGCAACGAGAGCTGTGATCTCTTCGATCTTCTCGTCGGCAAACGAGAGCCACGGTGCGACCTCGACTGGGATGTTCTTCTCGGCGTTCAGGGTGTGCGGCACGTGCTGCAGGGAGGTGGAGGTGGACACGTGCGGTGCGTCGGCGGTGCCGAGCTTGCCCAGGACCTCGACCTTTTCGCGTAGGTTAGCGGCCCAGACGTTGCGGCCGTCGATGAGGCCGGCAACGAGGGTGGTGCCATCCTGGACGGCTGCAGCGACACGCTGCGGGTAGTCCGGGTCAGCGTCAAGGGTCCACGGGGACAGGTCGACGTGGAGAGCCTCCGGCTTCACCGATGCCAGGGCGTTCAGGCCCTCGCGCAGCGAGCCGTACGGGGTGGTGATGTACACATTTGGACGCTGTTCAGCGTCCAAAAGACGGGACCAAGCGGACTGCGCGTACTTCGCCAGCTCAGCATCCGGGGTGGACAGGTCGGCGACCAGTGCGGGCTCTGCAACCTGGACCCACTCAGCGCCGGCTTCCTTGAGGGCGGCGAAGACCTGTGCGTAAGCGTCGACAAGCTTGTCCAGCAGCGACCACTCGACCGGCTTGGCCAGCGCGAGCAGGGTGATCGGGCCGACGAGTGCCGGGCGGACAGCGTGGCCAGCCTCGCCGGCTTCCTCAACCAGGCGGACAATGCGCTCCGGAGCCGGGGTGATGTCCTGGCCAGCCTCAACCTCAGGCACGAGGTAGTGGTAGTTGGTGTCGAACCACTTGGTCATCTCCAGCGGCACACGGGTGTCGTTGCCGCGGGCGAGAGCGAACTCCTCGTCCAGGTCGGTGCCGCCAGCGATCAGGCCGACGGTCAGGCCGGTCTCGAGCACCTGGTCGTAGTACGCGACATCCGCCGGGATGGCGTAGTCCTCGGTCAGACCGAGGTCGCGCAGGTGGTTGTAGGTGTCGATGCGCAGCGCGCGCGTCGTGGTGCGGAACGTGTCAGCGTCAATGCGGCCGGCCCAGTAGGACTCCAGCGCGCGCTTGAGCTCGCGGTTCGCACCGATGCGGGGGTAACCCTCGATCGTTGCCTTAGGGAAATTCGTCACAGTATCTCCTTAGTTGGTTGGTTTCTCAATGCCGAGCCTAGACAACAGGTCCTCGGTCACCGCCAGGTTGTTGTGGGTGTAGATGTGCAGACCGCCAACGCCGGCGTCGAGAAGCTTCTGCGTGAGCTCAACAGTGAGCTGCATGCCCGCCTCATACTCCTCCTCCGGCGTGCTGGCCGACGACAGCGCGTCAACCACGGTCTGCGGTACCTCAATCCCCGACAGCACGCCCATGCGCTCGACCCGCTTCAGGCTGGTCATAGGCATGATGCCGGGGATGAGGGGGATGCGCACGCCAGCCATGCGCGACTGCTCCGCGAACTGGAGGTAATCCTCTGCGGCGAAGAACAGCTGCGTGATGGCGAAGTCCGCGCCCAAGCGCTGCTTCGACAGCAGAACGTCCAGGTCGAGGTCCGGCGTCGGCGACTCCGCGTGGCCGGAGGGATAACACGCCACCGACAGGGCGAGCTTGCCCGCGGCGAGGCGGTACGCATTCTCCTCCTCGATCTCCTGGATGAGGGTGAGCAGCTGCGTCGCGTACTGCAGGTAGCCCTCCGGCAGGCTGGTCTCCCCCTCCGGGAGGTCACCGCGCAGGGCGAGGAATCCGCGCACACCAGAGTCGATTAGGCGGCGGATCCAGTCCGCCAGTTCCTCTTCCGTGCCCGCTGTGCAGGCCAGGTGAGCGATGGTCGGCAAGTTCGTCGACTCGGTCAGGCGCGCAATGAAGTCGGCCGTGCCCTCTAGCCAGCCCGAACGCCGTGAACTCGTCACAGCAATGTAGTCGGGTTTGTAGGCCGCCAGCCCCGAAACGAGGTCCTTCAGTTTGGCCTCATCAGCATCATGGCGCGGAGGGATGAGCTCGAAACTCAAAGCCGTGCGCGCAGGAGTGCGAGCCGGCTGTTCCAGTGCTTCATCGAGGGGATCCAAGGGCGCAGACGCCGACAGCCTCGACGAAAAATGTCCTTCAGACAACGAAGGAGTCCTTTCGTCCTAGTCGGTTTAGGTTTATCTGTTCAACGTTTCCGCTTTAGCGGGGCGTTGAACTGGCTGGGCTCAGCACTTGGAAAACTGTGTGTGAATGTAACCCCCGGGCTGCGGGGCGATCAAAAGGTCAGCGGGCGGGGCGGGGTGTTCGTGCTGGTTGAGGGGGTTCCCTGCGTGAATTTAATTCGGCTTCCCGGGCGGTTGAGCGGTGCGGAAATGGACCGAGCGGTCCAGATCGCCCGGGGCCGGGCGGAATAGAATTTTACTATCGCCTTCTAGGCCGAAAACGGGCCGAAATAGGGCCGGAGAACGCGCAAAAGGCGATACTAAAACTCTATAGACGGCGAGAACCCGCAGACATACCTACTGTGGAGGGCAAAGTTAACTCTCCGAAAGGTGACCTACACCATGAACCTTCGCAATATCCGTCTGGCCATGAAGGTGGCCAACCACTTTTACGGCCAGTACCGCGACCTGAACCAGGCTGAGAAGCGCAACGTCTACGAAGCAGTGCGCGTTCTGGCCAACCCGAGCCGCGGTGTTGACGCAGACGACCTCAAGGACATTGACAACATCGACGACATCATTGACGAGTCCCGCTTCAGCGAGGCCCGCCGCGAAGCCGGTGACATCACCCGCGCCGCGCACGCCCGCCTGGACCGCCGCCGCGCCCAGTTCGACTCGGACCAGCTGGGCAAGCGAGTGTTGAAGAACGCGGAGAAGACCGCCAAGAAGAACAAGCGCAAGAAGCAGGCGAAGGGCATCGGCGCAGCGACCGGCGTGCTTGCTCTCCTGGCCGCGATCGGTGGCGCTGTCTGGTACTTCTTCCTGCGCGAGGAGCCGAAGCAGGCGCCACGCAAGGACCACCGTCCGGTGAAGAAGACGGACGAGCACACCAATTCGGACGGCTCTGTGACCCACGTGTACTCGACCACCACGAGCCAGCGCACCCAAGCGCAGGGTGAGACAGCCGACAAGATCGGCAGCGGCAACCGCGTCGAGAACAAGGCCGCTGGCGCTCACTCGGCTCACGGCCCGCTGTCGGAGGAGCCGGCGGAGCGCGATGAGGAGCTTCTGTCCTCCATCGATGAGCAGCTGTCCACGCTGGACACGCTTGACGACGATCAGCGCAACGCCACCAACCCCCGCGGCAACCAGTAACGGCGGTAGTTACCCCGCGTTCCTCCAGGCCGTGAGCAACCGGCCAACAAGGCGGCGCTGCACGTCTGCGTCAACTGCCACCATCTCGCCGTCGAGAGGCCGTGTGACCACGAACATCTCGGCGGCGAACTCGAGCGGCGTGAGCCCGGCAGGCACCAGCCCGGCTGGCGCCGCCTTGTCCAGCACACCTTGGAAGGCCTCCATGGTGGCCGCCCGTTCGGCGGACAGTTCCGGATGGTGCTGCCACCGGTCATGGGCGATAGCGGCGACGAGGGGGCCGGCACCGTAATCGAGAAGCTGCCACACAAAGGTGTCCCAGTGGGCCTGGGGGTCGTCGGCAAAGCGTGAGAGTGCTTCGTCGATGAACTCCCCCACGTTCGTCAACAACCGCAGCCCGCACGCGGCGTCGAGGTCCGCCCGGGTGGGAAAGTTGCGGTAGAGAGTGGCAATGCCGACCCCGGCGCGGGCAGCGATGGCCTCGAGGGTGACGGTGGATTCGGGGCGGGTGCGCAGCAGGTCGCATGCCGCGTCAATGATTTTTTCGCGCCGTGCTTTTGCGTCAGATCTCATCGTCCCCGCCTTGACTACAGTCTTGTAGTGCGGAATGATACAGCATGAATTTCCGATAGTCTATCCTCCACTTAGCCGAGGGGGCACCCAATGGAACCCATCTTCAACGTGCGGGATCTTGTTTTGCGTAAAGGCGATGATCCGCTGACGTTCGACACCTACGACGGCCTGACCCTCCTGATCACTGAGCGCGAAGTCGGCGCGACCACGCTGTGCATGACGCTCGCCGGCCGCTTCAGCCAGAAGAGCGGTGACGTGCATGTTGGCGACGCCTCGAAACCCCGCCAGCGCTTCAAGAAGGTCGCGCTCGCCGGAACCACGCTGCTGGACAGCTTGGAGCGCCAGGTGGACACCCGCGAGGTGATTCGCGAGCAGGTCGCCTGGGCGCAACCGTTCTTCAAGTTCGTGCCGAAGGACATTCTCAGCCACGACTTGGTCAAGCCGTGGCTGGAGCCGTTGCGCCTGACAGACCTTGACCCGTCTCTCGACGTCGGTGATCTGACCGTCCAGGACCGCTTCCGACTGCGCGTTCTTCTCGCGCTGGTCGCCCGCAAGAACGCCGTGGCGATCGTCGTGGACGACATCGATCAGATCCGCAGTGCAGAGCTGCGCCAGGAGCTTCTCGACGACCTTCTCACGCTCTCCCGCCACCTACCGGTTGTCGTGAGCACCGTGAACGAGGACCCGGGCAATCACGCGGACCACGTCATAGATCTGCGCTCGGGCAACCCGTCCGAACCCGAACTTGAAACCGAACAGACCGAACACACCGAACACACCGATCAGACCGAGGAGGCCAGCGCATGATTTCCGGACTTCATGTGGGCACCCACTTCCGCAAGCTGCTCAATGGCGTCTTGCCGCCGCTGGCGTTGCTGGCCATTACGGTTCTACCGCTGCTGTTCGGTGGTATTTTCGTCTGGTCGTACTTCGACCCGTTGGGCAACTTGGACAAGATCCCGGTGGCGCTGGTCAACTCGGACAAGGGCGCTGTAGGCCCTGACGGGGAGGAAATGCGCGCCGGCGACCAGGTGACAGAAGAGTTGCTCAAGGTCGAGCCGATGAACTTCGTCGAGGTCAGCGCGGAGGAAGCACAGCAGGGCATCGCGGACGGCACCTATTACCTGGGTGTGGAGATCCCGGAGGACTTCTCTGAGGCCGCAGTGTCCGTGAACTCTGACGAGCCGCACCCGGCGAAGATGAATGTCACGCTGAACAACACCAACGGCTTCATCCCCACCATGCTGGGTAACCAGGTGGCGCGTGTGATGACGGCGGTGATCAGTAGCACCGTCGGCGAGCAAATCACCAACACATTGTTCATGGGCTTCAACACCATCGGCGAAGGCATGGACCAAGCTTCTGAGGGTGCCGGTCAACTGCACGAGGGTGCCGGTGAAGCGAAGGATGGCTCCCAGAAGCTTGAGGACGGGGTGCACAAGCTTGAGGATGGGGTTGATACTGCCGTCGAAAAGCTTCCGGAACTCGTCGATGGCGCGCACAAGCTTGACGACGGTGCCAACAAGCTGGACGACGGCGCCAAGAAGCTCAACGAAGGCCTCGGGGAAGCTTCGGACGGCGCCGACGAGCTCGCGGACGGCATGGACAAACTGCGCACGGCGACCAACGCGCTGGGTGCCGGTGCTGCCGCTGTGTCCGCAGGTGTGGATGAGGTCACCGGTGTCGGCGACCAGCTCGCACAGCTGCAGGAGGCCAACAGGAAGATCAATGAGGCGCTGGACCAAGCGATCGACGACCTAGAAAACGTCGGCGGACCGGCAGCGCGCGACCTGGTCGACAAGGCCCGTGAGGCGCAGGCGGCGGCCGGCATCACCGTTGATCCGGAGACGCAGCAGATGGTCGATACCGCGCTGGATCCGGAGACGATCAGCAAGCTGCGGCAGCTTCGCGACGGCGCCCGCGAGCTGTCCACCCAGCTCAACGACCCCGCTGCGGAGTACGTGCAGGGCATCAACACGGCCGCCGATGGCGCGGAGACCCTCTCCGCTGCGCTGAAGCTGCTGCACGACGGCTCCGGCAAGCTCGTCACGGGCACCGGGGAACTGACCGATGGCACCGAGACGCTGGTCGTCGGTGTCGACTCGGCAGCCGAGAAGACCCCGATGCTTGTCGACGGCACCCGCCAACTCGTCGTCGGCGTCGAAGCCCTCAACGAAGGCCTCATTCAGCTTGACGACGGCTCCGGCGAACTCGCCCTGAAGATCACCGAAGGCGCCGAGCAAGTCCCCCGCTTTGAAGGCTCCAAGCTGGAGGACGCCTCATCCGTGGCCTCCTCCCCTGTCCGCCTCAACGAGACGGGTGACACCTTGACTACCTTCGGTCAGGGTCTGTCCCCGTTCTTCCTGTCGCTGTCGCTGTGGTTCGGCGGCCTGATCATGTTCATGATCTTCAACCCGATCTCCCGCCGTGCGATCGACTCCGGTACAAACCCGGCGCGCGTGGTCATGGGCACTTGGATCCCGGCCGTGGGGATCGGTTTGATTCAGGCGCTGATCCTATGGCTCGTCCAGGTCTTCCTGCTCGATATTGACCCGGTGCACCCGGGCCAGATGCTCGGCGCGCTGTGCTTCATCTCAATGGTGTTTGTCACCTCGATCATCGCCATCAACGCCCTTTTCGGCCCTAACGTGGGCCGCCTGGTGACCATGGTGCTGATGACCTTGCAGCTTGTCGCTTCCAACGGTGTCTACCCCCCAGAAGTCCAGCCCGACTTCATCCAGTGGGTCCACTCCTGGGACCCGATGCGCTTCTCAGTGGACCTGATGCGCCACACCCTCTTCGGCTCCTCCGCCGGCGACCCACGTTTGGAACAAGCCCTCGGCGTCTTAGCCTTCGTGGGAGTGGCGGCCTTCCTCCTTGCCATGGCAGGGTTCTGGCGCGAGCGTGTCCTCATGGACAAAGACATCCATCCCGAGCTACAAGTATAGCCCGGGCTGAGCTCAGCCCGGGCTAGTCTGTGAGCTTTCAACTGGGGTTTAGCTCATGATACCGGCCAGGAACGGCACGGAATCCCTGGTGGAAATGAGCATGGTGTCCACGTGGTCGGCTGGGTACCAGCGGACCACCACGCGGTTGTTGCGCGGGTTGCCGATGAACTGGCGGGCCCAGATCTCCGAGTTGAGCACCATCCCGATCGGGGTGGGCACGTCCCAATCCCACAGACCGTGGCCCAAGAAGACCGGCTTGTCGTAGCCGCTCACCGGGGTGGTCAGGAAGTCACGGATCGCGGCGTCCGCGCCCGGTACCTCGCGCAGCGGTTTGTTGAATGCCTTCGCCAGGCTCACACCGTTCATGGCTTCAGCGACCTCGAAGAGACAGCTCTTCTTGGATTCCGCAATCATGCGACGGCCTTCGTCGGTCAAAGCGGAGTCGAAGTCGACATCCGGGTTAGCCTCTTGCACAGCAGCGAGAATGTACAGCGAGTAGGTTGCCGAGATTCCGGTCTGCGGTGTGCGCGGGAAGGTAGGTCCGGCAGCCACCATGAGGTTTTCGACGTACGCCGGTGCACCCGTTGCCACTGCACCGCGATAGTCGAGCCCCATGTCCTCACTCAGCCCCGTAGCTTGGCGAGCAACATGGAGAGAAACACCGCCTCCTTGGGACTGCCCGATCACCGACCATTTGTCGGCGAACACGGGCTCACTGTCTTGCGGGATCTCCATGTTGTGCGCGGCAGCAACGGAGTCAACAACGTTCTCTGCTGCGACCTTTCCGTTGAGGTAGCTGTGGAAGCCGGGAGAATCCAGCCCCACGTAATCAGAAGCGACAATCGCGTAGCCCTCGTCCAGGAAGGTGTTAAGGTAATCTGCTTCAACCTGGGAGAGAGGGTTGATCGACGGCGCACACTCATCAGCCAAGCCGACCGTCCCGTGCGCCCAGGCCAGCACGGGCCAGCCGCCCTCCGGCTTCTCACCCTCCGGCAAGAAGACAGCGCCAGTACTCACTGCAGGTTGGTCGTGCTGGTTCACGGTGGTGTACGCAATGCGGTACTGCTCCGATGCGCTGTCTAATCCCACGCGTTGGTCGAGCGGCACCTCAGCGAGCACGGTTCCCGGTTCACCCTGCGGAGTCACGTTAGGGAGACCACTGCGGTAGACGGGATCTGGCTCTTCGACGTCATCCATCACCGCCCCGGTGTCGGCGGCGCTCGAGCCGTCCAGTTCAGAGCTGGTCGAGCTCAAGCCGTCGACCGCAGAGCTGCCCGAGCTCAACGAACTCAGCTCTGAGAGGGAGCTCGGGTCTTCCTGCGCCAGCGCCGCCGGCGGGACTGCTAACCCAATGCTCATTGCCAGAGCGGCCATCGCGCTGCCGACGACTCGCGTGTTCTTCTTCATGCCATGCCTCCTGATAGAAACTTGAGGTTTCTTAATTTGTACACAAAGTTCTTCGGCTTTTCTACATGTGTTATTTACTTAGCCGATACGTGTTCGTTACATAGGCACGGCGTGGCGGTGCACAACGTGACGGAGTGGCGGACTAGTTTTCCCCGCTAACGGCAGGTTCGTCGTGATCAAACGAGACCCCCGGGGCCTCAAAAGGGGGCCTTGACGCGGAGATTTCTGTTTGCTCAGCGTTGAGGACTCAAGGGCATCCGCCTCCTGCGGAAAAGTTGACAAACTGGATTTCTGCCTACCGCCATTTGTGCAGGTCAAAAGGTTTTCGGTGCCCAAACCGGGGAAACGTACGTCAACTTTTCCGCACGGTCTGTTAGCAACGGGACAAAATAGCGAAAGCTCCCGGGAGCCGTGCCGTTACAGCACGTCTGCCGAGAGCTTCGGGTTAGTCCTACCGGGAGTACTAGGAGAACAAGTCCAGGAACTTCTTCCACACGTTATTGCGCAGGAAGCCAGAGATGGATGTCCACAGGCGAGCCAAGGGGCTATCTCCGGAGTCCGACTTTTGTGCGGACTTCTCCTTGTTCGCCTCGGCCTTTTCTTCGGAATCGGGCTTCGAAGGCTGGGAGGCTTCGGACGATTCAGAGGGCTCGGATTCTTCTGCAGGCAGGGGTACGCCGGAGTCCACCTCGATGTCATCTTCAGTCTGCGGCAGGGGTGCGCCGGAGTCCACCTCAATGTCGTCGTCAGCCGGCGGCACGGCTCCGGATTCGACCGGTGTGGCGTCATCACCGCCGGTGAAGTTCTTAATGGTGTGGGCAGCCGGCTTCCACGAACCATCGGCACGGAGAACACCGAAGTAGTCTTCCTTATCATTGGATCCGTAGGGCTTGCGGTCGTGGAGCTGGTAGAAGATGATCGGCCCGAGGTTGGGGGTTTCGTTCCAGGCCTCCATGTAGTCCTGGTAGGTCTCCGCCTGCACCTGCTCGTTGGCGTTGAGGGTGTCCTGGCCGGTCTCGGTCAACCAGATTTCCTTGTGGCCGTCACCGTGAGCGGACATCACGGAGTGGAGGGACTTGCCTGGGGAGCGTTTCGTCTTCGGCTCATCGAACATGTAGGCCCAGCCGTTGTATTCCCAGTACTCTGCACCGATGCCGTAGGGGTGGTGGGCCAAGGAGTCGAAGTTACCCTTGGCACCAGCGTCATACATCCGCTCGAGATACTCCACACCGTTGACGACGGTGCCATCATCGTAGGTGGGAAGCACAACCTGGCCACCAGCGATGACGTTCACGTTCGGGTTAGCAGCGTGCGCCTTCGGGTAGGTCGCCTGAAGAAGCTTGGTGTAGCTTTCCGGGCTCGGGTTCGGGTTCTCGGAGGATTCCCTCCAGAAGCCCTGCATCGACGGCTCGTTCCACACTTCGTAGTCCACGATTCCGTGGGCAGAGTAGCGATTGACCACGTCAGCGAAGTACCGCCCGTAATCGTTGTAGTACTCGGGCTTCGGCGCGTAGGTGTCCTTGTAGTGGTCGAGCGAGTTCTTTTCTGCCTCGGACATGTCTCCAACGCTGGTCGCCCACTGAGGTGCGGTGGAGACCTGCATCATGACCTTGATGTCGTACTTTTTAGCGATCTCAACGGTCTGGTCGAGGAACTTCCAGTTGTAGTGACCTCGTTCGCGCTCGATGTGGTACCACGGAGCGCCAACACGGGTCCACTCAACACCCATCTCCTTGGCGGTCCGGAAGGACTCTTCGACCTCGCTTACTGATGTCGCGTCGTCGACATGCTTGGTGACAATGCCAATACCGTTCGTACCGCGGTAGGTCGTCGTATCTTCCGCCTGTGCCTGCGGAGCCACCAAGAAGGAAGCCGTCAGCGCTGTGATCACGCAGGTTGCGAGCGACGCGTTACGAGCGTTGCGTTGCGGGAAAAGTGCCTGAAGAAACTGGGTGAATCGTGCGAAACCGCTAGTGCGTGAATCCATATTCCGTAGACCGCCTCAAGATCCGCTCTGGAATGATTGCAAAATCGTTTCATGAGTATAACGTAAAGATAAACTAAGAAACAGTCTGCGGACAGCTACATCGAAAGCGGCCAACACTGTCGACGCGACGCACCCTCAGCTACGCCGATAACCTGCACGCCACTCCTTCCGGTGCAAGCCAGCCAGTGAGGTCCTCATGGCGCGCTGCCCAAACGCCGCACCTAACGGCCTGGCGCCGCCAGTCCCGCCTCAATGGCGGCGACGGCCAGCATTGTCCGGTTCGTCATCCCCGTTTTGGCAAAGATGCGCTTGAGGTACGTTCGCACGGTCTCGGGCTCCACGACCAATGCGATGAACGGATCCCGGATCAGCTCCAGAGCCCACCCCGCGATGGTCGTAACGAGCAGCACCACCGGCATGACAACGGGAAACCGCCTGCTCAACGCCGTAGCGGCAACCGCGAGAACGCACAAGACCGCGCCGGTGGCCGCATCAGCCGTGGACGCGACGTGCTCCGGCCGCGGGATCCACAGCAGCGCCATAATCAAGCATGGGACCGCAATGTCGGTGAGAAACGTCAGACGTGTTCGCATCATGGGATCAGCATCGGGAGCAGCGACAGAGTATTCACCGCCGCATGCAGCAGGAATGACAGCACGATACCACCCTTCCACGTCACCAGCCCGAAGCCGAGGCCTGCGAAAATGTGCGGCAGGACGAAGATCATCTCCGCCGCGCTGACACCGCTGGCGTGCACCAGCCCGAAGATGAACGCCGACGCGACGATCGCCCATCCCGGCGCGAACCATTGCCCGAGAAACCGGATGAGGAACCCGCGGAAGAACAGCTCCTCCCCGGCCGGGCCGAGCACAGCCATCCACGCAACGCTCACCAACGCCGATTGCTTGACGACGATCTCCCCCACCGCCACATCATTCTCCAATTCATAATCCGCCAACCCCGTCAGGTTGATAGCGATACTGAAGATGACGCTTCCGGCAATCAGACACCCAAAGAACAAGCCCAGCACACCGAGAACGCGCAGAGGCTGGCGGAGATTCTCTGCCAAGCCGAGCGCATGGTCCAGGAGGACGCCCCGGAATGCCCACACGCCAACGGCAGCGAGCACGGCGTTGGCCGCTATCGCCACGGGCGCGTCGAAACGAATGAAGAAACCCCGCACTCCCCAGGCGACATACACGGCGGCGAACAGCCACATCGCGGGGGTGATCTTGAAAGACATGAACGTTGAACTACGCATACCTGGTAGTCAACGCGCTTCCCCGTCGCCGCCGCGTCCCCCAGATGGGGACAATTCGGAGGCCATTGTTGCGCACCGCCCGCCGGCCCATGACGATAAGCGGAATGGATCAGCAGTTCAGTCGCGCACAATTCCTCACCGGCACTCTCATCGCCGCCGGTGCCGCCGTGCTCGGCGGGTGCGCCAATCTGGAGGGGAACACGCAGGCCAGCGGCACGCGCACCACCGCAGTCACCCCGACCAGCACGACACCGAGCACCACTGCCCCGCCGTCGGCTGAGACCTACGCGACCCTTACCCCCACTACGTTCGATCTGCACATGGACGGCATCACCGACACTGTCCCCACCACGCCCGGCGCGCACACGATCGCCCTGACCTTTGACGCGTGCGGCGGCCCGACGGGGATGGGGGTAGATGAGGCGCTCGTCGATACGCTTCGGGAGTTCAGCGTTCCCGCGACGCTCTTCCTCAACCACCGCTGGATCGAGGAGAACCCTGACATGACGCGCACGCTTCACAGCGACCCCCTCTTCCGCCTCGAAAACCACGGCACCCTCCACGCACCCTTGTCGGTGAATGGCCAATCCGCCTACGGCATCGCCGGTACGAGCTCTCCCGCCGAGGTTATTGACGAGATCGAAGTCAACCGCGAGTTGCTGCGTTCCTACGGTGCCGATTCGACCTGGTTCCGTTCCGGAACTGCCCACTACGACGATGTCGCCGTGCAGATCGCCCGCGACCGCGGCGTGAGCATCGCTGGGTTCACCGTCAACGGCGACGACGGGGCCAAAGCCCCCGCCGGACGGGTGGCCGCCCGCATCATGGATGCCCCGGACGGCGCAATCGTGCTGGCCCACATGAACCACCCCGGGTCCGGCACCGCCGCCGGCGTCCGCGCCGCGCTGGAGGAGATGGGTGACACCCGCTTCGTGTTCATCGACGGGTCCGGCCCGGACCCGGAATAACTAAGTCATAGCCGTTCGAACGGGCCAGTAAGCTCGGGCTCCATGAGAATAGGCATTATCGGCGCTGGCATTTCGGGTCTTGCACTGGGCGCGGCACTTCACCGCAACGGCATGGACGTGCAGATTCACGAGAGTCATTCACAGGTGCGCGGCGGTGGATCCGGTATCACCCTCGCCCCGAACGGTCTGGCCGCCCTCGATGCTTTAGGCATCGGCGCTCGCTTCCGTGAGCTGCAACAGAACCAAGTCCCTCTACGGGGTGGAATTCGCAACCCCCAGGGGAATTGGCTGACGCATATCCCAGCTGAGGTCACCAAAGCTTCACTCGCGCTCGGTCGCTCCGAGCTCCACGCGCTGCTTATCGACGACATCCCTGAGGCGCGCATTCACACCTCCGCCGAGGCTTTGGCCGTTGACGCTAGCTCCGGCGTTGTCACCTTCGCCAACGGCGCGGTGGAACAGTTCGACGTGGTCGTCGGTGCAGACGGGATCCGCAGCGCGGTGCGCCGCAGCTGCTTTGACGGCCCAGAAATCAGTTACGCAGGCTACAGCGCGTGGCGGGCAATCACCGAGGGCCCGGTACTCGACGCCGGCTTCGAAACCTGGGGCGCAGGCGCTCGATTCGGCGCCGTTCCGCTTCACGACGGCCGCGTCTACTGGTTCGCTGTCCGCACCGGCCCGGAAGCTCAACCCGGCGAGACCGGCCTGAGCCAGTTGAGGGACGCCTTCGGTCAGTGGCATGAGCCCATTCCTGCTTTGCTTCGCTCAACGCCGGATGAGTCGATCCAGTACCTGCCCATCCAGGAGTTGGCGTCTCCCCTGCCGAGTTACCACTCCGGCAAGGTGGTGTTGGTGGGCGATGCGGCCCACGCCATGACCCCGAACCTCGGTCAGGGCGCGTGCCAGGGCCTAGAAGATGCTGCAGTTCTTGCCGGGCTTCTCCAGAAGGGCACTGTGGATTTGAGCGCTTACGACGAGCACCGTCTGCGCCGAAGCCAGCAGATTGCGCGTCAATCCAGGCTTGTTGGGCGCTCTGTGCACACCGGCGGTGCTCGCATAGCGGCAGCGCGCAACTGGATGCTCAAACGTATGCCGGATGCAGCGACGAACCGACAAGTTCAGGCGGTGACTAGCTGGGAAATGCCAACCCTCTAGAACTACCGGCACCGAATGCCAAGCCACCAAAAACCGCGCGGGCGACTTTGGGCAGGTTGATGATCCCCGTGGACCGCGGATGTAACTGCAGGCCGGAAGAACGATAAGGGTCTAGTTCATGTCTCTGAGATTCCCACTTTGCATCAAACTGAGAATCAAAGTGTCAAACTGCGAATGAAAGTGCGAATTTCAGCCATTCATTTCATAGTTTCATTGACTCTTAGATTCCAACCTCTAAGCGCGGCTGTAGACCGTGGCCTTTCTCCCCTGACCCCCGACCATGACCACGTATCCCTCCGCCAGGAGTTAGCAGTTTCGCACTTCGATTTATGAGTTTGAGACCCGGAGCTCGGCAGCCTTTCTCCTACGGACGTCGCACACAGCAAGAAGACCCCCTAGCCGAAGCTAGAGGGTCTGGGCTGTGGAGCATAGGAGAATCGAACTCCTGACCTCCTCCTTGCAAGGGAGGCGCTCTACCAATTGAGCTAATGCCCCTTTGTTCCGAACTTGTGGGCCTAGCAAGAATCGAACTTGCGACCTCATCGTTATCAGCGATGCGCTCTAACCGACTGAGCTATAGGCCCCGCTCGGAACTTTTAGAACATTACCCAGACGCTTTGATAGAACCAAATCGCCTGGTCACATGCCCTATTGCTGGTCGGTTAGTTCGATGGCTAGGCCACCAACAAGGTCTGCCAACGCATTGTAGATGAACGCGGTCAGCGGAGCCATGAGAGCGACGAAGACGACACCGGTCGCCCCGCTCAGACCGGCCAGGGCCAGCACGAGCGGGAAATCGATCGCGGTCTCGCCGCCGACGCCGCCGATCAGCGAGTTCATCGAGTCCACGACACCTGCTGCATCGATGACGAAGTACAGGACCGTCACGGCGAGCAGCCATGCCGCGAAGCCGATCAGCGACAGCAGGATGCCGATCTTGAAGGCGCTGCCCGGCCGAATCCGGGTGAGGGTCACGTTGCGTGCGGCCATGGCCTACTCCTCACCCTCAGAGTCATCCTCGTAGTCGTGCGACTCCCCGACCTCGTCGGTCTCCACGGAGTTCACGTTCACCGCCGTGCCGGAGACTTCGGTGGAGGCGGCGCTGGAGACGGTGTCAGAGACCTCCTCGAGGGTCTTCTCACCCTTGGCCACTGCGGTGGCTTCCTGCTCGCCTTCGTCCTCGACGTTGACGTCGATAGCAAGCAGCTCAACGTCGTCACCGAGGTCCACCAGGCGCACTCCCATCGTCGCGCGTGACGACGGCCGAATCTGGTTCACCTCCGTACGAATCACCCCACCAGCTGACGTGATGGCGAAGATCTGGTCATCCTCCTCCACTGCCAGGGCACCGATGAGCTTGCCGCGCTTCGGGGTGTACTTGAACGTCATCACGCCCATGCCGCCACGGCCCTGCGGGTTGTACTCCGCGATCGGGGTGCGCTTGCCGTAGCCGCCGGAGGTGGCCACCAGCAGGTACTGGCCGTCGGACACGGTGGTCATGGCCAACAGCTGGTCGTCGCCGCGGAAGCGCATGCCCTTCACGCCGGCGGTGGCGCGGCCCATCGGGCGCAGCTGCTCGTCGTCGGCGGTGAAGCGGATGGACTGGCCCTGCTCGGAAACAAGCAGAATGTCGTCGTCATCGCCCACCAAGGACGCGCCGATCAGAGTGTCGCCCTCGTTGAGGTTGATGGCGATCAAGCCGGCGGAACGAGCGGACTCGTAGTCGGTCAAGCGGGACTTCTTCACGCGGCCATCGCGGGTAGCCAGCACCAGGTACGGGGCGTCCTGGTAGGTCTGGATCTGGATGACCTGGGCGATCTTCTCCTCCGGCTGGAATTCCAGCAGGTTGGCCACGTGCTGGCCGCGGGCGGCGCGGCCCGCCTCCGGCAGCTCGTAGGCCTTCAACCGGTAGACGCGGCCGAAGTTGGTGAAGAAGAGGATCCAGTCGTGCGTGGAGCAGACGAAGAAGTTCTTCACCACGTCGTCCTGCTTCAGCTCGGCACCGCGCACGCCCTTGCCGCCGCGCTTCTGCGACTTGTAGGCGTCCACCTTGGTGCGCTTGGCGTAGCCGGTCGCAGTGATGGTGACCACGACGTTCTCGCGCGCAATGAGGTCTTCCTCGGTCACGTCGCCGGTAGCGGCCACGAGCTTGGTGCGGCGCTCGTCGCCGTGCTTATCCACGACCTCGCGCAGCTCGTCAGCCACAATCGCACGCTGGCGCTCCGGCTTGGCCAGGATGTCCTTGTAGTCAGCGATCTCGGCCTCGATGGCGGCGAGATCGTCGACAATCTTCTGGCGCTCGAGGGCTGCCAGACGGCGCAGCTGCATCGCCAGGATGGCGTCGGCCTGGACCTCGTCGACGTCGAGAAGCGACATCAGGCCTTCGCGCGCTTCGTCGACCGTCGGGGAACGGCGGATCAGCGCGATGACCTCGTCGAGCATGTCCAATGCCTTAACCAAGCCGCGCAGGATGTGGGCGCGCTTTTCGGCCTCGTCCAGGCGGAACTGGGTGCGCCTAACAATGACCTCAATCTGGTGCGCCACGTAGTAGCGCAGCATCTGGTCCAGGCGAAGGGTGCGGGGTACGCCGTCGACAAGCGAGAGCATGTTGGCGCTGAAGTTCGTCTCCAACGGCGAATGCTTGTACAGGTTGTTCAGCACCACGCGCGGCACCGCATCGCGCTTGAGCGTGACCACGATGCGCATGCCCACGCGGTCAGAGGACTCGTCCTCGATCTTCGAGATGCCGGTCATCTTGCCCGCAGCGACCTGCTCGGCGATGCCGGAGATGAAGTTGTCCGGGTTGACGTTGTACGGCAGCTCCGTGATCACGATGACCTGGCGCGTGCCCACCTCTTCAATCTCGGTCACACCGCGCATGCGGATCGAGCCGCGGCCGGTGGTGTACGCGTCTTTGATGCCGGAATCGCCGACGATCATGCCGGCCGTCGGGAAGTCCGGGCCTTTCACGCGCTCCATGCACGCGTCGAGGGTGGTCTTCTCGTCCGCGTCGTGGTTGTCCAGGATCCAGTAAATGGCCTCCGCCAGCTCACCGAGGTTGTGCGGCGGGATGTTCGTCGCCATACCAACCGCAATACCGGACGAGCCGTTGAGCAGCAGGTTCGGCACACGCGACGGCAAAACGTCCGGCTCCTGGGCCTTGCCGTCGTAGTTCGGGGAGAAATCGACCGCGTTCTCACGGATATCGCGGACCATTTCCATCGCCAGCGGCGTCATCTTGCACTCGGTGTAACGCATGGCCGCCGGGCCGTCGTTGCCGCGGGAGCCGAAGTTACCCTGGCCATCCACAAGCGGGTAGCGCATGACCCACGGCTGCGCGAGACGCACAAGCGTGTCATAAATCGCGGAGTCACCGTGCGGGTGAAACTGACCCATCGTGTCCGACACCGGGCGCGCGGACTTCACGTAACTGCGCTCCGGGCGATACCCCGAGTCATACATCGCGTAAATAATGCGGCGGTGCACCGGCTTCATGCCGTCGCGCACATCAGGTAGCGCACGACCGACGATCACGCTCATCGCGTAATCGATGTAGCTGGTCTGCATTTCCTCATTGATGTCAATGGGGAAAATGCGGTCGTAGGTGTCACCGCTCAAAGTGTCATCACTCAATGTGAGACCTTTCTATCTCTGGACATGTCAGTGGTCAGTCTACGCACCACTGGGGCCATTCCCGAGACGGCGTGCGGTATCAGTTTGATACCATTCGCGCATGGCAATGACGCTCAGACTGTCCACCGAGGAAGACCGCGCGTTGAGCCTGCTGGCCTCCGCATGGGGGTGCTCGAAACAGGAAGCAGTCAAACGAGCGGTCGCCATCGCAGCAGCTCGCATGCTTGACGACGCCACCGTCACCCAACTCGCCCGCGACACCATCCCCGGATACCCCGGGATGGAGGCCCGGATCCGCCGCGCCCGGCCAGGCGAGGGGTAGGCCAGTTTCGGGGTGGGCCTTCGCTCGCCCCTCGCCCGCCGGCCCTGCCCTCCCCTGGCCGCCGGGCCCTGCTTTCCGCTCCTAAACCCTTCGCCGCCGGGCCTCCTGCAAACGATGACAAACTCGATTGCAGGAGCGGGTTTGGCAAGGCCCCTCGAAGGCCATAAAACCGGGACCGGACGCCAGAACTAACCGATAGAAGACTCGCCGGAGGCGTCGTGCGGATTACTCGACAAGCTTGTCGTCGATCTAGACCAACGAAACGCTCTGACCTGCACCAACAGTTCCAGACAGAAATCCAGTTTGTAAACTTTTCCGCAGCGACCTGAAACCGCAGCACCCTTGAACCGCTCATGAAACCGCTCACGCCTGAACAACTGCTCATCATCGCTGACGAGTTCTGCGCCCACCACGGCGGCGCCATCCGCAGCTACTCCGCTTTGTGCGCTGCTGCCGCGATCCCCGGTGCCCGCATCGAGGGCATCCCGGTTTTCGACTCGCCGGGGGCGGCTGGGGAGGCGTTGGCTCGGGGCGTCGTCAAGCTTGAGCCGCTGCGTGGGGACAATAGCGCTTTCGCGTCGACCGCCCGGGATGTCTATGTACGTTGGGCTGAAACTATTTCATGACGTTTTGCTACTCTTCTGGCAGTCAATTTTAAGTATAAGAATCAGACTGCCTGGAGACCACAACCATGAAGATCACAATGCGGGCCATCGCGCTGGTTAGCGCTACCGCGCTCGTCGGTGCAGGCATTAGCGCACCCACCGCCCCGATTGCCACCGCCCAGACCACTGCGGGAAAAGCACCCGTTGGAGGCCTGACCTGGCCCGATGCCGAGACAGGCTTCGGCGGCGAAGTGCGCATTGTCCCGCAGGGCACCCCCGAGGGTGATTACCAGTTCTCCGTGCAGCCTGAGTATGCAGGCTTTAAATTTTCCGTTGACTCGGCAGGTGTCGTCACCGTTAAGGCACCGGTGAACAAGGAGAACAATTCCCAGAAGCGGATCGAGTTCCCCGTGACCGTGAAAACGCGCGCAGGCCGCCACGTTGGGTTTTACCAAGCCACGGTCACTGCGCAGCAAAAGCTGAACGAGCACAAAGCGGTGTGGGAATCGGTGACCATGCGCGGCAATGAGACAGCCACCGCCCGCCAGACCGCGTCCCTGCCTGCAGGCACGAGTTTCAAGATCCGCCACGACCTGAACCCGCAGCTTCGCAACACCGTGGAAGCGACTATAAATCACAAGGGCGACGTGACCGTTAAGCCGAAGGGCAATCTTCTGCCGGGTCGGTTCACCGTAGCCGTCGAAGTCTGGTTCCCGAACGGCAATACCCAGCTGGAGACGCTGTACTTCACCATCTCCGAGCAGGGACAGTGGCAGCGAGACAACGCCACGATCACGTACCCGACCGTGACAATCCCGGCCAACAAGGCTGGTAGCGCTGCTCCAACCAAGAAGAACGTTCCTGCCGGCACCACCTTCGCATTGGGGGAGGTCCCTAGCGGCTGGACTGCCTCGGTGGATCGCAGCACTGGCGTGGTGACCGCCAAGGCTCCCGCCAACTCCGGCCGGGGCGCAAGGGTGAAATTTTCGGTGATGGCCACTTTCCCTGATAATTCGAAGAAGGCGTCCCAGATCAGGTTCACCGTCGGTGAGTCCAGCCGGACTACCCCGAATCAGACCGGCCCAACCCTTGGCAACGGCTCATCGGGTGCCGGAATCCTGCTCGGTGCCTTGGCGCTGCTGGGTGCCGCCGGCGCGGCCATCTTCGCGTTCATGCAGAACAACGGCGGATTCCGCCTGCCGTTCTAAACTCACGCACGCCAGCAAGACCCCACCTCGACCCTTGCTGTGCGCGAGCTGTGCAGTTCTGCATACGATAGCTGGCATGAGTGACTTGAAAGCAATTCTCAACGACCCCACCCGCGACGCTGTCGTGGGCGACCTGACCAATCTGGCCAACGAAACTGTGTCCAACCAGTCCGGTGTGACTGGCATGGCAATCAAGGGAGCGGTTGGCGCTGCCACGCGTGTCGACGACGACGCCCTCCGCAAAGGCATCAACCAGCTCCTGCCCAACATCGTCGAGGAGCTGACTCCGCACTGGGACAAGTACCAGTCCGGCGGTGACAAGGACTCGTTCGGCGCCTACCTCGCCGCCAATGAGGACGAGGTCACCGATTCGGTGCTGAAAATCGGCGATTCGTTCGCGGATCGGGCGCCGGCGGCTGTGGGGAAGGTGTATTCGTCGCTACGCGGCAAGGTGGGCAAGATCGTGGCCCCGGTTTTGCCTGAGTTCGGCGACATCGTTGAACGCCACGCCAAGAGCTAACTATGAAGAAGCTCACCACTGCTTTCGCTGCGGCTGCGTTGTCGGCGTCGCTGCTCTCGGTTCCGGCTGCTCAGGCGGCTGATTCCAGTGGCAGCGGATCGGCGCTGCAGGCGTTCAGCTCAGCATCCTCGCAAAAGGACAACGCCGACAAGATCCCGGATGGCTGGGAAACGCCGAAAGAACCACCGCTCGGCAGCGCGTACACCGGCTTCGCGCCGATCTCGGTCGGGCTGGGTTTCGCGGCACTGGCTGTCCTTGCCGGGGCCATTCTCAAGCTGCCGCAGGTGCAGCAGGCTATCCAGGATTTCACCAAAAACCTGCAGTTTTAGGCCGCTGAGAAACTTTTCAACGCGGAAAGTGGCGCCCCTCCCCCACTGATGTTAAAGTTGTGAACCGTTGTGGTTGCAGTGACTGATGTGATTACGAGGCGCTGTGGCGGAAGGACTGCAACTTGAACCTGTACCGACTCCCCGCGGAGGCCGTGAAAACGGCGCCGCGGGGAGTCCGCGTTTCCGGTAGCGTGGACTCATACGACACGGGGTGCCGGGCAACTAGTCCGGCTGAGATCACACCCGCTGAACCTGATCGAATTCGAATTCGCGGAGGAATGTCCTTATGACTGATGCACGATTTACCGACGAGCTGCGCAACACCCACCGAGAAACGTGGGATGCAGCAGTCAATCACCGCTTTGTGCAGGAGCTTTTCGACGGCACCATTGACCCCGGCGTCATGGCCTCCTACTTGGTCCAGGACTACCGGTTCGTGGACAGCTTCCTGCAGTTGCTCGGCGCGGCTATGTCCACTGCGGACGATCTCGCGCCGCGCCTGCGCCTGTCCCAGTTCATCGGTGAAGTCGCCGGCGACGAGAACACGTATTTTCTGCGCTCCTTCGATGAACTGGGCGTGACTGAAGAGCAGCGCAAGGAGATCCCGGACTCGGACGCCACGGCAGGCTTCACCGGCCTGATGCGTGAGGCGGCGGAGACGCGCTCCTACGCGGCGGCGCTCGGTGTGCTGGTCGTCGCCGAGTGGCTCTACCTCGACTGGGCCGTCAAGGCCCCGGAGGACCGCCCGGAAAGCTTTGTCCACAACGAGTGGATTGAGCTGCACGACTACCCCGAGTTCCACACCCTGGTGGAGTTCCTGCGCAGTGAGGTCGACCGCCTCGGCGACAAGGACGAGGAGACCCGCCAGGTTCTCAGCGACTTCTTCGGCCGCGCAGTGAAACTCGAGCTCGACTTCTTCGACGCCGCCTACGCCGAGCCGATCGAGACTAACTAGGAGCAACCATGACCACGCTGTATGAAGAACTGAAGTCCCGCGCGCCGGAGTGGGAGGAATACACGAAGCACGAGTTCGTGGAAAAGCTTGGCGACGGCACACTGCCCCTCGAAGCTTTCCAAGACTACCTCGTGCAGGATTACCTCTTCCTCGTGCACTTCGCCCGGGCGCATGCCCTGGCCGCGTTCAAGAGCCGTCGTCTGTCGGAGATTGAAGCCGTGAGCACCGCGATGTCCGGCATTATCGACGAGACGAAGCTGCACCGGAAGCTCACCGCCGAGTGGGGCATTTCCGAAGACGAGCTCGACCGCGCCCCGGAGAAGATGGGCACCGTGGCTTACACCCGCTACGTGATCGACACGGGTCTGGCCGGTGACGTGCTGGAGCTGCAGATTGCGTTGGCTCCGTGCCAGATCGGGTACGCCGAGATCGGCACATACCTTGCCCCGCGCCTGGAGGGCCGCGAGGATCACCCGTACAGCGACTGGATCACCACCTACGCCGCCGAGGACTTCCAAGGCATGGGCCAGGCATCCATCGAGACGCTGGACCGGCTTGCCGAGATGCCCGCCGAGGACCTCGTGGGCACACCGCGGTTTGAGCGCCTGCTGGACATTTTCCGCACGGCGTCCCGCCTCGAGCGCGACTTCTGGCAGCAGGCGCTCGATTCCGTGGGGTCAGCCCACGGAATCAAAGAAAGTTAAAGCAGCGACAGGATCTGCCGTTCGTATTCACCGAACTCCGGGGATGCGAGCACATCGATCCCGCGGGGGCGAGGCAAGTCGATCTCCACGATCTCGCGCACCGTGGCCGGCCGCGGGCTGAACACGACCACGCGGTCAGACAGCATGACGGCCTCGCGCACGTCGTGGGTGATCAGCAGCGCCGTCCACGAGTTGTCGGCCCACACCTGCTGCATCCACGTTTGGAGTTCTTGACGGGTGAGGTAGTCGAGGGCGCCGAACGGCTCATCAAGAAGCAGGGTGCTGCGCTCCTGCACCACCGTGCGCAGCAGCGCGGCACGTTGGCGCATGCCGCCGGACAGCTCGAACGGCAGCGAGTCCTCGAAACCGTCCAGGCCGAAGCGGGGGAACCATGCGCGGGCCCGGGCGCGCGCTTCCTTCCGCGGCACGCCTTGGACTTCCAACCCGAGTGCCGCGTTCGCCAAGATGCTGCGCCATGGGAAGAGCAAGTCCTTTTGGGGCATGTAGGCGGTGAGGTCGCGGCGGCCGGCGGCGGGGGTGCCGTCGAAAAGCACTGTGCCTGCGCCGGGCGCGTCGAGGCCTGCGATGATGTTGAACAGCGTTGATTTGCCCGCGCCCGATGGCCCGACGAGGGAGACGAACTCCCCCGGCGCGACGTCGAAGGAGACACCGTCAAGCACGTGCAACGCCCCGAATGTGCGGCTGACGGACTGGAGTGAGAGGCGGGGTGTTTCAGCCACGGCGCGCCCTCCTTTCGGCCGCGTGCCACGGAATGACGGCACGCTCAATGAGGTACGTGGAAAGGTACAGCGCGATGCTGAGCACCGCCGTCACGGCCACCGCCGCGAGCACGAGGTCCGTCCGGAACGCGTTCTTCTGCACGCTCATGTAAATGCCCAAGCCCTGGCGCGCACCAACGTACTCAGCGAAAATCGCGCCCGTCACGGCGTAGGTGATGCCAATGCGTAAGGACGTGAAGAACGACGGGAGAGCCGACGGCAACCTCACCAAACTGAATTCCTGCCAGCGGCTGGCCCCCATGGAACGCAACAGGTTCGACGCTTCGCGGTCAGTGCGGTCAAAACCCTCGATCAGCCCGATGGCCACCGGGAAGAACGTGACCAGAGCGACCACGAGCATCTTCGGCAGCATGCCGAAGCCGAACCAAATGATCATCAGCGGAGCGATGGCGATCACGGGGATTGTCTGCGAGGCCACCAGCAGCGGGATGAGGCCGCGCTTGAGTGTGGGCGAGAAGTCCACCGCGATGGCAATGAACCACGCGCACACCATAGACAGCGCGAAGCCAGCGAGCGTGACGCCCAGCGTGGACGCGGCGTGGCCGGCAATGACCTCGCGCTGCTCCCACCCGGCGGTGACCACCCGGCTGGGCGCCGGGAGGATCTGCGGGCGGACCCCGGTCAGGCGCACGGCAGCCTCCCACACCGCAATGAGGGCGGTGAGGAAGACGACCGGCGTGACGACGCTAATCCGCGAGGTATTCATTGGTGAAGTAGGTCGACCAGTCCGGGTCCTCGGTCAGCGGCTTGTTGTTGGCATCCACAAGCAGGCCCTGCTCCCCCAGGAACGTGCCCAGCTCAGCCCAGTGCTCCTCGGTTTGGCGGCCGAACTTGCCGCCCTCATCGAGCATGTACTTCTCGGCGAGCATGCGCTGGCTGCGCTTGAGGAAGTCCACGTCCGTCAGCAGGTCCGAGTTCTCCTCGTGCAGGATCTGGGCTGCAGCATCCGGGTCATCGACCGAGTCTTGGTAGCCGCGCTGGAGTGCCTGGACGAACTTCTTCGCCTGCTCCGGGTTCTTCTCCAGCCAGGTGCCGTTGCCCAGGATGATCACGTTGTAGCAGTCCGGGAAGCCGTAGTCGGTGTAGGCGAAGTTCTTCAGCTCGACGCCGCGATCTGCGGCCTCAATGCCCTCCCAGGCGACGAAGGGGACGGTAAAGTCCACGTCGCCGTTGTACAGCGCCTCATACGCGCTGGTGCCCAGGGTGACGGTCTCGATGTCGCCCTTGCCGCCGGCGGCCTGGATGACGCCGCGCATGGTGGCTTCCTCCGACGGGTTAGCGAAGCCGCCGTAGGTCAGGCCGTCCAGGTCAGCCGGGCTCTTGATCTCGTCGCGGTCCGCCAAAACGGAGACCTCAGTGGACCAGGTCTGCTGGACCGCGAGGACCGAGCGCACGTCTGCCCCAGCAGCCATAGTGATCGTAGCGGTGTCCTGGAAGCTCACGCCGAACTCCGCCTGCCCGGCATCGACCATGAGATCCGGGTTGGAGTCGTTGTACGGCAGAACCTCCACATCCAAACCGGCGTCTTTGAAGTAGCCCTTGTTGATGGCCACGTACAGGCCAGTGTGGTTCGTGTTCGGCGTCCAGTCCAGCGCGATGCGGATCTTGTCGCCGCCAGCGCCGCCGGCACCACCGCCTGCCTGGTCTGCACTGTCCGCGCATGCGGTGAGCATGAACACTCCCGCCAACGCAGCCATGAACACTGCGAGCTTTTTGGAGATCTTCATTGTCCTCGGGCCTTTCTTTCCTCCTGGCGAAAGGCCCACGGGTGCACGCGCACTGGTGCGCAGGAGCGTCCCCGTGACAATCCCTCCGCCAGTCCAAACTGGATCAGGTTCAACGGGTCTTATCTCAGCCCCCAGAGGGCACCCCGTGTCACGTGTCTCTTTTTATACCAGCCGGGAGTGACCGCCGAGGGAGAATCGTTGAAAACATCCCCAGGGAAGGCGAAAGGCGGCCACCGAAAAGGGTGACCGCCTTAGCGTTATCTTCGGTTACTCGGAGCCGGGCGCTGCTGGCTCAGCCTCCGGCGCAGGGATCGTGCCCGCGCTGGAACCGGAGCTGCCCCGGTCGGAAGAACCTGAGGAACCGGAGGATCCAGACGATACTTTTGCACAATCGGTACGTAACTACTAGCTCGGTTTACGTGTATAAACAGGTGACGCTACGGAACCGGGTGAAGCTTAGAACGGGCTTAAGCATTCACCAGTTTTTCGGCTAAAACCTCAGGCGGTATCGGGACGGTAACTGCCTTCAGCGACGGGGTTTCGTGGGACTAGATTTGCTGCGCGACGAACTCCTCGAAACGGTCCGCCACGATTCCCGGCTCACGAGCCCAGCGGTTGTGGCCCAGTCGGCCGGGAAGCTCCTCGGCCTTGCGTGGCGCTTTCTCTAGGTGCTCGAGAAGGTACTCGCAGGATTCAAGGGTGCACTCGGAATCGTTCGCAAACCGGGTCAGCAGCACCGGAACGCGGACGTTCTTGATCTCCTCGGCGTAGTTGATGTCCTGGCCCTGGAGATCTGCGATGGTGTTCATGCGGCTGAAGCGCGACCACTCGTAGACGTGCCGGCCGGACTGGCGGCCGTAACCGGCGATGTCCAATGCGCCGCCCGGCCACACGCCGCGCAGCTTGGCCACCTGGCCCATCATCTGCCCGCCAAGCAGAGCGCGCACGTGGTCCTTCCCGGTGAAACCGCGGTGGTAGGGGCTGCCGGAACCGACTCCCATCAGACCCTGGACGTTGAGCTCTTTAGCCTCCGGCCGTGCCAGGAACATCGAGCCCACCTGGCCGCCCATGGAGTGTGTCAGCAAATAAGTGGGATGGTTGGGCTGAAGCGAGAGCTCCTTCTTCGCCGCCTTGATGCCCTCCGGGTAATCCTCCGATGCCAAGTTGTGGTAGCCCCACTGGTTATCCGGCATCGCTTTCGTGGTGTTCGTGCCCTGGCCGCGCAACTCACCGATAGCCACGTAGTACCCGCGCGACGCCAGTTCCTTCGCCAACGGACGGTAATACCGCGCACCCATGCCGAACCCGGGCCACATCATCACCAGCGGCGCGCCGGCGCGCGGCTCTTTCGGCTCGAAACAATAAACCGTGCTCACAGAGTGATCCGGCAGGTACGACAAGGTGTAATGCTCATCCACGGACGTCATGCAGGCTATTGTGCCAGCACTGGCGGGGAGAGCGCCCAAGTTTGAGGGGAAAACCTCCTAAACGTCGAGAAAGCGCACGTCCTTCGCCTTGCGGGTAATGAAGGACCGGCGGGCAGCGACATCATCGCCCATGAGGATAGAGAAGAGTTCGTCGGCGCGCTGGGCATCCTCAAGCTCGACGCGGCGCAAGATGCGGTTCTCCGGATCGAGGGTGGTCTCCCACAGCTCGCCCGGGTTCATCTCGCCGAGACCCTTGTAGCGCTGAATACCGTCGTCGGTGTTGATCTTGCGGCCCTCGTTGAGGCCCTCTTCCAGCTCAGCGTCGCGCTCCGCATCGGAGTAGGCGTAACCCGGCTCGCCCTTATGCCACTTCAGCTTGTACAGCGGCGGGTTGGCCAAAAACACGTGGCCATCGCCGATGAGCTCCGGCATGAGGCGGTAGAGCAGCGTGAGCAGCAACGTCGCAATGTGCTGGCCGTCCACATCGGCGTCGGCCATGAGCACGATCTTGTGGTAGCGCAG
Source organism: Corynebacterium genitalium ATCC 33030 (assembly GCF_000143825.1). Classification (NCBI taxonomy): domain Bacteria; kingdom Bacillati; phylum Actinomycetota; class Actinomycetes; order Mycobacteriales; family Corynebacteriaceae; genus Corynebacterium; species Corynebacterium genitalium. Next base: position 610,695 of record NZ_CM000961.1, read on the forward strand.
CTTGGAGATGTCGAATTCGTCGTTGATGCCCGTGCCCAGCGCCGTGATGATCGCCTGGACCTCATTGTTGCTCAGCACGCGGTCAAGGCGCGCCTTCTCCACATTCAGAATCTTGCCGCGCAGAGGGAGAATGGCCTGGTACATCGAGTCGCGGCCCTGCTTGGCCGAACCGCCCGCGGAGTCGCCCTCCACGATGAACAGCTCGGACGCTACCGGATCCTTGGAGCGGCAGTCGGCGAGCTTGCCGGGCAGCCCGCCCAGATCCGTCGCAGACTTGCGGCGCACTGACTCACGCGCCTTGCGCGCAGCCTCACGAGCCTGAGAGGAGGACACGGCCTTCTTGATGATGACCTTGGCCTCCGCCGGGTTCGCGTCGAACCAGTCGTTGAGGTGCTCGTTGACCGCACGCTGCACAAAGCCCTTGATTTCGGAGTTGCCCAGCTTGGTCTTGGTCTGGCCCTCGAACTGCGGGTCGCCCACGCGCACAGAGATCACGGCGGCCAGACCCTCACGGCAGTCATCACCAGTGAGGTTCGGGTCCTTGTCCTTGATCAGCTTGTGCTCGCGCGCGTAGCGGTTCATCAGCGAGGTCAGCGCTGCGCGGAAGCCCTCTTCATGGGTGCCGCCCTCGTGCGTGTTGATCGTGTTGGCAAAGGTGTGGACAGACTCCTTGAAGCCGCCGTTCCACTGCATCGCAATCTCAAGCTCGTGGTCAGTACCCTTCGCTTCAAAGCCGACGATGGTCGGATGGATCGCCGTCTTCGTGCGGTTGAGGTAGTTCACGTAATCCACCAGCCCGTTCGGGTAGTGGTAGGTGACCTTCTTCTCGCGCTTCTTCTTCGAGGTCGGTGCGACGTCGCCGTCTTCTTGCTTATCGACGACATCCTCATCCGCAAACGAATCCCCCTCCACAACCTGAGCCGTATCGCCTTCTTCGGCGATCGCCTCCAGCTCAAGCTCTTCATCGGAGACGCGCTCGTCCTTGAGGGTGATGGTCAGGCCCTTGTTCAGGAAGGCCATTTCCTGCAGGCGGCGGGCAATGATGTCGTAGTCGAACTCGACAGTCTCGAAGATTTCTGCGTCCGGCCAGAATCGGATCGAGGTCCCAGTGCCGCGGGCGTTGTCGCCCTCGACCAGTTCCTCCGGGATCGCGTTGGTGAAGTTCTGGTACCAGTGCTTGCCATCGCGCTTGATGTCCGCCTCAACGCGAGTGGACAGCGCATTCACCACGGAGATACCCACACCGTGGAGACCACCGGACACGGCATAGGACTCGGAGTCGAACTTACCGCCGGCGTGCAGCTGGGTCATGACCACCTGGACTGTCGGCGCGCCCGACGGGTGCATTTCCACGGGGATGCCGCGGCCGTTGTCGACAACCTGAACTCCGCCGTCGGCAAGCAGCGTGACCTCGACCTTGTCCGCGTACCCAGCCATCGCCTCATCGACGGAGTTGTCCACGACCTCCCACACGAGGTGGTGCAGGCCGCGGCTGCCGGTGGAACCGATGTACATACCGGGACGCTTACGGACGGCCTCCAACCCCTCGAGGATGGTGATCGATGACGCGTCGTAGTTCGGTTGTTGCTCAGCCACGTGAACGACTCTCCTTGGAAAAAGCTTGCTTAACCGTGGTTATTTTACATGCCGCTGCAGACATTCCTGGTAGCGGCCGAGCGTGTGGGGCTGATCCGGGCAGCGTGTGAACGATTCAACCTCCCAGAGGGAATGCGTCGGAGAAACCCCAGGTGGCGAAGAACGGGGCACCGAATCGTTCACACTTATCCATAGGTATCTCTTGGACCGCGGCCCTTGACATGCAGCGGCCCGTAGCGCCAGTTCTTCGTCTTCGGCGGGAAAACGTGCAGCTTGGTCACCACACCCGGCCCGATCTTCTCCGCGATCTTGGCCAGGACCGTCGACTGCATGTACTTCAGGTTCGTCGCCCAAGCCGTCTGGTCGCACGCCACAAAGACCTCGCCATCTTTGATCATCGTGACCTCGGTGTGCTGCGCGATCTTCGCGCCGACGAGCTCCTCCCAATTGCCCATCACCCAGCCGTGCGCGATGGATTCCGTCCAGTCGCGCTGCTGAATCTCCTTTTTTACTAACGACGCGAACCCCGACACCTCATACGACCGCGGCAGCGCCCGACCATCCGCACCGGTGGGCCGGGCGCGAAAACTCCGCGGTTTTGTGGCATCCGGAGTCAGGTCCAACCCGGGGACGACAGGTGTGGGACCGTCACCCTTGCCGAGCGAGCGCGTCGGCACCACCTTCTGCGCCTTCGCCAGATTGGGGACCTTTCCGTTGCGGCGCTTGGCGGTGGCGCGCAGGTTCTGGAACGTCGCAGTGACCAAGTCGACGGGTTCTTCGTTCCCGGTCACGGCTCCTCCAACCGCGAGAGCCCGTCCTCCATCACCACGGAGTAGCGGGCGGCGACGTGCTCGTCGAGATTGTCGGGCAGGTCATCGCCGACCGCAGCGGTAATGAGCACTTGCTCCGCTTGCTGTGCGACAGCCACCAACCGTTCACGGCGCTTCGCGTCCAGCTCAGCGAAAACGTCGTCGAGGATGAGCACGGGATCCACGCCGTCTTCAGACAGCAACGCGTACTCGGCCAGGTGCAGCGCGAGCGCAAACGACCAGGTCTCGCCGTGGGAGGCGTAACCTTTCGCCGGCTGGTCACCGAGGGTGAGCAACAGGTCGTCGCGGTGCGGGCCGACGAGCGTGGTCCCGCGGTCGATCTCATCGCGGCGCCGCCGGGCGAGTTCCTGCAGAAACGCCGCTTCCAAGATCGCCGGGTCGTTCGAAGGTTCACCCGCCAACTCCGCGACGGCCTTGTCCAACGTCGACGAATACTCGATGGCGGCCGGCCGGGATTCGGGTGCGACGGAGGAATAGGAGTTGTGGACGGGGTCGCTTAAGACGTCGATAAGCATGCGTCTGCCTGCGACAACCTGCGCGCCGAAAGCTGCCAACTGGGCGTCCCACGCGTCGAGGGTGCTCAGCGCGGCCGCGCCCGAGTCGTCGTTGTAGCCGCGGCGCAGCGCCATGTTGGACGAACGCAAAAGCGCGTTGCGCTGGCGCAGGACCTTGTCGTAGTCGGCCTTCGCCCCGCCGAAACGCGGAGTGCGGATGCTGGCCAACGTGTCCAGGAAACGGCGGCGCTCTGCCGGCTCGCCGGTGACTAGCGCGAGGTCCTCCGGCGCGAAGACGACGGTACGCAGAACGCCGAGCATCTCACGCGGGGACTTCAGGCGCGTGCGGTTGATCTGCGCCTGGTTCTGCTCGCGCACTTTGATGAGCAGATGGGTGGTCAATTCGCGGCCGGCGTTGACCGTCGTCGCTGAGATACGCGCATTGTTGGCGCCGGTGCGGATGAGCGGCTGGTCCTGGGACACGCGGTGGCTGGCCAGCGTCGCGGTGTAGATCGCGGCTTCGACGATGTTGGTTTTGCCGTGGCCGTTGCGGCCGGAAAAAACCGTGACTCCAGGCTCGAGCGCCAAGTTCAGCTCAGGCCAGGACCGGAAATCCCGCAGGTCCAGCTCACGGAGATACACGGGTAATGGACCTGGTTTAACCCGGCAGGCGGACCGGCATGAGCAGGTACGTGAAGTTCGTCGCCGGGGTCTCAAACGACCCGTCCGCGGCAGCTTCCGGCAGCTCGTCCGGCTCCGGGACCATGATCGCCGGGCGGGAGGCTTCCGTGAACCCGAAGACGACGCGGTCGGTGTGGATGACGTTCAGCCCGTCGCGCAGGTAGCCCGAGTTGAACGCGATGAGCAATTCGTCTGCTCCCGTGAACGCGCACTGCAGGCTCTCGCTCGCCTCGCCGGACTCAGCACCCGAGGCAAACAACGTGACCTCGCCCGGCTGGAAGTGCATGCGCAGCTGAGCGTTGCGGTCGGCAACCAGGCTGACGCGGCGGATCGCTTCCATCAACGGGGCGATCTCGACGCTGGCCATCGAAGTGTGGGTTTTCGGCAGCAGCGGCTGAATATTCGGGAACTCGGCGTCGAGCATGCGCGTGGTCGTCTCGCGGTTGCCGGAGTGCAGGCCGAACAGGCCGTCACCGCCGACGTTGTCGCCGGAGCCGACTGCGATCTCAACCGGTTCTTCCAGGTGAGTGTCCAGGGTGCGCGCGTTGTCCAGCAGGGTTTTGGCCGGGATGAGCAGCTTCGCCTCGACGTCCGGGGCCTTCGGTTCCCACTCGAGGGAGCGCAGAGCCAGACGGAAACGGTCGGTGGCGGCCAGCTGCACGCGGTTGCCCGAGACTTCCATGTGCACACCGGTGAGCATCGGCAGCGTGTCATCGCGGCCGGCAGCAGAAGCGACCTGGGTGATGGCGTCGACGAAGGTCGTGGTGTCCAAGGTTCCGGTGACCTCCGGCAGGACCGGCAACTGCGGGTAGTCGTCGAGAGGCATCAGCGGCAGCTCGAAGCGGGCGGAACCGCCCTGGAGGAGAAGACGCTGGTTGTCGGCAACGGAGACATCGATCGGCTTCGCCGGCATGTTGGAGACGATGTCGGCCATGAGCTTTCCGGCGACAGCAACGCGGCCCGGCTGGTCCACCTCTGCGGCGATGCGCACGCGAGTGGAGACCTCGTAGTCGAAGCCGGCGAATTCCAAACCGTTGTCGTCCGCGGTGATCACCACAGCGCGCAGCACAGGCTGGGTGTTCTTCGTGGGCAGGTTGCGTGCGACCCATGCCACCGCATCCGAGAGGTCATCTTTGTGGACGCGGAATGACACGTTCACGTCTGCCTGGGTGTCCATGCTTGCCTGCTCCTTGTTGCTGCTGCGTTCGGGCCACGTTAAGGCCTTGAGTGCCAACTGGTCATTCAGCCTACCGACTGACCTGCCCGCTGCAACAAAAAGGGCACGGGCTTTTGTGATTCGTGAAAGCAGGTCGTGCGGGGCGGCGGCGGGCGTTGTGCACACCCTTTCTTTCTCTTGGTTTAAGTACTAAGAAAAAACCCGGGAAGAACAGTAAGTGTTGTGCAGTCTGTGGATGAACGGGCAAATGCCAAGAATGTCGGCCGAATCTGCGTGTGGGTGACGGGTGTGGAATTCGTGTGGGAAACCCTGATTCCTTGTGGACAAAAGGTCGGCCGCTTTTTGTGTGCACAGCGAGCTACACGTTTTCCACCGCTTGTCCCCTGATATCCCACACGTTATCCACCGGGGCGTGTGATTCGGTCGAGGCCTGTGAATTGAGCATTGGAGACCAACATCACACGGGCGCCCGGGCTAATTACACCCATGGAATTACACAGCTGTGAATAACTCTGTGGATAAAAGAAAAACCCCAGCTTGCGGGCGCAAACTGGGGTGGAAAACTGTGTGGAAAGTTTATTGTGAGCGGACTCGCGTCTTGATGATCTGCGTGAGCTCCTGGATTTCGTCGTACGTCTCGCGGTTCTCCGTCATTTCTTTGCGGATCTTCCGGTCGGCGTACATCACTGTCGTGTGGTCCTTGCCGCCGAACTCTTGGCCGATCTTCGGTAGTGACAAATCAGTCAGCTCTCGGCACAGATACATAGCTAGCTGGCGGGCATGCGCGACTGTGCGAGTTTTGCCGGCGCCGGTGAGCTTGTCCAAGGACACACGGAAGTACTCCGCGGCCACCTCTTTGATGGTGGTGGCAGTGATCTTGATGTCGCCTTCATCCGGGAGGATGTCACGCAGGGCGATCTGGGCAACGTCGAGCGTGATCGGCTCCTTGATCAGTGAGGAGTACGCCGACACCCTAATCAGCGCACCTTCGAGCTCGCGGATCGACGACTCGAACTTCGACGCGATGAGCTCCAGTACTTCATCGTCGACCTGGGTGCCGTCGGCAGCTGCCTTCTTCATCAGAATGGCAATGCGCGTTTCCAGGTCCGGTGGCTGGACATCTGTAATCAGACCGCCCTCAAAGCGCGTGCGCAAACGGTCTTCCAGCGTGGTCAACTGCTTCGGCGGACGGTCAGACGACAAAATGATCTGCTTGTTCGCTTGGTGCAGCGCATTGAAGGTGTGGAAGAACTCTTCCTGAGTACCTTCCTTACCTTCCAAGAATTGAATGTCATCGACCATGAGGATGTCCAGATCGCGGTACCGGCGCTTGAAGGATTCTTGGCGGTCATCGCGGACAGAGTTGATGTAGTCGTTGGTGAACTCTTCCGATGAGACGTATTTAATGCGCAAGTCAGGTTGCAGCACGCGCGAATAGTTTCCGGCGGCGTGCAGCAGGTGCGTCTTGCCCAGGCCGGAACCGCCCCAGATGAACAGCGGGTTGTAGGCACGGGCCGGATTCTCGGCGACGGCGACAGCGGCGCCGTTGGCGAAACGGTTGGAAGAACCGATGACGAAGTTTTCAAAGGTGTACTTCGGGTTCAGCGATGTCTCGCGGTTCGGATCGTGCGCGGGTTTCTCGCGCTGAATGCGCTGCGGAACTTCCACGACCGGGTGCGCAGCTTGCTGGCGCGCCGATTCTTCAATGGCGTGCTGTTCTTGCTGCTGCGCGTGGATGCGTGCCAGCTCGTCCAGGCCCATCGGCAACTGCTCCCCTGCTATCGGAGCTGGGAACTGTCGTGCCTGCTCAGAATAGGTCGGGAACCACGGCGTCGGGTTCGGTGCCGTGTGCTGCACAGGCGGTTCAGGCTCGGGCGCAGGCTCTGGAGCCGCTGCGTCCACGGAGACGGCAATATTGCACGGACGGTTCAGGTGGTGCGTCAGAATCTCGACAATATAAGGGCCAAGCTGATTTTCCACCACGTTTTTCGCTGCGGAGTGCGGGACGGAGAGGATGCAATAACCCTCCACGAGCATCACGGGGCGCACGAGGCGCAGATACGCGCGATCGCCCGGCGTGAATGTGGGCACGGGTGAGTTGGGTCGCTCTGAAAGGTTGAGAAGTTCGGTGACAACGTCTTGCCACAGCGCATCGAGCGCCTGCTGATCGAATGCCATGCTCGCCTACTTCTCCCTTAAATATGCCTCAGCCAATGAATGATGATGGATGATTGGACTGCATATCATCCACTGGCCCATTCACATCCCGTTCAGATATGAACATCGCTTCTACCTCGTACTCCACAACGTTATCCACAGGTGTGGGATTTGCCCCCAGGGAGCTTATCCACAAGTTAGGCTCCTCACTGTGGAATTCACTTTCCTAAGAGAAATACGGTTTGACCTGCCAGAAACATAAGTTACCGCGTTGAACCTTAAGGTTTCCTTGAGATTTATCCACAGGGAGAAGCTTCCTGTTCAATGAAGTTGTGGCGATAGAACTGTTTACCCTCCGTTCAGCCCCGATGTCTACAAATGGCCCAATCGTTTACTTTCTACATCGGGCGATCCGGGGCGCAGCGTTACGTTCGCTTCTCCTCTTCCGCAGTAAGCGTCGGCGTGTCGCCAGCTCCCCTGTGGATAACTACACCCGTGTTATTTCGGGGGTAGCTTGAAGCGGGAAGCGCCACCCCCGCTGAAAACGGGGCTTTGCTGGGAGCTACCTGTGACAACAGCGATTTGTGTCACGCCGACAAGCTGCCGTATCCTGTTTAGGTCTGTCGCATCCAGGGCGTTGCCCGACGGATGTGCGTGAGAGGACCACTGCGCTTCCATCACCGGGTTTCAAGCGCACGCTCTCACTGAAGTTCCATCTTTGGCCGCTTCTTCCCCGGTGGGCCCGCGGCCGCAACGTCAAGGAGTAAACCCGTGCCTAAGCGGACTTTCCAGCCCAACAACCGTCGTCGTGCACGCAAGCACGGCTTCCGTACCCGAATGAACACCCGCGCCGGCCGCGCCATCGTTTCCGCACGCCGCAAGAAGGGCCGTTCCAAGCTCAGCGCGTAAACCGTGCTCCCGCGCGCCCACAAACTCGCATCATCGGCGGACTTCCGCACGGTCATGCGCAAAGGCGGGCGCGCTGGTACCCGCACCGTGGTGGTGCACTACTACACCCGAACCGATCCTGTCATCACTGGCGGGCCGCGGTTCGGGTTAGTTGTTTCTAAACAAGTGGGCAACGCGGTCACGCGCCATAGCGTTTCGCGGCGTCTGCGCCACGTGCTGGCGGGGTTCATCAGTGAGCTCCCGCGCGAGGTGGACATTGTGGTGCGCGCCCTGCCGCCAGCAGCGGAGGCTACGAGCAAGCAGTTGCTTGACGACGTCTCCTCCGCCCTCCCCCGCGCGCACAAGAAATCTAAGCGGGGGCGCCTGACGTGAGCTACTACAACACCGATGGCGAAGCCATTCCGGCCCCCCGCGGACCTGTGGGTTCCGCACTCGTGGGCGCGGTGCGGCTTTACCAAAAGTGGGTTTCTCCCCTTAAGATGGTTTCGACGTGCCGCTTCGAGCCGACGTGCAGCGCCTACGCCTTAGAGGCGGTGTCGCGGCATGGAGCAGGCAGAGGGAGTTTGCTGGCCGTTGCCCGTGTGTGCAAGTGCGGGCCGTGGCACCCGGGCGGATACGACCCCGTACCGCTGACGTAGTTTTTTGAGATCCAGGAGTTAGTTGGACCTGTGCTGAATTTCATTTATTGGCCTATCTCAGCGGTGCTGTGGTTCTGGCACAAGATTTTCGGATACATCTTCTCGCCGGATTCGGGCGCCTCGTGGCTGCTGGCCATTGTCTTCCTGACGTTCACCATTCGTATCTTCCTGGTCAAGCCGATGGTCAACCAGCTGCGCGCCGGCCGGAAGATGCAGGAACTGCAGCCGCAGCTGCAAGAGATCCGCGCGAAGTACAAGAACGACCAGCAGAAGATGGCGATGGAGACCCAGAAGGTCTACAAAGAAGCCAAGATGAACCCGCTGGCCAGCTGCATTGTTCCGCTGGTTCAGCTGCCGGTGTTCATTGGTCTGTTCCACGTGCTGCGCTCGTTCAACCGCACCGGTACGGGCGCCGGCGGTTTGGGCATGTCCATCGAGCAGAACCGCAACACAGCGAACTACATCTTCTCCCCCGAAGACGTGCAGTCCTTCCTGGACGCCCGCATCTTCGGTATCCCGCTGTCGTCCTACATGTCCATGCCGGAGGAGCAGTTCGCGGCCTTCGCCCCGGTGGACTTCACCCGCATGAACATCATCATGGTGGCTCTGCCGCTGGTGCTCATCTGTGTGGTGATGACCCACCTCAACGCCCGTCTGAGCATGTCCCGTCAGCGCAAGCGCATGGCCAAGAAGAAGGCCGAGGATGAGCTGCGCGGCAAGAAGCCGTCCCAGGACGGCCCGCTGTCTCCGGAGATGATGGAGACGCAGATGAAGACCATGAACGGCATGATGTTGTGGTTCCTCCCGGCAACCCTGCTGTTCACCGGCTTCCTGTGGCACATCGGTCTGCTGACCTACATGGTGTCCAACAACGTGTGGACGCTGGTGCAGACCAAGCTCGTCTTCGACAAGATGGACAAAGAAGAGGCCGCTGAGGAAGAGGCTAAGCGCGAAGCGCGCCGCGCTTCTGCCCCGCAGGTTGGCGCACGCAAGGTGGATAACCGTTCCAAGAAGCAGCGCGCCAAGGACGCACAGAACCAGGCCCGGACCAACGCGAACACGAACCACCCGGAAGGTGTGACTGAGCCGGAAGAGCAATCGGAACCGCAGCCGGAACAGAAGACCCGCCAGCAAATCCAGAACGAGCTGAGCAAGAACAACAAGAGCAAGAAGAAAAAGAAGAAGGGGAAGTAGGGTGCCTGACGTCGCAGCGGAGATCTTCGGGGACCGTCTGCCGTTGGCGCAGGCGTACCACGACTCGCTGGCCACGACTGCCGCGCAGCGCGGCTTCATCGGCCCGAAGGAAGTTCCCCGTCTGTGGGACCGGCACATCTTCAACTGCGCCGTGATCGGCGAGGCCTTCAAGGAAGGCCAGCGCATCGCGGACATCGGTTCTGGCGCTGGCCTGCCGGGCATCCCGCTGGCCATTGCGCGCCCCGACCTGGACATCACCCTCATCGAGCCGCTGCTCAAGCGCTCCACCTACCTCGGCGAAGTCGTTGAAGAACTCGGGCTAGACAACGTGACCGTTATTCGTGGTCGTGCAGAAGAGCAGAAAAAGATGCTTTTCGACGCTGTGACATCCCGCGCCGTCGCCCCCCTGGGCAAATTGGCGTCCTGGTCGCTTCCGTTGGTGCGCCCGGGAGGTGCGATGGTGGCGATGAAGGGGGCGTCGGTAAGCGAAGAGCTGGAACGCGACGCGAAACAGATCGCGAAAGCTGGCGGCGTTGATGCCGATATTTTCACTGTTGGTGAGGGTGTTTTGGACCAACCCACAACCATGATCCGCATTGTCCGGTCCGCTTAGTACTCTGTCAAGTATGTGGGATGACACTCCGATCGGCGCCGCTGCCCAGCGCGCCGCGCAGATGAACTCGAACAGCACCTCCGTGCCCAAGCCGGAGAAGCCGCGCGTGTTCACGGTGGCTAACCAGAAGGGCGGTGTGGGTAAAACCACCACGTCCGTGAACCTGGCTGCTTCGCTTGCGCGGATGGGCCGCAAGGTGCTGGTCGTGGACTTGGACCCCCAGGGCAATGCGTCGACAGCACTCGGTGCCGCACACCGCGACGGGGAGACCTCCAGCTATGAGCTCCTCATCGGCGACGCGACGGCGGCAGAAGCGCTGCAGCGCTCCACCGATAACCAGAACCTGTGGTGCATCCCGGCGACGATTGACCTGGCCGGTGCGGAGATCGAGCTGGTCAGCGTCGTACGCCGCGAATACCGCCTCGCGGATGCGCTGCACAGCGAGTTCCTGGAAGAGTACGGCTTCGACTACGTCTTCGTGGACTGCCCGCCATCGTTGGGCCTACTGACGATTAACGCGATGAACGCGGTGGATGAGGTGCTCATTCCGATCCAGTGCGAGTACTACGCGCTCGAGGGTGTGGGCCAGCTGCTGAACAACATCGCGATGATCCGCCAGGCCCTGAACCCGAACCTGCACATTTCGGCCGTCCTGCTGACGATGTACGACGGCCGCACGAAGCTCGCGGAGCAGGTCGCCGAGGAGGTTCGCGGCCAGTTCGGCGACGTGGTGCTGCGCAATGTGATCCCGCGTTCAGTGAAGGTGTCGGAGGCGCCGGGTTTCGGCCAAACTGTCATCGATTACGATGCCGGTTCGACCGGCGCGCTGGCGTACTTCGACGCGGCGAAGGAGCTGGCTACCCGCGGCGACTACCAGCCGCACTCGAGCACCGGGCCGATCGGCGTCAGCCCTGAGATTGCGGAACAACTTGGTGATTCGGGCGAGGAAGAGGATTAAACCATGGCGGAGCAACCGAAGAAGAACAACAAAGGCGGTCTGGGCAAAGGCTTGGCCGCGCTCATCCCGTCTAACGCGGACCACCACCAGAAGACGGGTCCGCTGGGTGACGGCGCGGCCGACGTGATCATTGGCAAGAAAGACGCCCCGAAGAGGCTCAAGGGGGCCCCGAGCATCCCCGCCCCGGTCGCCCCGACGGCGACGGTGGCAGACTCGATCGGTGCGAGCTACCAAGAAATCCCTATCGGGGACATCTTCCCCAACGCCAAGCAGCCCCGCAGCGTCTTCGACGAGGATGAGCTCGCCGAGCTGGTCCACTCCATCAAGGAGTTCGGCCTGCTGCAGCCGGTTGTGGTCCGCCCGGCGGCGGACGGCTTCGAGCTCATCATGGGTGAGCGCCGCTGGCGTGCTGGCTCCAAGGCGGGGCTGAAACGCATTCCCGCGATCGTGCGGGACACCTCCGACGAAGACATGCTGCGCGACGCCCTGCTGGAGAACATTCACCGCGTCCAGCTCAACCCGCTCGAAGAGGCCGCTGCCTACCAGCAGCTGCTCGAGGAGTTCGGTGTCACCCAGGAGCAGCTCGCCGACCGTCTCGGGCGCTCCCGCCCGGTGATCACCAACTCGATCCGTTTGCTCAACCTGCCGGTGCCGGTGCAGCGCCGCGTCGCCGCCGGTGTGTTGAGCGCCGGCCACGCCCGCGCACTGCTGGGCGTCAAGGTGGGCCCGGAGGCTCAGGAGCAGCTCGCCGACCGCATCGTTGCCGAAGGTCTGTCTGTGCGCGCCACGGAGGAAGCCGTCACGCTGTTGAACAAGAACGGCGCGATGCCCGAAAAGACCAAGCGCGAGCCAGCACCGCAGCCGGAGTTCCTGTCCCAGGCCGCCGAGCGCCTCGCTGACGAATGGGACACCAAAGTCTCCGTCACCATGGGCAAGCGCAAAGGCAAGATCGTCGTCGAATTCGGCGACCGCGACGACTTCGAACGCATCATGGGGCTCATCGAGGGCGCATGAGCCTGCCCCGGGCCAGCGTTGTCGCGCTCACCTCGTCCACGCTGAGCAACCTGCACCCGCAGGCCGCGCGCAGCGTGTTCTGGGAACTCGACCCCCTCAGCGAGAACTACCAAGGCATCGACTCCCAGATGGACAAGTCGGCCTGGTTGCTCGCGTTGGTGTACGAGCAGAAAACGGCCGGGTTCTCGATCGTCGATAAGCGGGCGCATGCCACCTTGCTGATGTGCCCGCCTTCGGCCGCTCCTGGGGCTGTGCGCCTACCCACCGCGCCTGTCTCCGCCGACGCGTACTGCCTGACCAGCTTGCATATCGACGCAGCTTTCGCGGGCATCGGTTGGGAGGCAGTGCTTGTCGACGCCGCAGTGGTCGCCCTCACTTCCCGCGGCCTCCCCGCAGTCGAAGCATTCGGGGTGAAGGCGGATTTCACGCACGAGCTGACGGGGATTTGCAAAACCATCGTCGAGCACGGGGAGCAGATCGGCTTGATGCCGGTCGAGGTGCTCGAGTCGGCGGGCTTCAAGATCGTTGCCGATCACCCCGTCATTCCACGTCTGCGCCTAGAGCTGCCGCCGGAACAGGGGCTGCTTAGCGAGGCCGAGATTGCTGAGCTTCTCGCTCAAGCCCCCATTTAGTCAGCTCCGCGATCTCCATATCCCGCGGCATGAGCGGGTGCTTCGGGCCGCTGGGAATGGCTTTGACGGCCACGTCCGCCCCGTTGTCGGACGTCAGGAAGGACGAACTGTGCGGCGTCGCCCACGTGTCCGCCCTGGAGTACAGCGAGGTGTACACCACCCGCTGGTCCGTCACGGGAGCGTTGACGCCCTGCAGCTGCTCCTTCGCTCCCGGGCCGCCGAGCAGGTTGATGATCCACCACGGCACGCGCGGCACCCAGCCGCTGAAGTCCGTGCCGTAAAAGGGCGTGCCCATGGTGACCACGCGGCGGACCTTGATGTGCTCCTCGTGCCGGTTGTTGGACACGTAATGCGCCGCGACGTTGCCGCCCTGCGAGTGCGCGATGAGATCCACCTGCTTCGCCCCGGTCGCCTCGAGGACGGTGTCAATGTTGTCGGACAGCTCCGCAACGAGGTCGAGGAACGGGCCTACTCCGTACAGCCCGGGCAGGCGCATCTTCCCGTAGTCAAAGGACCAGACCCAGTAGCCGTTATCGCGCAGGAACTTCCCTTGGCGCCGAAACGCCGACGCCCGGCTGTGAATGCCGTGCACATACAGTACCGGGGTGTCGTGCCGGGGCAGGAAATCGGGGTCGTTGAAAATCTCCGGATGGATATCCTCGATCACATCATCGAAGACACCCTCGACCTCGTCGCGGATGCTCACGCGCGTTCCTGACGCAGCAGTTCGGTGAACGTGAACGTGCCCGTCGGCTGGGTATCCTGTTCCAGCAGGTACAGGCGTTTCACGGCGACAACAATGGCCTCGGCGATCGCGTCGCGCTGCGTCGGGTCCGTCACAACGGCCACGTCGTGCGGGTTGGTCAGGTAGCCCGCCACCACGGCGACGGACGGCATCTGCGTCATGCGCAACAGCTCCCACGTGCGTCCGTGGTTGAAGCAGTTGCCCAGCGGGGTGCGGGCGACAATCTCGCGCTGGATGTAGCCAGACAGGGTCTCCCCCGTCATTGAGGACGCGCCCAGCTCCGAACCGAAGTAGAACGTGGCCACACCGTTGGCCTTCTCGTTCTGGTAGCGGTCCAGCTGCAGAGAAATCACCAAGTCAGCGTCGAAACTGTTGGCCAGGTCCGCGCGCGCTTTGGGCGACGGGTTGTCCCCGCGCGGGCGCGACATGATCGTCTCCATGCCGGCAGCGATCATCCGCGCCTCCACGCGCGACGCCAAGTCCCAGAGAATGTCCTCTTCAGAGATCTCCCCGTAGGGCCCCTGCACGACCGCATGCTTATCGACGTCAATATCCGGGTCGATCACCACCCTCTTCCCCGCCAAACGCGGGCCGGCCAGGCGGACTACCTCGCGCTCGCGGATGGCCTGGGTGGACCCGCCGGTGATGCGGCGGCCGAGCAAGCTCAGCGCATGCATGGTCTCCGGGCCGCAGATCCCGTCGTCCTGGATACCGTAGTTGATCTGGTAATCCTGCAGGGCGGCGTGGGTGTCGGGGCCGAAGTGACCGTCGACACGCCCCGAGTAAAAGCCCAACTCCTGCAGCTGCTTCTGCAGCTGGCCGACATCGTCGCCGACCATGATCTGGCTCGGCTGGTACGACAGGACGCGCGCGCCCAGCGTGTAGGAGGCGTGACGCAGCTCCCGCAGCGTGATCTCATCGATATCGCCGGAGGGCAAAATGCCGCGGGATTGCTGGAAGGCTTTGAGGGTTTGGGCCAATTCATCGTCGAAAAGCATCTCTGCCTGGGAGAAGCTGCGGCGATTCCACTCGCCCACGTCACCCTCAAAGCCGGGGAGCAGCCCCAAGCGTGCGAGGGTCGAGCGGACTTCGGCGACGCGCGCGCTGGAGTCACCCACCCGATAAATACGCAACACTTCTCACCTTTCAGACAGTCGGCCAAATGGACAGTCTCATAGTACTGCTATTGGTCCGGAATGGCTCAGAGGTGGTTGCGCACCCGGGACACGATCTCTTGCTTGGGCACCAGGCCGACGAACTCGTCGACCTTCTCGCCGCCGGAGAAGATCATGACGTTAGGGATGGACATGACCTGGAACATCGCCCCCAGGAGACGCTCCTGATCGACGTTGACTTTGGCCACCTTGATCTGCCCGTCCATCTCTTCTGCGATCTCATCGAGAAGCGGGGACAATTTCTTGCATGGGCCGCACCATTCGGCCCAAAAGTCCACCAGGACCGGGATGTCAGACTCGACGACCTCAGACTTGAACGTCGATTGTGTGACGTTGATCGCTGTCATGAGTGGGCCTCCAAGTAGTGCTCGGCGTCGATCGCCGCGCGGCAGCCGGAGCCGGCGGCGGTGATGGCCTGACGGTAGTAGTTGTCCACCAGGTCGCCGGCGGCGAACACGCCCGGCACTGACGTCTTGGTGCTCGGTTGATCCACGATGACGTACCCGCCTTCGTCGGTGTCCACCTGGCCGTTCAGGAAACCGGAGCGCGGGTCGTGGCCGATGGCGACGAACATCGCGGTGGCGTCCAGCGTGGACTCCTCGCCAGTGACAGTGTCCTTGATGCGCAGGCCAGCGACCTTGCCACCGTCCTCAATGACCTCTTCCACGACGGAGTTGAGGAGGAAATCGATCTTCTCATTCTCCTTCGCACGGTCAAGCATGATCTGGGAGGCGCGGAACTCCTCGCGGCGGTGAATGATAGTCACCTTCGAGCCGAATCGGGTGAGGAAGGTCGCCTCCTCCATTGCCGAGTCGCCGCCGCCGACGACAGCAATGTGTTGGTCCTTGAAGAAGAAGCCGTCGCACGTCGCGCACGTGGACACGCCGCGGCCGGTTAGCTCCTGCTCACCCGGGATGCCCAGGTGGCGCGGAGCCGCGCCGGTGGCCAAGATGATGGCCTTGGCGGAGTAGACCTCATCGGCCACGTGGACCTTCTTGATGTCGCCGTCCAGCTCGACGCGGTCAACCATCTCAGCGCGCAGATCCGCGCCGAAGCGCTCTGCCTGTGCACGCATTTCCATCATCAGGTCCGGGCCCATGATGCCGTTTTCAAAACCGGGGTAGTTCTCCACCTCGGTGGTGTTCATCAGCTCACCGCCGAACTCGTAGCCTTCAAAGACCAGCGGTTTCAGGTCGGCGCGGGCGGTGTACAGCGCAGCGGTGTACCCGGCCGGGCCGGATCCGATGACAATGACCTCCTGCACCTCGTCCGGGTTGGCAGCCGTGGCAGCGGCCTCCTGCATCGGCTCAGTCGTCGCGGTCTCCGGAGCGAACGCGCCAAGCGCGTTGGCGGAGGGAATGTTGGGGATCTGCGGCTCAGTCATGGCTGTCAGTGTAGTGCTTAGGTCACGTGATCCTAACTAACAAGATTCACGTCCTCATCGATCATCTGCAGCAGCATGTCCCGGGCGCGGTGCCTGCGGGACTTCACTGTCCCGGGGCGCACGCCGAGCTCGCGGGCGGCGTGGTTGATGGACAGACCTGCGACGTCGATAAGCAGCAGCGCAGAACGGTTCGCGGCAGGAAGCTTGCCCAGCACCTGCATGAGCGCGAGCCTGCGGTCGAGGTGCGTCAGCGGTTCATGGGACAGAGCCCGGTTGGTGTCGGGGCTGATCTTCTCGTCGTCGTCGATGCTCACGTGGCGGCGCTTGTTGTCCGCGCGCTTGCAATGGTCGTAGCCTGCGTTGAGCACGAGGCGGCACAGCCACGTCCCCAGGCCCGATTCGCCGCGGTACGTCTCCATCTTCACTGCTGCTTTGAGCAGCGCGTCCTGCATGACATCCTGCGCGTCATGCTCATTGCGGGTGTAGCGCAGCGCGAGCGCCCACATCTGGCGGCGGTGGCGCTGCACGATCATCGTGAACGCGCGCTGATCCCCCGCAAGATAGGCCGCCACCAGCGCTTTGTCGCTGTAGTGCTGTGCATGCATGGTGTCCCCCCGATTGATCCCCCTGTGCTGCACCCCGATTGTGGCACGCGCGCGCACCTGTACGCACTTAGTTGTTGCGCACTCCAGTGTGCAACGCACGCTTGCCGACGACGCTGACCTCCTGCACCGCAACCGCCGCGCCATCCGCACCCGTGAAGGCGATCTCCAGCCCGTTGAGCGTCGGGTTGTCGGTGATGTCGACGGTATGCTGCGGGCCACTGGTGAGCGTGCCCTCTGCGAGAACCTCGCGGTTGCCTCCGGCAAGACCGTAGATGGTGTACTCCAGCCCAGGGCCGGGCTCGGTGTGGAAGATCAGCTGATCGGCGATGAAGGGGCCATCCGTGGTGATCGTGAACTTCTGTCCGGGGGTGACGGTGGCGGTGGTGGCGCCGTCGCCGTCGACAAGCGGGGCGAAATTCTCCGGCTCCACCGTCAGCGGGGCGATGAAAACCGGAAGCGACTGCGCCTGGCTTACCGGGCCGGACTCGGTAGCCACGTCGCGCACCGGGTTGTCCGGCTCGTCGCGGAACTGGCTGAGGATGTACGTGGTCAACAGGGCGACGATGAGGACCGCGCTGATTGCTACCGCCACCAGAGCCGTGATGCCGAATGCGCCGAGACCGCGCTCGCCGAAACCGCGCACCGGTGGTGTATCGATCTCTTGCTCCACTGGCACCTGCACGGTCTCGCCAGGTCCCTCGCCAGAGAGGTTGTGCAGCAGGTCCTCCGCGAAGCCCAGGGCGGCGTTATCGGAATCAAGGTCCGCGCCCGGCAGGACGGCGGGGAACGCTAGGACGATGGCGCCGTCTTCAGTCACGCGCATGCGGTCGCGGTTGTCCAGGCCAAGGGGGACGCCGTGCTGGTGCGCGAAGGCCACGGACTGATTCAGCGGCACCATTGCGTCGTCGACTGCCTGCTCGAGCAGCGGGGCGCCCGACTCGGCGACGGCCTTGAGGGACGACCCCGGTACCCAGTCCGAGACCACAAGGCAGCCCATGCGGTACGGAATCGCCTCCAAGATCGGTGCCACACCGGGCAGCTGGAGTTCGCGCAGGCGGTGGGTGCGGTGGGAGACACCGGCGGCGTCGATAGCAGCCTGGCGCGGAGCGACAGGAGCAAGCGGTGCCGCACCGCACGTGTCCACGAACGTCAGCGCCACCATCCGGCCGGTCCGTTGCTCCCGGGCCTGCCAGAAGCGGGCGCCGGTGGCGGCACCGTGGTCCTTCAGCAGACGGAAACGCCCGTCGGACACCGCGGCACCCGGGATCAGGCGCGGCCCGCGGACGACACCGGCGGACATCGGCGGCGGGACCGGGGACGCATTGAAAGTGTCCTCCAGCATGAAGGTGGATAGAGCCGGCGCGGACTCCTCCACCGGAGTGCTGCGCTTGAAGCGCTGCATGACTGTCTCCACCTCAGGCAGTTTGGAGAAGGACAGCACCACGGCGGTGACGGCGACGAAGATGACGCCGAGCACGGCGATCTCTATCAGCATGGCGACCGCGGAACGCCCCGACCACACCAGATGAAGCAGCCAGCGGATGGCGAACACTACTCCAACGCCCACCACACCAGAAAGAACCGCCCACGCGGAAGTCTTGAGGACTTCCCCGGTTCTCAGCGAGCCGAGCTTGCTGCGCAGCAGGAAAGAACCGATCACGGCGCCGGCGACAAAGCCGAAGCCGTTGGCGGCGCCGAGCAGCACCACCACCTGATCGGGGCGCGTCGCCGCGAACGGAGCCAGCAACGCCAGAACCACCTTGGTGAAGGTGATGCCGGCGATGATGAAGGTCGGCGTCCACGCCTCCTCGCGGGCGTAGAAGACGCGCAGGTGCAGCATCACCAGCGCGTACGGGATGAGGGCGAACGCGGAGAAACTCAGCGTCAGGCCCAGGGTGCGGGCGTCCTCGGAACTGAAGTTGCCGTAACGGAACAGGGCGGTACCGATGTCGGGGCCCAGTGCCGTCATGAAGATGATGATCGGGATGACCGCGATGAACGTCAGCTTCGTACCGAGCGTCAGGTCGCGGACCACGCTCTTGTCATCACCGTCGGCAGCGTTGCGGCTCAGCCGCGGCATGATCGCCGTCAGCAGCGTCACACCGATGATGCCGTAGGGCACTTGGAGCAGCAGCCAGTGGTTCGCGTAGATGATCGGCGCGGATTCGTGGACGCTCGAGGCGATGCGGTTATTGATGATGTAGCCGACCTGTGAAATGGCCACGTAGGTGATGATGGCCAACGCCATCCCGCCGAACTGCTTCAACCTGTCGTCGATGCCCCACTCGAGCCGCAGGTCGACGCCGGTGCGCCTGAGCGCCGGCAGCATAATCAGGCACTGGACCACCACGCCGAACGTGGTGCCGAGGCCTAACAACAATACGTGCGGATCGGTGACAGGTGTCGGGTCGTCCGGGTGAATGGACCCCGGCACCAGCATGTAGAGCGCCATGACCGTGATGGTCACCACGTTGTTCGCCACCGGCGCCCACGCGCCGGGGCGGAACACTTCCTTGGTGTTCAGCACCGCCATGAACAGTGAGAACAAGCCGTAGAACATGATCTGCGGCAAGAGCAGATACGCAAACGAGGTGGCCTGAACGACGTTGACTTGGCCGTCGCCATCGAGCATCAGCCGTGTCAGCAGTGGTGCACCGACGAGCGTGATCACCGTGGCCACAGTCACGAGCGTGAACGTCAGCGTGAACAGCCGCCGGATGAAGGAGGCGCCGTGGTCCGGATCCTCTTTCTCCGCGCGCACCAGCACCGGCACCACCAGGGCGGTGAGCACCGAGCCGAGCACGATCTCCGTGACCATGTTCGGCAGCGTGTTCGCCGAGATGAATGCCGATGCCACCGCGCCGCCGAGCGCCGATGTGATCATCACCGTACGGATGAAGCCGGTGATGCGCGACAACAGCGTCGCCACTGCCATTGAGCCAGTGGACCTTACGACGGAGCGGTCCGAAGTTTCAGCTTTCTCCATAGGGGTCTCAATCCTAGTGCTCTCTCCGCCGTTTCCCGAGTTGGAAAAGAACCGCCAACGCGAACAGCACCGCCAGCCCGGCGACGAGGATCCGGGTGGCAAGCGCCCCGCCGGCCGTCTGCACAGCGATGTTCACCGGCTGAGAAATCGGCCGATTATCCGGCGTGGAGAGGTACAGCTGCAGGTCAGTGCGCTTATTGTTCTGCGGCAGGTCCGCCGTCATCTGGAGGGTGAGCGAACCGCGCGCCGGGATGCGGAACTCCGTGGGGGTGTTCAGCTTCGCGTCGGGGGGCCCCTGATAAAGAATCGACGCGTCGACAGGCAGCGGCAGTCCGTTCTCCGCAACAATGAGCAGCGGCGAGGATTCGGACGTGCGCGTGTACACGTTCCCTGGCGGGATCAAGCTTATCGACGCTTTAATCGCCCCCAACGCATCCCGCCCCCCATTCAGCCGCGTGCGGGTGCGCAGCTCCGCATCCGTGTAGAAGGTCAAGGCGCGGCGGTGCGTGACCGGCAGCGCGGCGAGCAGATCCAGCCGCAACGGGAGCGTGTAGCCGTAACGGGTCAGGGCGATGGCACCGTCATTGACCAGGATGGATGTGAGGTCGTCGATGTAGCGCGCCTGCTGGCCCGCGTTGAGGATCTCCGTGTCGGAGTACACAGTCGGGTCGTTGTACGGCGTGCCGAGTGCCTCCAGGTCCGCCTGATCAATCTGCTCCGGAGGGCGCGTGTACTCCTCGAGTGGCATCGGCTCGGCTATGCGGGAGCTCATCAGCTCCCCCACGGTACCCATGACTTGCTGCGCTGTCGACGCATCCCACGCCGCCGGCGGATTGACGAGCACCGGCTCCTCCCCCGCCGTGCGC
This sequence comes from Corynebacterium genitalium ATCC 33030, assembly GCF_000143825.1. Taxonomy (NCBI): domain Bacteria; kingdom Bacillati; phylum Actinomycetota; class Actinomycetes; order Mycobacteriales; family Corynebacteriaceae; genus Corynebacterium; species Corynebacterium genitalium. Next base: position 631,349 of record NZ_CM000961.1, read on the forward strand.
GCTGCCGTCGCGATAGCCGATGCCGCAGTGAGATCGCGCGCCGCCACCGAATCCATCGAGTAGTCGTAGCGCAGCTTCTCCTGGGAGTAACCGGTGGTCTCCGGGTGGCTGCCGGTCGCAGCAAGCGTACTGGCCAGCGCATCATCAAAGCCCACCGTCACCACACCGGGTGTGGCGGTGGCGAAGCGCTCCCCCGGCACGGTGTTGTCCGCCACGAGCACGCGCACCGGCTGGGACGGTTCCGGCGCCGCGACATCCTCAGTGCTGGGCAACGTCGGGGTGTCCAGCGTGGTCTGCTGGTCGCCCTCGATCTTGCCGCCGGGCCCGTCTTGCGTTTCAGCCTGCTCGTTTTCCCACGCGCTCTGCATGCCGACCTGCGGCACCGTCGACCTGCTGTGGTCCGCCCAGCCCATCGCCGGCGCAGACTCCGGGGTGAGGTAGCCCGCGCCAGGCACCACTATGTTCTGCACGATGGGAGTACCCAGCACGCGGCCCAAGGTGAAGGGCCCGCGCTCGAGGGCCTCGCGCATGAGCCACCTATCACCGGTGCGGGCGATGGCGTTCAAGTCAGCATTCGCCCAGGGCAGTGCCACCGTGCAGCCAGACGCGCTCGCGGCCTTGACCTTCTCTAGCCAGGCAGCAGCATCCTCTGCGCCCCGGCCCGGCGCGGCATCCATGAAGGCCGCGTCCTCACGGCCCCAAGAATCGCGCAGGCGCTGGCGTTGGCGGCCCGGGGATGGGCGATCGTCGTCGACCTTGTACCCCTGCGCCATTCGGTCCACTGTGTCCACCAGCGCGGGGTCGAGAGCGAGACACGTGGCGTCAGCGACGCCAGTGTCGTCGGTGGTCTCCGCGTACGTCTCGATCAACTGATCCAGGCGCCCCCCAGGTTCGAGCTGATCCGCGAGCTGCTCGGAGGCCAGAATCAACGGCGGGCTGTTCGGAGCTTCGCCGGTCTCCCCCGGCACAATGTCCACCGGTGCGCTCACCGGGTAGAGCACCGAGACACCCGCGGGAGTCTGCTCCTCGGGCAGATCACCCCGCACGGCCATGTGCCAGCGCTCGCTATCTAAGTGGGTGCCTTCCTGCTCCAGCACGACCATGATCGGGAACGTCGCCGCGAGCGGTTGGTCCGAGACATCCACCTGCACGGTGATTTCGGCTTCCTCCCCTGCGGACAGGTTCGGCACCTCGACCGTGTCACCGGCGACCGTGTACTCCCCCGGCGCCGCAATCGTTGCTACCTGGGCATCGGAGACAGACCCGGAGACAGGTCCGCGCCGGGGAGTCACCGTGAGGTTGTCCATCTGCTCATCGCCGTCGTTACGCACCCGCACAATCGCGTCGACGGTGGAGCCGGAATCGGCGGTAGAGGGAGCGTCGACAAGCGAGAGCGTGATGTTCTCGCTGCCGTCGCTCGCGCGAATCTGCGGATTGACCCACTGCGAGGCCACGGCCGAGTTTTGCGGATCCATCGGCACCGGCAGGTCGGCGTGCGCGGGGGAAGCACAGACTGCCACCACTGCTGCTGCCACGACTGCGCAGATCCGTGCCTTCATCACCGCGGCGTGATCCTTCCGGCACGTTTCTCGGCACGCGCTAATGCTGGCATTTTGTCGAAGGCGATGCGGGCCAGCTTGCGTTCGTCGGCATACGCCAGGTGCTCCATCAGCTCGCTGACGGGGACCCAGGCGACTTCGGTGACTTCTGGGTCTTCGTCGTTAAGCACCCCGTCGACATAGCGCAACAAGTTATGGTGCACGGTCTTGTGAATGCGCACGCCGTCAGACACGAACCAGTAATCGATCAGGCCGAGGTCCTCGAAGGGCTCGCCGTAAATGCCGGTTTCTTCCCACACCTCGCGGCGGGCCGTGTCCCACTGGTGCTCACCGGGCTCCACATGGCCCTTCGGCATCGACCACAGCAGGCGGCCGCGGCGGTCAAGGCGCCCGATCAGCGCGACATAGATCCTGCTCAGGTCCACACTGCCGTCCGCAGCCACTGCTTCCGCCATGCCGGAGACCACCAAACCGCCCGCGGACGTTTCGTCCCGGGTCTCCATCTTGTGGTCCGTCGTGTACTGGCTGGTGTGCGGCTTGCGGTAGTTCTGGGGGCGCTGCTTGCGGCGACGCTTGTTCGGCTGTTGTTTCTGGGATTTTGGGGGTTGCTTCTGGTGCTTTTGTTGTTGTTTTTGGGATTGCTTCTGCTCCCCCTTTTGGGCATGACTCGACCCGCGCCGGCGCCGCCTGCGCTTCGGGGGATTCGGAGAGTCAGCCATGAGATCAGATCGTATCCGCCCACGACTTATATATGGAACTTGAGACCACCCCAAGTATGGTTATGGCCGTGACCCCGAGGACCGCGAGCGAGAACCACACCGACCCTGCCGGGCTTTTCAATTTTCCCGAGAAGGGCGATTCCACAGCCTTCATCGGGCTGCTCGCCCGGGCGGAAACAGCGGTGCGCGAGCTTGAAGGCCTGCTCACGTCGCTGGTGCGGGAATTCCACGACCGGGGCGAGTCCTTTTACTTGGTCGGCGGCCCGGTGCGCGACGCGATGCTCGGCCGACTCGGCAATGACCTGGACTTTACGACGTCCGCACGGCCCGACATCATCGAAGCCATCTTGAGCGGCTGGGGCGAGGCCGTGTGGGACACCGGCATCGAATTCGGAACCGTGTCGACAGTCAAGGACGGCCAGCAGGTGGAGATCACCACCTTCCGCGCTGATCTGTATGACGGTGTCACACGCAACCCCGAAGTCACCTTCGGCGACGCAATTGACGACGATCTGGTGCGCCGCGACTTCCGCGTGAATGCAATGGCGATCGAGCTCCTTGTCGCCGAGGGCGAGGATTCACTCGCGCTGGATTTCCACGATCCCGTCGACGGCCTGAAAGACCTGCTGAACCACGTCCTGGACACTCCGCAGGAGCCCGAGGTCAGCTTCCGCGATGACCCGCTGCGCATGCTCCGGGCGGCCCGGTTCGTCTCCCAGCTGGGGTTCCACGTCTCAGAGCGAGTGAAGCGTGCGATGACGGACATGGCGCAGGAAATAAACCGCATCACCGTCGAGCGCGTGCAGGCGGAGCTGGACAAGCTCATGCTCGGGGTGCAGCCGTGGGAGGGCATTGACCTGCTCGTGGAGACGGGCCTGGCCGACCACGTGCTGCCGGAGATCCCGGCGCTCAAGCTCGAGCGCGACGAGCACATGCAGCACAAAGACGTCTATGCCCACTCGCTGACCGTGCTGCGCCAGGCCACCGAGCTTGAAGAAGAAGGACCGGACCTGAAGCTGCGTTGGGCGGCGCTCATGCATGACATCGGCAAGCCGGACACCCGCGAGGCGAAGCCGGGCGGCGGGGTGTCCTTCCACCACCACGAGGTCGTCGGAGCGAAGTTGACGCGCAAGCGGATGCGCAAGCTGAAGTACCCGAAGCACATGATCGAAGACGTGGGCCAGCTGGTCTACCTGCACATGCGCTTCCACGGTTTCGGGGAGGGCCAGTGGACCGACTCCGCCGTGCGCCGCTACGTGACCGATGCGGGAGACCTCCTCCCCCGCCTGCACAAGCTCGTCCGCGCAGACTGCACGACGCGTAACCCGAAGAAGGCGGCGCGTCTCCAGCGCACCTACGACCATCTGGAGGAGCGCATCGCGGACCTTGCTGCCAAGGAGGATCTCGCCCGCGTGCGCCCGGACCTGGACGGTAATGAGATCATGGAGATCTTGGGCCTCGAACCCGGCCCGCAGGTGGGCAAGGCGTGGAAATACATGAAGGATCTCCGCTTGGAACACGGTGAACTGGGCCGTGATGAGGCCGTCGCAAAGCTCAAGGCGTGGTGGGAGGCAGAAAATGGCTGAGTTTTTCTACGCGGATAGATTGTTCACCGCCCTCGAGCGCGAAGAGCCGGGGCCGGGCATGTTGCTGGTCGCGGCGCCGGGCATGCTTTCCGACGAATTCGTCCGCTCCATCGTCCTTGTCATCGAGCACACCGCGACCCACTCCTTCGGCGCGGTGCTCAACCGGCGCAGCGACGTCGCCGTCCACAATGTCCTGCCCGAATGGCTTCCCGAGGTGGCCAATCCGCAGGCGCTCTACATCGGCGGCCCCGTCGGCCCGCAGGCGGCGATCGGTGTCGGCGTGACCAAGTCCGGCACGGTGATCGACGATCACCCCGAGTTCACCCGCCTGGCCAACCGCCTCGTGCACGTTGACCTGCGCACAGAGCCGGAAACCGTCGAGGGTTTGCTTGAGGGCATGCGCCTTTTCGCCGGTTACGCCGAGTGGGAGCCCGGCCAGCTCGACGAGGAGATCGAACGCGGCGACTGGTACGTCGCGCCCGCCCTGCCGAGCGACGTCATCGCCCCCGCGAACACCGACCTGTACAGCGATGTCATGCGCCGCCAGCCGATGCCGCTGCCATTGTTCTCCACGTTCCCCGCGAACCCAGAAGACAACTAGATGCGCAATCTGTGGGTAGTGGGCCTTGGGCTCATTCCGCTCGGTCTCGCATTCGGCCTGGTCATGACACAGGCCGGTTTCGCCTGGTGGTGGACGCCGATCTTCTCCATCGTCATTTACGCCGGCTCGATGGAATTTCTCGCCGTGCAGATGGTCGCCAGTGGCGTTGGGCCGCTCTCAGCCACAGTCACCGGCTTCATGGTGAACTTCCGGCACATTTTCTACGGCCTCACGTTCCCCCGCCATCTCATCGACAGTCCCGCCGGCAAGGCCTACAGCACCTATTCGCTTACCGACGAGTCCTACGCCATCACCTCCACCACCCCCCACTCCGAACTCACCGGCCGGCACGTCCTGGCCATCCAAGCCTGCTGCCAAGCGATGTGGGTCATCCCCGGCATCATTGGCGCGCTCGTCGGGCAGGTCATTCCGGACAGCGTGCAGGGAATGGACTTCGCCCTGACCGCCCTGTTCATCGTGTTGACGTACGAGGCGTTCCAATCCAACCGCGACTTCTCCCTGCCTCTGACCGCCGCCGGGATCGCAGTGCTCGTGGCCGTGCTCGCCCCGTCGGCGATTCTCATGGCGGGGTTGTCAGCCTACTTCGTGGTGCTGTTGCTGCGGTACGGGTTTCCGGGCGTCGATAAGCGCCTTGAGCTGCGAGGGAACACATAATGGGTGATTCTTTGGGGCTTCCCGACGGCGTGACCCTCACCATGGTCGCAGCCGTCCTGGTGCCCGTCGCAGTGGTGACGGTGTTGCTGCGCGCGCTCCCCTTCGCGTTTCTGCGCGTGCTCAAGGGCAGCGCGCTGATTGAGTTCCTCGGTGCGACGATGCCGGTCGGCGTCATGACCGTGCTTGTCGTGTACACGCTGGCTAGCGCGCTGGATGCCCCCGGCGGGCTCGTGCCTGCTCTCCTCGCGGGCGCGGTCACCCTTGCCCTCCACGCTTGGCGACGCAGTGCCGGCCTCTCCATCCTCACCGGCACCGCCGTGTACATGCTGCTGGTGAATGTGGTGGTCGGCTGAACCTGGTGCTCGGGTGAACAACGCGTTAATGCGCTGCTAAAAAGCCTGTGGGGTTTTAGGCTTCGCAGTATGAAGCGCATCCTCCGCACAGCTATCGCATCCGCCGCCGCCGTCTCTCTCACGCTTAGCCTTGCTACGCCTGCCGACGCCCAGGTCAACCGCCCCGTTGACGACACGAGTTCCATCAAGCCGATGTTGGAGTTCAGCTCGCCGTCCTACATCCAGGAGAACTCCAGCACCGCGACCGACGAGGAACTGCGGCAGAAATGGGAGGAGGCCGTGCGCATGGGGCACATCGCTCCCCTCATCGAGGCGATTTACGGCCTGGACATCAACGACGATCAGGAGTGGCAGCAGCGCGAAGCCGCCAACGCCGGCAAGTTCGAGCAAAACCACTCCGCAAATGCCGTGCTCGGCAGCTCTATGAAATGGGACGCTGCTCGCGGTTACGAGCTGGGCAACACGCTGAACTGGTTGATCGCGCTTGGCGTTATCACGGCTGCGGTCGGCGGCGCCGTTGCTGCCTACACGTCAGGTGTCTTCGGTTAAGGCACCGTTCGAAGAATGTACTTTTTGAGCCAGCTGACCTGCTCGTTAGCGTGAGCGTTCGAACACAGAGGCTAATGGTTCATGCAAGTTAAGCGTGAGTGTCCACCCCATATGCAATGATGTGTGCATAGCATTCGAACACAACTGCTAAGGGGGAACAATGACGAAGGAGCGCAAGAAGAAGTCGGCCTTTTTTGCAACCGACAATCCGAGCGATCCACTCGCCGCAGCGGGGAGGCAGTTCCGGGAGGGCGAGTACGCGATGTTCGGCAGGTACGCGTCCAGTGACGGTGAGGAGGGGCCGGTCTGTTCGAAGGACTTCGACCGGGAGATCGCGGGCCTGTGCGCGTACACGGGCCTGCGCCGGGCGCCGGCCGAGAGGGCCGTGGTGGGTTACATGAGTTTGCGGGATCTGCCCCGCCTCCGCGCGCTCCAGAAGGAGACCAAACTGCTGGACATTGATCGTCTCGATGCGATTGCCGTCCGCATAGCGGAGCTCGGTATCAACGCCACGGAAGAGGTCTATTCCACTATCGACGAGCTGTTGGTCACCCTATTCACCCCGGCACGGATGAATCAGCCCCTCCCTACTCGTACAACTATCACGCGGCGTCTGCGTGAATTCATCGCAGAGCTCGATTCCAAGGTGGCATACAACGAGCAGAAGCGGGAAAAGCGCGAGAAGAAGGATCCTCCCCCGCCGGGTGAATGCGAGATCTCTTTTCAAGAAGCGATGGCAGGCACGGGCACTGCGGGCCTCACCATGGTCGGCGACAATGCGACCATCGCCGCCACCAAAGCATCTATCGACGAGACCGCCCGCGCCCACGGCCTGACCCAATCCGATGCGGCCCTCAAGCTCCTGAATGGCGAGATCACCCCAGCTCCCGGGGCCAAGATCTACGCGTACACTCCCCTGACCGAGGATGGTTCGTTGAACTCGGCGGCCCCTGCCTACTTCCCCGGATTCGGCTGGACCACAGCGCCCGGCACAGAGATGTTCAACCACATGCTGTCTAGCGCCGACAAGAACTCGGTCAAAGTTGTGAATCTCGACGATGCCGCCACCCGCACCGTGAACAGCTACTCCCCACCGGAGGACATCAAGGCCTACGTCCGCGGCCGCGACGGCACGTGCCGCTTCCCCGGTTGCACGGTGTCGGCCTGGAAGTGCCAGATCGACCACCGCGTTCCCTTCGATTTAGGCGGGGAAACCACTGCATCGAACCTTTTCAGCCTCTGCGCGCACCACCACAACATGAAAACCGACCGCAGGGCGTATTACATCCCCGATCCCGTGACCGGCGAGCTTGTCTGGCTTTTCCCCGATGGGACGTACCAGCGCACCGACCCCGAAGGCTTCATTCACTCTCAAGTCACGCCAACGGCCCCAAAGTGGCAGCACTCGCTAGAAGACATCTTGCGGTTGCACCGAAAAAAGACCCGTTTTTTCGCGCTCGGGCACAAGCTTATCGACGACTACGACGCCGGAACCACAACCCTCGACGAGTGCCTCACTGCCATCGCCGGTTTGGAGAAAGAGTTCGGCCGGGAGTTCCCGTTCCGACCTAAGGAAGCGCACAAAGACACACTCAAAGAATCGGCCAAAGATTATGTGGAGGACGCCCCGCCCTTCTAGATTCTCGCCTAAAGCTCCGGGAACTTCGCCCGCGCTTCGGCCCATAGACCCTCAAAGTCCTCGGCGGGCAGTCTTTCCGCCTCGAGTCCTTCGTACTGGTCGTAGGTGTCCGGGTGAGGGACGGTGTCGAGGGGTTCGTTGGCCTGCCCGGCGATCTTGCCGTCGATAAATGCGCCCATGATCACGTGGTCTGGGGTGAGCTCGATCATGCGCACCATGCGGCACTCGTGGTCGTTGAGCTCGGCAAGTTCAGCAACGTTGACCACGGATCCCGCGCCCAGGACGGTCAAGGTGGTGCGGACGTAGATCGCCATTATTCCCCGCCCGCCACGACAGTGTCGCCTTCTTGGCGGACGGGCGCGGGGGTCATACCCGATTGGGCCGGGCCCTCGACAGGCTCTCCGGTGGCGATGTCGAAGCTGGACCCGTGCGCCGGGCAGCGCACGGTATCGCCATTGACCTGCGAAATCGGGTTTCCCTGGTGCGGGCAGACCGTCGAATACGCGAGGAATTCGCCCTCCGTCGGCTGCGCGATGATGAGCTTATCGACGATCACAGCGCTCCCCACCGGAACCTGCGTCGCCGCGATCTCAGCCGTGGCGGGCTTGCCGCACGCGGCGAGGAACGCGCCCGCGACGGTAGTGGCGGAGCCGACGAGGAACAGACGGCGTGAGCAACGGGGGGTCTGGGAGTTCTCGGTCATGCCTTAACAGTAGCTGCCTTCATGGAGGCGACGTAGTCCTTCAGCTCGGCGCGGAGGCCATCCATGTCGGTGATGTGGACGGGTTCGTCGTGGTCGCCGCCCACCCACTCGTCAATGATCTTGGCGATGGCGGAGCCGGTGATGGCGCCGGCAGCACCCGCTGCGATCGCGTCGGACACGTGGTGCGGCTCGGAAATGCCGAAGCCCAGCAGGATCGGAGCGCCGCCATACATCGCCACGTTGTTGACCACGTCGGACAGACCGAGGGTCTGGGACTCCCGCTCGGTGCCGGTCACACCGTCGCGGGACGCGCCGTAGATATAACCGCGGGAATTCGCGGCGATGCCCTCGAGAACCTCCGGGGTTGCCCTCGCCGGGGCAATGAAGACCGGGTCAACACCAACCGTGGTCGCGGCGGCGACGAAGGGTGCGGATTCGCGGACGGGGACGTCGGGAAGCAAAATGGCGTCGGCGCCTGCCTCCTTGAACTCGCGGTAGAACTGCTCGTACCCGCGGACGTAGGCGACGTTGGAGTACATGAGCATGCTGATCGGCACGTCCGGGTAGCGGCGGCGGACCTCACGAAGCTGGTCGAGCGCCTTGGCCACGGTCGCGCCGGAGACAAGCGCGCGGTGGTGCGCGTTCTGGATCGTCGGGCCGTCGGCAACCGGGTCGGAGAAGGGAACGCCCAGCTCAAGTGCGTCGGCGCCGCCCTCGATGACGGCAGAGATGATGTCGATGGCATCTTCCGGGTTCGGGTCGCCGAGCATCACGAAGGGGACGAACGCGCCCTCGTTTTTCGCCTCGAGGTCAGCGAAGAGTTGTTCAAAACGCGACATGGTTATTTGCCCTCCGTGGCTGCATCGGTGGTGAAATCGGCAACGAGATCCGGGTTGTCTTCCAGGGTCTGCTGCACATGCGTGACATCCTTGTCGCCGCGGCCGGACAGGGAGACGAGGATGTCTGTGGGGGTGCGGGTGCTGGCGGCTTCGTCGGCGCGTCGTAAAGCGTAGGCGAGCGCGTGGGAAGACTCGAGCGCGGGAATGATGCCTTCCTTGCGGGAGAGGATCTGGAACGCCGCGACGGCCTCGTTGTCGGGAACGGCGATGTAGGACGCGCGGCCCGTCTGGGCGAGGTGCGAGTGCTGCGCGCCGACAGCCGGGTAGTCCAGGCCAGCGGAGATGGACAGGGAGTCGGTGATCTGGCCGTCCTCATCGCGCATGACGTAGGACTTGGAGCCGTGCAGGATGCCGATCGTGCCTGCGTTGATGGCCGCGCCATGGCGGCCGGTCTCCATGCCCTCGCCGCCAGGCTCAGCGCCGACGAGCTCGACGCCGTCTTCCTCAATGAAATCGGCGAACATGCCGATCGCGTTGGAACCGCCGCCGACACACGCCGTGACCACATCCGGCAGCTTGCCAGTGCGCTCGAGCATCTGCTGCTTCGCCTCCACCGAGATCACCTTGTGGAACTCGCGCACGATCGTCGGGAACGGGTGCGGGCCAGCAGCGGTGCCCAGCAAGTAGTGAGTGTTGTGGAACGTTGCGGTCCAGTCGCGCAGTGCCTCGTTGACCGCGTCCTTGAGCGTGCCAGAACCAGAGTCGACTCCGACGACCTCCGCTCCCATGAGACGCATACGCCACACATTCGGCGCCTGGCGCTCCATGTCCTTCGTGCCCATGTAGATGGTGCAGTCCAAATCCATGAGCGCGGCAGCCAGCGCGGTCGCGGTGCCGTGCTGACCGGCGCCCGTTTCGGCGATGACCCGGGTCTTCCCCATCTTCTTCGCCAGCAAGGTCTGCCCAATCACCTGGTTGGTCTTGTGAGCACCGCCGTGAACGAGGTCCTCGCGCTTGAGGAAGATGCGCGCATAGTCGTTGCCCGCGGTGAGGTTCTTCGCTTCCGTCAGCGGCGTCGGGCGGCCGAGGTAGTCGCGCAGCAGAGCGCGGTACTCGGTCATGAACTCCTCGTCGTTCCACGCGTCGACAAACGCCTGCTCCAGCTGGTCCAGCGCCGGGAGCAGCGATTCGGCGACGAACTGTCCGCCAAACTCACCGAAATACGCGGGTAGGAGTGTGCTCATGGGTGTTCCCTTTCGTATTGAGTCAAACTCAGTAATGGAAATTCCTGATTGTGGTGAACGCTTGACGGATCTTGCCCGCATCCTTCTTGCCGGACCACTCTACCCCGGAGTTCAGGTCGACCCCCGCGCAGCCCACAGCCAGCGCATCCTCGAGATTATCCAGGCCGATTCCGCCGGCGAGGAGCGAGCGAGACTTGATTCCTGCGGGGATCTGGCCCCAGTCGAAGGTGGTTCCGCTGCCACCGGCGCCAGCGTCAAGCACGAGCGCATCAAGCTTATCGACGATCCCTTGCGCCCACTCTGGGTTTCCATCCGTCATGGAGACAGCGCGCCAGATCTGAAGCTCCGGGTCAATTGAGTGGCATTCAGTACGGACGCGCTCGATCAGGTCGAGTTCTGCCTCGACACTCCCCTGGTAAGGCGCATGGATCTGCACGGCGTGGATGCCCGGAAAGACGAGTTCCGCCCAGTTCTCGGTACGGCGGCTCACGGCCACATAGTGCAGACCGGGTTCGTGGCAAATGATGTCTTCCGCTGTTTCACGTGAAACATTTCGCGGCGATGCTTCCTCGAAAATGAGGCCGCCGTAGACAGCGCCAGCCGCACGGGCAGCCTGGGCGGCCGACCACGAGGTAAGGCCGCAGACCTTATTGGGGCCGTACACGAGCATGCGGGCAGCCCAGTCAATGTCTGGTTCGCCCGTGAGCTGGGATCCTACGAGGAATCCGTCCGAGTGTCCACCGAGCTGGCGCACCGTCTCGACATTACGGATGCCCGACTCGGAGACGACGAGGGCACCTTCGGGCGCGAGCGGAGCCAGGCGGGCCGAGCGGCCAAGGTCAATCGAGAGATCGTGCAGGTTTCGGTGGTTAATGCCGAAGATTTTCGCACCGAGCTTGGTGGCGCGGGCAGCTTCCTCCTCATCGATGACTTCAGTGAGAACGTCAAGGTTGAGGCGATCTGCCTCAGCGTGGAGGCGGGCGTAGGTGTCGCCGTCTAGCACGCTGAGCATGAGCAGGATCGCGTCGGCGCCGAAATAGCGCGCGGCGTGGATCTGGCACTCGTCGATGATGAAGTCCTTGCACAGCACTGGCAGGTGCGTGGTCGAAGCGACGGTGGCCAAATGGTCGTAGTCTCCCCCGAACCGGTCTGGCTCGCACAGTACGGAAATACCCGCGGCGTAACGGGAGTAGATCGAGGCGATAGCACCCGGCTCGTAATGCGCGCGGATCGTACCGAGCGAGGGCGAGGACGCCTTGCACTCCATGATGAACTGAGCGCCCGGGCGGGCGAGCGAATCGTAAAGAGAGCGCTCGGAGCGGGGAAGGGAGGCGGGATCGACGTGAGCGATGCGGCCGCGAATATCGTCAAGGTGACGTTTTCTACCCTCTACAATCCCCTCGAGAACGGTCGGAAGACCGTCAGATTGGCTAGGATCGCGTTGTTGCAGGTCAGAGGGCATAGTTTGCACCTTCGTGGGTGGAGAGCCAGTCGCGGACGGTGCCGTCGTTAAGCAACTGCAGTGCGCGCTCGGTTCCTGCCTTGAAATCTGGGGCTTCCCCATAGAGGTAGAACATGGCGCCTGCGGTGGCGGCGACAGCGTCGCGGTGAGCATCGGGGGCAGTGCCGTCGAAGATCGCCCGGATCGCGGCAGCGTTCTCGTCACCGTTGCCGCCCTCGAGATCGGTGAGGGTGTAGGTGGGCAGGCCGAAGTCGGACGGTTCGACGGTGTAGTGCTCGATGTTGCCCTGGCGGTCGAGCTCCCAGATTTCGGTCGGTCCGTGGACGGCGATCTCATCTGTGCCGGAACCGTGGACGATCATGGCGCGGCCGCGGCCCAGCTCGCGCATCGTCTCCGCGATCGTCTGGCCGAGCGCAGGGTTAGCGATGCCCATGATCTGGTACTCCGGACGGCCGGGAGAGAGCAGCGGGCCGAGCGTGTTGAACAGCGTGGAAATGCCCAGCGACTTGCGCACCGGCTGGACGTGCGCGATCGCCGGGTTGTACGCAGGGGCGAACAGGAAGGTGAAGTTGGACGCTTCGAACTGGCGGACAGCGCGCTCCGGGTCGAGGTCGAGGGGGATGTTCAGCGCTTCGAGCGCGTCGGCCGAGCCGGACTTGGACGACACTGAACGGTTGCCGCACTTGATCATCTTGATGCCTCCGGCGGCGGCGACCAGAGAGGCGGCGGTGGAGATGTTGATGGTGTTCTTGCCGTCGCCACCCGTGCCGGCAGAGTCCATGAGTCCCTCCCCCGTGATCGGGAACGGACGGCCGGCCGCGAGGAAGGCCTTGGCGGCACCGGCAATGTCGGCGAACGTCTCGCCGCGGGTGCGCACCGCTGCCAGCAGCGCGGCAATGTGCACATCGTCGTAGTCGCCGACGGTCAACGGGGTGAAGACGGCGACAGCCTCCTCCAACGTCGGGTCCGTCTTATCGATGAAGGAGCGGAACGTCTCCAACGCCTTGTCACTAGCCATCATTGCCACCTTTCTTGGATTTGCCCAACAATTGTTTCACACACCGTTCCAGCAGGATCGGTCCACCGGGAGTAAGAATCGACTCGGGGTGGAACTGCAGCCCGATCGACATACCGTCCTCCGTCTCCGCCGCCATGACGACGTCGCCGACCTGTGTTTCCGTGCGCGCCAGGGCCACTAACCCATCCGGGATGTCCACTGAACCGAGGGAGTGATATCGCGCTACGGGGACGAGGCGGCCCTCTTCGAGGTGCTCGGGTCCGCCATCGATGACGAGACCGTCGAAAAGCGAACTCTGCAGCCCGTGATCTGTGAGCCGCATGGGAATGGACACACCGTGGACGGGTCCGCACGACGAGACGGTGCCGCCGAAGTGCTCGATGAGTGCCTGGTAGCCGAGGCAAATGCCGAGAATCGGGATGCGTCCTAGTGCGCGTTCGATGAGCTCCATCATGCACCCAGCGTCGGCCGGGTAGCCGGGGCCGGGCGAGAGGATGATGACGTCCGGGTCGGCGCCCAACACCGCGTCGACGGACACGGTGTTGCGGAAGACCGTTGCGTCGAAGCCGGAGAGCGCGTCGACCAGGTTGTAGACGAAGGAGTCCTGATTATCCAGGAGAACGAGCTTGCTCATCGGATGACCTCCAATCGGGCGTTCTGCGCGAGACCAATCGAGTTGAGGACGGCATAGGCCTTGTGGAGCGTCTCATCGGCTTCGGCCTGAGGGTTCGAGTCGCGGACGACGCCAGCACCGGCTTGGACGGTGGCAACCCCGTCTCGGACGTAGGCAGAGCGGATGACGATGCAGGTGTCGAACTCCCCGTCCCCACGCAGGTACCCGACAGCGCCACCGTAGGACCCGCGGCGGGAGCCCTCGATCTCGCGGATCAGCTCGGTCGCGCGAAGCTTCGGCGCACCGGTGAGTGTTCCCATGTTCATGGACGCGCGGTACGCATCGAGCGCGTCGAGGTCCTGCGCGAGAGTCGCCGTTACACGTGAAACAAGGTGCATCACGCGCGAGTAGCGGTCCACTTGCAACAGCTCGCGGACGCGGCGGGTGCCGGGCTCAGCTACGCGGGCCATGTCGTTGCGGGCCAGGTCGACGAGCATGGTGTGCTCGGCGATCTCCTTTGCGTCGGTACGCAGCTCAAGCTCCATGCGCGTGTCCAGCTCGTGGGTTGCCCCGCGCGGCCGCGTGCCCGCGATCGGGTAGAGCTGCACCTCGCGCGTCGCGGCCGAGAACTTCAGGTTGGACTCGGGCGAGGCGCCGAAGAGTTCGTACGGCTCGCGGTTGCGGTCGAAGCCGCGCACGTAAAACATGTACGGCGACGGGTTCGTCTCGCGCAGGCACTGATACGCAGCGAACGCGTCCGGGCACTTCGCCGTGAACGCGCGAGCCGGCACGACCTGATAGATGTCGCCGTTGTAGATATTGTCCTTCAGCTTGTCCACATCGCGGCGGAATTCCGCGTCATCCAAGCTCGTCGTCACCGTGAGCGTTTTCTCTTCACCGGCGATCTTGGATCTCTCGGTGGAGGCGGCGCGGATCAGCTCTTCGTACTTCCGCAGTTGCTTATCGACGTCCCCCATCCCCGTCAGCTTCGCCGTCTGATTCCTGTGGTCAATCGTGAGGACAATCTCCGCGAGAATGAACTGGAAATCGGGGTAGGTGTTCGTGCTCTCCCCTACCTCAGGCACTGTCTCGAACGTGGCCAGGTAGTCGAAGGCGAACCCGCCAACGAGCATCGACTCCGGGTGTTGTGTCAGCGCGCGCAGAACCTCGACGGTGCTGGGGGCGGTGAGACGCTCGCGCTCGTCGTCAGCTGACGACGGCGGGAACGTGAACGTGTTGTCCCCGCTAGCAAACTCCGCCAACTGTTCGCCCAGGTCGGCGGCGATCCTCTCCCCTTCCGGGCTCAGCGGTTCCACCACGACGTTGTAGTCGTTACACGTGACGCGCATTGAAGCCGCGAGCACCGCCATCGACTGCAACCCCGACTTCGTGGTGATGTCGGCGCTCTCCAGCAGCACCGTGTCTGACAGTTCGGTGCCGCCGATGTGCTGGAAGAGGACGGAGGCGTCCTCGTGGTACCGGACGTCAATGTGCGTCACGCGTGGAGGGGATGTGCTCATGGGGGTGTTTCTGACTCTCTGTGGTGGTTGTGCTGGATACAAAAAGGCCCGCTGCGCTTGGAGGGTCAAGCTTGCGGGCCGAGAGGGGTGACTGACTACGGCGCGCAGCTATGCGCGCCACCACCACTGATTCTGGGCGTTGAAGGAAGTCACAAGATTCAGGCTAAGGCAGGGGCGGGCCGGCTGCAACTGATTTAGGAATATTGCTCGTTTCGGAACGATGTTTCGGAAAACCGGTGTATTCGGACGCATTAGTCTCGCACAGCGCCAGATTCCGACAGATATTTCCGAATTGGTACTGCGGGGTATATGCTTGCCGCTAGAACACCGAGTTTCGGAAGGATTGGAAGGCCATAAAGACTTCCCTTGACGACGAGCTCTCCCTCCTCCTCGCCATCGGTAACGATCTCCCCGGTGACGTTCAAGTTGTTTCACGTGAAACAGCGCCGTCTGTTGCCCCGCCCCTTCTGCGCGGGAACTTGGAGGAACTCGATTTCCGGGCGGCGATGACGGAGGTCGATGGTCAAGGTAGCGGCACTAGGACGACTTCGCGGATTCTATCGGCCTTCCGCTCAAGGCGGCGCACAGCGCCAACCAGATAGCTCTAAAAGCAGCGGCTGAAATCGATTTGTCTGCACTGCCGTTAACGGGATCGCCGCTCAACGGTGCGCTCCGCGAGCTTGAGTCGCGGGAGTGGAACTCGTCTAATTCTCGTCGGCTTGCTTAGCGGCATTGCGCAGTGCGTCGAGGTTGACGTTCGGGGTGGGTTCGGGCTCGGGGGTTTGGGTGCGGGCTTCGTCGACAAGTTGGGCTGTACGCGCGCCCTGATTGCCGCCGACGGCAACCGCAACCACCGCGGCGATGATCAACAGAACCGGAGCGGCCCACAGCCACCCGTGCGCGATGAACGAGAACGCGGCCCCGAAGGCGAGTGTCACACCGGCGAGAATGAAAAACGGGCCCACGACTTTGTGCGCGGTGTCCCAGACCTCTTCATCCTTGCGGACCTCTGGCACGCGCAGCCCGACGATCGAGTTGCCGGGCAGGCGGCCCGCTGTCGCCAGTACTCCGGGAATGAGGAGGGCGAGGGCCGCGATGATGAGCAGAATTCCGATGATTACGCCAGCTGACATGCTTGCATAGTTTACCGGGACGCGATTTTTCTCGTGGTCCGGGTGGTGGAGAATGAAGGCATGAACACAAAGTCGATCACGAGGTCGCTGCTGTTCTGGATTGTCGTGGCCATCGTGGCCGGCATCGCCTGCAGCTTCTTCTTTCCCGAATGGGTCGCCCGCATTTTTGTCACCTTCAACGGGCTTTTCTCCAACTTCCTGGGCTTCTTCGTTCCAGTGCTGATCTTCGCGCTGATCACGCCCGCGATCGCTAGCCTCGGCCAAGGCGCCGGTAAGTGGCTCGGCATCACGGCCGGTATCGCGTACAGCTCCACGGTGATCTCAGGGCTTACTGCCTGGGGGGTCTCCGCTGTCCTGTACCCGTGGCTGCTGGGCGGCCAGTCGTTGCAGACCGATATTGAAGACGTTGATGAAGGCGCCCTCTCCCCCTTCTTCGAGGTGGAGATCGATCCTCCGTTCGCAGTGATGACCGCTCTGGTCCTGTCGTTCTGCGTGGGCTTGGCTATGACTGCGGTGAAGTCCGACACTCTCTACTCCTTCACCAAGGATCTTGAGCGCGTGATCATGAAGGTGGTCACGTCCTTTGTCATTCCGCTGCTGCCGGTCTTCATCTTCGGCATGTTCTTGAACTTGGGCATGAACGAGAACATGGCCTCCACCATGGCGGCCTTCGGCAAGGTGCTGGTGCTGTCCGTCATCATGACCGTCATCTTGCTGGTACTCCAGTACTTGATCGCCGGAGCCGTCGCGGGCGTCAATCCGTTCACCGCTCTGCGCAACATGCTGCCCGCGTACTTCACCGCCCTGGGTACTTCCTCGTCTGCGGCGACTATTCCGATCACGCTGAAATCCACGTTGAACAACAAAGTCGATGAGAACGTCGCCGGTTTCGTCGTGCCGCTGTGCGCGACGATCCACCTGTCCGGGTCGATGATGAAGATCGCGCTCTACGCCTTCGCCGTCATCTACATGGCGGGAATGGATGTCAACCCGGGCCTCTATCTCGGCTTCATCCTCCTGCTGGGCGTCATGATGATCGCTGCGCCGGGCGTCCCGGGTGGCGCCATCATGGCCGCCACTGGCTTGCTCGCCTCCATGCTCGGTTTCGACGAGAACATGGTCGGCCTCATGATCGCGGCTTACATTGTCATCGACTCCTTCGGTACAGCCGCGAACGTCACCGGCGACGGCGCCATTGCCCTCGTGGTCGATCGCTTCGCCAAGGGCCAGTTTGAGTCCAGGGATGAAGAGGTCAAAGAGCTCGCCTAGCCCTCCCCCGCCTTGAGGCCGATGTTTCACGTGAAACGTCGGCCTTTTTCATTTTCGGATTACGATGCAGTCATGGCCATATCAAAGCGCGCCGCCGTCGCTACCGCAGTTGCGCTCCTTCTGGGTGCTGCAGGTGCAGCATTCGGCTTTTCGACGGTCGACGTACCCACCCAATCCGACGCCGCTGTTTCCGTCGGTGAGTCCTCAAGCACGACCCCGGGCGTTTCTTCGTCCGGATTCTCGTCTGCTGGAAGTTCATCGAGATTCTAAAGCACACTTGTCACAAGAACCTTGGAAGAAAAATGGCCAGCCAAACCGACGTCCGCCTTGTCACCACCACATTCATTTGCAGACCGGAGGATGTCGATTCCGCGTTCCAGCGCTACCGGGAGAGGGTTGAGGGGTTGGGTGAGAGCGTCGTCACGCATTCGCTCGCACCGCGCCGATGCGCCGACGCTGACCGCGCGTTCGAGCTGTGGAACTTGCGCACTGAGGCCGCGTACGAGGGCGAGCGCGACCCGGAGAGCATGGACCTCTACCAGCTGCGCACGATTGTGCGCGTTGATCCAGCAATTGACGACGACGAAGAGCTCTCGGAGCAGCTGGCCAACCATTTCTTCCTCAGTGATCTTGAGGATAATGACCCCTACCCCAGCACCCTTGATGGGTTCGAGCCGCTGAAACTGCGCCATGCGCCGGCCGACGGGATGCGCGTGGCCAACGTGTACTTCTTGTCGCGGTCCGACAACGAGCCTCGAGTGGCCGCGTTGTACCAAGGTGCGATCGAGCGACTCGACCCAGCCGCTCACACACGGTTGGAGCCCTTCGACGTTCTGTCCAACCCTGGCGTCATCGGCCCGCTGTGGATCCGCGATGCTGCGCTCAACGTCTCCGGGGATGGCGACGGTTGGTTCTCCCCGGGCAAAGATGCGTGGGTGGGACACATCTTCACGAGCGCGCCTGACGACGCTATCAACGCCGCTCTCCAGGAAAGCTTGGGCACCAACGCGATTCTCGCGCGGGTGGATATTCGCCCGTTCTAAGACTGTCCCCCTGACCAGCGTTCATTGACAATCGATTCGAACATGCAAGCGAACGAATAGGTTCTTTCGAGCGGTGTTGTTGGGTCCGTATGCAAGTATGTTCGCATACACGTTGAACGCACCTGCAGGGGGGGAACCATGGCTGCACGAACGAGACCTGAACCGTATTTCCTGACCGAGAAACCCGATGATGACGTCGCGCTGGCCGGAGCGGAAGCGCGGGCCGCTCAACTCAAGATCTTCAAGCAGTATTGCTTTGACCCGTCTGAAGTCGAGGGTGGAGAGATCCTCGGCAACCGTGACCACGACCGTGAGACGTCTCGTCTAAGCCAACTGGCCGGGATCAACAAGCGGGCGGCGGAAGAAGGGATCTACGCGTATCAGACGCTGCGCCGCTTGCCCCGTCTACGAGAGATGCAACTCGCAACGGCGCGGTTGGATCTGGACCGCTTATCCGCTGTAGCCGCCGCGATCGGATGCTTGGGGCCCGATGCCCCGGCCGAGGCGTACGAAGCCTTCGACGATGCACTTGTGGAGATGTTCACGCCCGTCAAGACGCGGCAAGCGTTGCCGGCGCGCAACACGATCACGTTGCGGCTGAACAAGATGATCGGTGACTTCGACACCGAGGCCGCATTCGACCTGGCGAAGAAAAAGAACCGAAAGCGCACCACGCCGGGCGCTCCTCAGATCGACTTCGGGCCGGGGGCAGCTGGGTCCGATGAAGCATGGATGACGCTCTCCGCTGACAATGCCTCCATTGCAGCACTCCGCTCCAACATAAATGAAGCAGCGCGAAAAGAGAAGGTCACCCAAGCGGAGGCCGCAATCAAGCTGCTCACCGGTGACATCACCCCAGCCGCGACAGCGACGATCTACGCGTACACGCCAAAAGGTGCTGATGGCGGCGTGGACGAGTCCTCGGCCTCCTTTATTCCGGGGTTCGGGTACACGGGGGCGTCGGGAAGCGCCATGCTTCATCTTTTGGCCGAAAAGTTCGGCACAACCGTGATCGACCTCGACGCAGCAGCCACGAAAGTCGTGGCGGGCCATGATGCACCGGCGGATATGGCTGCGTTTGTCCGCGGGCGCGACGGAACCTGCATCTTCCCGGGATGCACACGGCCCGCGACGAACTGCCAGCTTGACCACCGGATCCCCTCGGACGAAGGCGGCCCCACCACCGCGAGCAATCTCTTCTGTCTGTGCCAACATCACCACAACTGCAAAACCGATCGCGGCGCCTTCTATGTCCAAGACGCACTGACTGGAGAAATCATCTGGTTGTACGACGACGGGACCTACCAGCGCATCGACCCCGACTCCATTACCGGGGCGAACCTCACCCCCACCAACCCGCGGTGGCGCCGCACGCTCGACGACGTAGAACGGTTGAGGAAGAAGGCGACCCACTTTCACGCAAAAAGTCACACCATTCTTGACGGTTACGAAAATAAGGTGGTGGCGTATGACCCCTATCTCGGTGCGGAGCGGGAAGCTGCGTGGTCCGCATACCGCCAGTGCCAAGCGGATTTGGAGAAGTTGGCGGCCCAGTATGACCTGAAGTTCCCGTTCGATCCCGTGCCGCCGAGGTGGATCCCAGATGATGAACTTGATGCACCTGAACCGGAGGCCTACACGATGCCTGAAGAGACGGAGGCCGCCTATTAGACTGACTAACCATGACTAGCGCGACTGGACCGGCGTTCCGCTACACAGCGGGCCTTGCCAACGACATTGAACAAAAGTGGCAAAAATACTGGATCGACAACGGGACGTTCAACGCCCCGAACCCAGTCGGCCCCCTCGCTGACGGTGGCGAACTTCCCGCCGACAAGCTCAACGTCCAGGACATGTTCCCCTACCCCTCCGGTGCCGGTCTACACGTCGGCCACCCGCTGGGGTACATCGCCACGGACGTGTTCGCTCGCTATAACCGCATGCTGGGCAAGAACGTCCTGCACACCCTGGGCTACGATTCCTTCGGGCTGCCCGCGGAGCAGTACGCCATTCAGACAGGCACGCACCCGCGCACGACCACGATGGCGAATATCGAGAACATGACCCGCCAGCTGGACGCGCTGGGTCTCGGCCACGATCGCCGCCGCTCCGTCGCCACGACCGATCCAGAGTTCTACCGCTGGACGCAGTGGATCTTCTTGCAGATCTTCAATTCATGGTTCGACGAGGATCAGCAGAAGGCACGCCCCATCGCGGAGCTTATCGACGAACTGACCTCCGGCAAGCGCACCACGAAGGATGGGCGTGACTACAACGGGCTGGATGACGTCGAAAAGCAAAAGGCAGTAGATGAGTTCCGCCTGGTGTACCTGTCTGATTCGATGGTGAACTGGTGCCCCGGCTTGGGAACGGTGCTGGCGAACGAAGAGGTCACGGCCGAGGGTCGGTCGGAGCGCGGCAACTACCCGGTGTTCCGTAAGCGCCTGCGCCAGTGGATGATGCGCATCACCGCGTATTCGGACCGCCTGCTCGATGACCTTGAGCTGTTGGATTGGCCCGACAAGGTCAAGGCGATGCAGCGCAACTGGGTCGGTCGTTCGCGCGGTGCGGAGGTCGCGTTCCAGTCTGAGGCTGGCCCGCTGGAGGTGTTCACCACCCGCCCCGACACGCTGTTCGGTGCGACGTATATGGTGCTCGCGCCCGAGCATGAGCTTGTCGACGCACTGACGGCCGATTCCTACCCCGCAAACGTGGACTCCCGCTGGACGTACGGAGAGCAAACCCCTGCAGAGGCTGTCGCAGCGTACAAGCGCGCGATCGCGGCGAAGTCCGACGTGGAGCGACAGGAGAACAAGGAGAAGACGGGTGTCTTCCTTGGTTCCTATGCCGTGAACCCGGTCAACGGCGAGCAGGTGCCGGTGTTCATCGCGGATTACGTTCTCACCGGTTACGGCACCGGCGCCATCATGGCGGTGCCGGCCCACGATGAACGCGACTATGAATTCGCCACCGTCTTCGGCCTGCCGATCATCCCAGTTCTCGAGGGCGGCAATATCGAGGAGGCCGCGTTCACCGAGGACGGCCCGCACATCAACTCCGCCAATGAGTCCGGTCTGGACCTCAACGGCTTGGGCAAGACGGAGTCGATTGAGAAGGCGATTGACTGGTTGGTTGAGCAGGGCTCTGGTGTTGAGCGCATCCAGTACAAGCTGCGCGACTGGCTCTTCGCTCGTCAGCGCTACTGGGGTGAGCCGTTCCCGATCGTGTACGACGACAATGGTGTCGCGCACGCGCTGCCGGAGTCGATGCTGCCGGTCGAGCTTCCGGACGTGGAGGATTACAACCCGGTCTCCTTCGATCCGGATGACGCTGATTCGGAGCCTTCTCCCCCACTGGCGAAGGCGACCGAGTGGGTCGAGGTCGAGCTCGATCTTGGGAATGGCCCTCAGAAGTACACTCGCGACACGAACGTCATGCCGCAGTGGGCGGGGTCGTCCTGGTACCAGCTGCGCTACATCGACCCGACGAACGATGAGGCGCTGTGCGACATCGAGAACGAGCGCTACTGGGCCGGACCGCAGCCGTCCAAGCACGGTGAGAATGATCCGGGTGGTGTGGACCTCTACGTCGGCGGTGTTGAGCACGCCGTGTTGCACCTGCTGTACTCGCGTTTCTGGCACAAGGTGCTCTACGACCTGGGCCACGTGACCTCCAAGGAGCCGTACCGCCGCCTGTACAACCAGGGCTACATCCAGGCCTACGCCTACACGGATTCACGTGGCGTGTACGTGCCGGCTGCTGAGGTTGAGGAGAAGGACGGAAAGTTCTTCTACCAGGGCGAAGAGGTCAAGCAGGAGTACGGCAAGATGGGCAAGTCCCTCAAGAATGCCGTGGCTCCCGATGAGATCGCGCGCGATTTCGGTGCCGATACGCTGCGTGTTTATGAGATGTCGATGGGTCCGCTGGACACCTCCCGCCCGTGGGCGACGAAGGATGTCGTAGGTTCGCACCGCTTCCTGCAGCGCCTGTGGCGACTCGTGGTCGATGAAGAGACCGGTGAGGTCGATGTCTTCGATGAGCCCATGACCGACGAAGACGCGAAACAGCTCAACCGCACGATCGCCGGTGTCCGCGACGACTACGCGAACCTGCGCGACAACACGGTCGTGGCGAAGCTCATCGAGTACGTCAACTACCTGACCAAGGCGCGCGAGAAATCCGGTGCGAATGTTTCACGTGAAACGGTGGAGCCGCTCGTGCAGATGGTCTCCCCGCTCGCGCCGCACATCGCCGAAGAGCTGTGGGCGCGTCTCGGCCACTCCGGCACGATCACGTTCGAGTCCTTCCCCACATTCGACGAGAGCTTGCTGACCGACGACACCGTCGAGATCCCCGTCCAGATCAACGGCAAGGTCCGCGCGCGTGTCGACGTCCCCACCGACGCCTCCAAGGACGACATCGAGGCGATCGCGGTTGCGGACGAGCGCGTCGCATCGCTTATCGACGGCAAGAACGTGGTCAAAACCATCGTCGTCCCAGGACGAATGGTCAACCTCGTGGTGAAATGACGGTGACAAGCCGCCGGGCAGCGGCCGGAGCGCTCGCAGCGTATTCGGGCGTGGTCATTGCGTTGACCATGCTCAAGGCGTTCTTTCGGATTGGGTACCTCTGGGATCCCGCGAACCAGATGCGGAGGGGCGTCTCGCTTGTCCCCTTCTCGGACCTGGTTGAGGCGAAATCGTGGTTCGGGCCGCTCTTCGGATACGGAGGCAATATCGCGTTCTTCGTCCCGGTTGGCGTGCTCGCATTCATTCTTTTTGAACGTGCACGCCGACCGGTGCTCACCGCGACTCTCTTCGGTGCCGGGTTCAGCCTGCTCATCGAGGTGTCGCAGTACGTTTTCGGGCTAGGGTACTCCGATATTGATGACTTCCTCATGAACACCCTCGGCGCGTTCATCGGCGCGAAGATCGCCCAGTGGTTCGGCCCACGGCTGCACAAGGTCTGGATCGGTCTCGCGTACGGTGTCGTTTTCCTGTTCATCTCCCTCGTCCTCGCCGGTGAGAGCTTTGGAGATCCGGAGAAAATTAAGCAGGTTTGATGGATTCAGGTACGAGCACATCGACTCTTTTCGTTTTCATTGACGAGTCGGGGGATATGCAGTTCGGCCCTAAGGCTTCGCAGCATTTCGTGTTGTCCGCGGTATGCCTGCGTGATCCGGTCTACACCGCGTCTGTCATGCAGCGATTGAAGTATGACCTGATGGCTGAGGGAAGCGAAGATCTAGAATTCCACGCGACGGAGAACACTAAAGGGACAAGGAAGCGGGTCGTCGATACGATTTGTGGGCTTGACGGTCTACGGGTCCACACTGTGTGGATCAATAAGGCTTTTGCTGCTCCTAATCTTCAGAATGAGATCGAGTTATTTCGCCTCTTCGGCGCAGCTATGGGGCGCTGGGTGGGCAAAGCCTTAGTGGATGACGGGGATCAGCAAGTAATCATGATCTTCGATTCGGTGCTCACGGGTAAGAAACGCAACGCATTCTTGAAGAAAATCAAGCCGATCCTGGGCGAACTTGGGGTGAAGTACAGGGTGCTTTTCCACCCAGTCAAGCAGGATCTGAACGGGCAGATCGCGGACTACTTCTCCTGGGCTGCATACCGAACGTTAGAGCGTCAGGATTCTGCCACGGAAGATCGCCTTAAAGAGGCCGTCCACTGGGATGACTTCAATCTATTCCAGAAGGGAGACCGCGTGTACTGGCGGAGACCCACAAAGTAGCGACCACCCCGCCTACCGTCCAAGACGGAGAGCCGAGGGGCTCTTCTTAGCGGGGTGGAACCTTTGTGATCAGTTTAACTCGCCTTTAGGCCCGAGTCCATGCTGATTTAGATCTTCACAACGGTACGGCCGTGGCGGGCGTTACCCTCCAACAGGTCAGCACCAGCCTGGATAGCGCCTTCGAGATCAACGGTCTCGGTGTAGGTGGCCAGCTTGTCGGTGTCGAGGGACTCCGCAAGCAGGTTCCAGGCTTCCTCGCGGTGCTCGGATGGGGAGTCAACGGAGTTGATGCCGACAAGGTTCACTCCGCGGAGAATGAACGGCATGACCGTCGTCTCCAGGTCCGCGCCGGCTGCCAGGCCGCAGGCAGTGACAACGCCGCCCCACTTGGTCTGAGCGAGAACATTGGCCAACGGTGTGGACCCGACAGAGTCGATCGCACCCGCAAAGCGTGCCTTCTGCAGAGGTTTGCCCTGCTCAGAGAGCTCAAAGCGGTCGATGATGTCAGCGGCGCCGAGGCCGCGGAGGTAATCGCCGTACTCGTCGACACGCCCGGTAGCCGCGACGACCTCGTGTCCGCGTGAGGCTAGGAGCTGAATGGCGATGGAGCCAACACCGCCGGTCGCCCCCGTGACAAGGACCGGGCCGGACGGGTTGTTGTGGGCGGAGAAACGCTCGTAGGCCACAACGGACAGCGCGGCGGTGTAGCCGGCGGTGCCGATGGCGGCGGCGGTCCACGCGTCGAAACGCTCAGGCACGCGGGTGATCTTGTCGGCGTCGATACGCAGCTGCTCGGTGTAGCCGCCGTTGCGCTTCTCGCCAATGCCCCAGCCGTTGACGGTGACCAGGGAGCCGTCGTCAAGCGTGCCCACTGCGTCGATGCCCGGAACGATGGGTAGCTCGCGCACGATGGCTTTGTCGCCCGCGAGCGCCATGCCGTCCTTGTAATTGACGGAAGAGTGGGACACGGTGAGCAGCGTGTCGCCCTCCCCTGCATGCTCGGGGGTGGTGTCGACGATTTCGGGGCCATTGTCAGTAATGAGAAGAGTGCTCATGCGCCCCAGGGTAGCCCTACACTGGACACCATGAGCGAGAAGAACCCGGACCAGCGCGGATGGTTCACGCGCACCGTGTTTCCCGACGGGGACGAGCCTGATCCGCGCTTCACGCTGGCCAACGAGCGAACATTCCTGGCCTGGACCCGCACGGCGCTCGCATTCCTCGCGGGCGGTATCGCTCTGGAGGCCTTCGCGCTACCGGGAATTGACGAGGAGTGGCGCCAGATCGCGGCCATCGTGCTCATTCTCGTCGGATTGCTCATCGCGCTGGGCTCCGCGGTGCGTTGGGTCCACTTGGAGCGGGCGCTGCGCCACAAGAAACCGTTGCCGGCGCCTGCGGTGGTTCCGCTGCTCGGAGTCGGCATCGCGTTGGCCAGCTTGGTCGTGCTGATCGGGCTGTTCTGATGGCCCCTTCCCCCATCCCCGTCGCAGACGAAGGGCTCCAACCCGAACGCACAGCGATGTCGTGGACCCGCACGGCGTTGGCCATGGCAGTCTGCTCGCTCACCCTTTTACGCTGGTCGCGGCCGTATTCCGCGCTCGTGTTCGGAGCTATGGGGCTGCTCGCCCTCCTGGCTATGGCCATCATCGTGCGCAACCGCGCCGAGTATCGTGCGGAGGCCGAGGGATTGAGCCACGAGCGTATCGACGCCAACGTGTTCGGCGTCCTCACCATCACCCTAGGAATGACTGTGCTCGGCGGGCTGGGCCTACACCTAGTGGTACAGGCTTAGTCCTTCTCGTCCCGCTCGTCGCTGTCGGTGTCCTCGTCTGGCTCTTCCGTCAGTTCGCTCGCCTGGTCGGCGAAGAACTCCGACATGGCGGCAATGAGGGTGGGGTTGCGCTCCGGATTGGGGTCTAAGTCGAGGATCTGCTGCAGGTCAGGGCGGGACTGCACGAAGGAATCGAACCCCTCGATGATCTCAGGGGCGCGGGGGTCATCCATGAGCTCATCGTCGTTGGTGAGGAAGAGGTTCTCCGCGGTGTATGCGATGCGCTCAGCGACGGAGGGGTGATGGGCGTGCGAGAGACGTTCGACCAAGCGCTCCGGACTCATCACCGGCATGAAGCTCAGGAGCAGGGGTGATACCTTCAGGTCCGGTTCGAGACCGGCGGCGAGCCGGAGAGCCTCGGTGTGGAAGGCCGACATCATGTCCGGGCTGCCGCAGGCTTCGAGGACGTCGGGGCCTAATGCGTCGACAAGCATGGGCGAGGGCATGTCGACGTCGGTGGTGCCCAGCACATCGATGCTGACCGCCCAGGTCGCGGCTGGGTCATAGAAGTACGTCATGCCGTCGATGTCGGCGACGGTGAGGGTGTGCTCGCTCAGTTCCCCGTCGGTCGGTTCATCGGTGTAAAGGGTGCGGGAGCCACCGTCCTCGCTGGCGAAGAAATGGTCGGACGTGCCGCTGAAGCCGAATGCCGCATCAATGAGCGCGGCCATGCCGGAAAGGTCAATAGCGTCCTCGACGTTCAGGACGCGCGTGATTTCGGGGCGCGAACCCTGTACCGTCATGGACAGCGTGACAATCATTGGGGATCCCCACCAAGCAAGATAGCCAGCGCAGATTCATCGGAATCGTTGACGATGTGGAGCGTCTTCACGCCGTCCTGGGTGCAACCAATCGTGGATGGTTCCAAAGGAATGTTCTCGAGTACAAGGCCGTCCGACAGAGCAAGGACAGCGTGCTCGAACTCGGGAGTAACCATGAACACGAATTCAGCACCCGGGTAGATGCGTAGTTCAGCGCCGACCGCGGGGTAGGCGGTCTCGACGGGGCTGTTTTGTCCGAAAAGCGAGCCGACGAAGACGCGCGCTTCACCCGCAGACTTGCCGGAGAAGCTCAGTAGTGTGAACGGTTCAGGGACGAAGCTGTCGAAACGGCGCGGGGCACGCTCATCCTCGGGCAGTGCTAGTGCGAGCTGGATGCCGCGGCGGGTGAAGTCCTGCGCGCCGGAGAACAAAGCTCCGTTGTCCCCCGAACCCTCGCCTGAAAAAAGCCAGGTGAAGGTCTGGTTGTTGGCCTTTCCCGGGCGGGACACTCGCCACGGCCCGATGGCAAGCGGCAGGGAGCGCACCTCGACCTCGGCGGCGTTGTCGTATTCCTTGCTCGTCATGCAGTTCAGGGTACCTGTGTTAGCGCAGGATCGGGCGAGCTCGCAAACTGAGTTCAGCCATCGCGAGCGCGCCGAGCACAGCGGTGATCAGAAGGGTGCCCGGGAAGAACCCGGCATCCACTGGGATGGCACCCATGGCCGAACCGCTGGCAATGCCCACTTGGAACGTGACCACGTAGATAGACGATGCACGGTTCTGATTGTCCTCCCCCGCATAGAGGAAGATTGTCGTCGCTGCAGTAGGCAACCCACCGCCAGCAGTACCGAGAAAAACGACGACGAGGAGGGCGGGGATGAGGGCGAGGGCGGGGGAAGCACTGATCAGCCCCAGGGCGAGTGCACCGAGAATGCCCGCGACGACAATGAGACCCGAAAAGATGAAGTTCATGCGGATCATGCGGCGGTCGGAGCGGCGGCCCGCAGAAAGAACACCGACGATGCCGAAGAGGCCGTAACCGGCGAGCCCGAGCGCCACGAAGGTCTCGCCGATCGTGCGCTCGACGAACAGGCCCAGGTAGGTGTAGGAGCAGAACAGCGCCGTGATCACCAGCGTTAAATAGAGCACGAGGGCAGGTAGCGCAGATTTCTGGTTGGCTTCCCCGCTTTTGCCTGCGGGCGGGATGGCGGGCATGGACGGCAGGAAGAACAACAGCGCCGCGAACGAGCCTGCGACAAGCACTCCGAGCAGCCAGGTAGCGTTGCGCCACCCGATCGCACCGCCGACGAGAGTGGTCAGCGGCGAGCCCATGACCAGTGCCATCGTCGAACCCAGCGACACAACGCCTATCGCGCGGCCGGTCATCCCCTTCGGTGCGAGCCGGGCCGCCATGGGGTTGACGAGAGACCAGAACAACCCGTGCGTGAAGGCAGCGCACACGCGCCCGGCGACAAGCATCCAATAGTTCGCCGCGGTGGCCTGCAGCGCGATGCCGGCGAGCAGACAGATCAGCGTGGCCATGAACACTGGTTTTCTGTCCAGTTTGCGGGTGATTTCCATGAGCGGAATGGTGACCACCGCGACGAGACCCGCGTACACAGTCATGAGCAGCCCGATTTGGCCCTCGGTGACCCCTAGGTCCTCCGCCATCGGGCTGATGAGGCCGACGGCGAACATCTCGAAGGTGACGTACACGAAGGCAGCGAAGCCCATCGTCGACAGCGGAAGCACGGGAAATTGTTGTTGCACAGGGCCACGCTAAACCTCTCCCATAAATTTCGCAGTTCAATGTTTTCAGCCCCACACTTGGTGGTAGAACGTTAAACATGCCGATTCAGCCGCCAGACTGGGAGTCGCGCCACACAGGCCAGTCGTACCCCACGATCACACAGTACGACCGGAAGCACCTGTCGATTCTGGTGCTGTTCATCTTCCTCTGCGGCATCCTGGTCATGGCTGTGAAGAAGCTTCCCGGCTCAGTGGTGAAGGCCTCTCGCAAGGTGGCCTCCGCCATCATGCTGCTGATCTCCACGGCGTACTTCGTGTGGGTGCTCAGTCCGTCACGCATCGTGTGGGACGAGACAGCTCCGTTCCATGTCACCGACCTGCTGCGCTACATCACGCCGCTGGCCTTGGGGACCGAAAACCCGACAGCAACAGCGCTGTCATACTACTGGGGTTTCTTCCTCAACCCGATGGCCATCTTCTTCCCGGACATGGCGTACGTGCAGGACAACTGGCGCCTGCAAGAGCTCGGCTACTGGTACTTCCACCTCGCGGCGACAATCGTGCCCGTCGTGCTCACCTTCGGGCTGGGCTACCGGCCGTCATGGAAGGACTGGCGGGTGGTTTCGGGCATCACCATGGCGTGGGCAGGCGTCTCCGGCGTGGTGAACAAGCTCACCGGCGGCAACTACTTCTTCAGTGCCGGCCACCCGCGCGGCTGGTCCCCGCTGCACTGGTTCGGCCCATGGCCCTGGTACCTGCTCATATGCGTACCCGGTGTACCGGTCGTCTTCTCGCTTATGACCATCGCCTGGCCCGGTAACCGGCGGGAACTCCTTGTAGCACGTTGAGGTTCGCAGTCGCGGCGGGTATTGCCTGCGCAATTTTCGACGCATGCGTCGGCCCCGCCCCGTATTCCGTCTGCGCCGAGATCCACGCCGCCACCGCGTGAACAGTGACCGATTGGTAGATGCCGTACATCCCGTCGCGCGCCATCCGTGCACCCATCAGCCCGGCCAGCACGTCACCTGATCCAGGTGTGGCCGCCCACGAGGTTCCGCAGTCCACAACGATGGCGTGGTCCTGATCCGGGTTGGCGACGATGGTGCTCCTCCCCTTTCGCACAACAGCGCAGTTCAACGTTGTTGCAAGAGCTTTGGTCTCGGTGAGCCGGTCAGCGGGTGCGATTCCGAGCGCGTCCCGCAGCCGCTCGAACTCTCCGTCGTGCGGGGTGAGCACTGTTTCTGCCTCTCTCTGTTCCAGCAGGTCGCGTAGTTCTGGGTCGCGGGTCAGGAGGGTGAGGCCGTCGGCGTCGATAAGCAACGGCTCCTCACGTCCGAGAAGCAGCGCGAGCTCGCTGCTGGCCGCGGAATCTGTGCCAACACCCGGGCCGAACACCCACGCCTGCACGCGCCCGGCGTCTTCGAGCTTGTGCGTGACGACGACCTCCGGCAGCGCCCGCACCACCTCCAACGCCTGAGGCCCGGCGTAACGAACCATCGCCGGTGTCGCATTGACAGCGCCAATAGTGGCGAGGATCGCCGCGCCGGGATATGTATCGCTGCCAGCGCGGATGCCCACGACTCCGCCGCTGTACTTATCGTCCGCCGGGCGGGGCTCCGTGTCCGGTTCATTGTCGGGGCGGAGCGGATCGAGCGCGTCAGGGACGGGCAGCTCGGAGGACACAGCACGGAAGAGGAGGGTGTCGCTCTCCCAAACGCGAAGTTCATCGGCGATCGTGCGGCCGTCATGAATGTGCGGGTGGGCGAGCAGCTGGACGCCGCACTCCGGGGCGAGACCGTGCGCGCGGCGCCATCCGCCGAACGTGACTGTCGCGTCGGCGATGACGTGGACCTCGCCCTTCTCTCCGCTGTCCGCATCAATGCCCGAGGGCACGTCGACGGCCAAAACGTGGGCGTACCAGTCGGTGAGGTGGTCGAGCACCTGCTTGACCTCCTCCCCCAGGCTGCCCGCGCCACCGAGGCCAGTGAGCCCGTCGATGGCGAGGCGGTAGTTCTGCTCCTGCATCGGGGCACTGTCAAGGACGGTGCCGCCGGCGTTGCGGAAGGCCTCCAAGGCAGGTTCGTGGGCGCTCCCCCACGCCAGCCATGCATCTACTGTGTGGCCGGCAAGTGCCAGTTCAGCACCGGCGTAGAGAGCGTCCCCGCCGTTGCCGCCCTTGCCCACCAAGAGCAAAATGCGGGGGTTCTCGCGGTAGTGTTCCAAGAAGTCCGGCCAGGTCAGCATGGTTTCTGCCGCCAGGAAGACGGCGTGGGCCGCCGATTTCATGAGTTCGTCGGGTTCGCGTTGCGCGTCGAGCAGCGGGCGCTCTGCCGCGCGGATCTGTTCGGCTGTGTAAGCGTGCAGCATGCACCCCAGCGTAGGTGCGTTACGTGTCTTGCGCGTCGAGTGGAGAAAACCAACGCAGGCCCTGAAAGCGAGCAAAGTCGCTATCGAAAGAGCAGATGGAGGTGCCGTGCTCGATAGCGAGAGCGGCAAGATGAGCATCGGTGACAAGGGTCCCACGGGCGTCACTGTCGACGGTGAGGGTGCGCAGGATACTCGCGTGCTGCGGACCAGGTTGGGGCACCCAGGAGTTCGGGTGTTTCAACCAGTTCTCGATGTAGTCACTCGCGCGAGAAGGTGTGAGCGGCATAGCGAACAGTGCAGGGTTCGTGGTGATCCTTTGAAACGCCAGCAAGCAAATCCACGGGAAGCCGACCCGTTCAGTGCCGCGCAGAGCACCATCAAGCCATGACGAGGCTTCAGCGAAATGCGTCGCGTTCTCATCAGACGCGTAGATAAGCACGTTTGCGTCGATGATCATTGCACGCGCCGGCCGAGTCTTTCGCGATCTTCCAGATCCAAGATCTCACTAACTTTGATGCACTCGACCTTCATTCCCATCGGCTGCGACATGGGGATATAGTCCACTGCACTATCTCTTCGGGGCAATCCGGCGCGTGCAAGATCATTGACCGCTTCACCCACGCTGGTGCCTTTCTCAGCTGCAATAGCGCGGGCGGCGGTGTACACCTCTTCATCGAGCCGGATCGTGAGCCTCATGAAACCGACGCTAGCACCAGTGGTGACGCAGTTCAAGACCGGTTTCTAAGTTACTGGCAGCCCGGGCACCAGTAGAGTTTCCGGCCCTCGCTCACCTTCATCTCGATCGGTGTGCCGCAGATGTAGCACGGGTCGCCCGCCCGGCGGTAGACGTAGACCTCTCCGCCATGGTCGTCCTTGCGCGGGTCGCGCCCCATGGTCTCCGGGGTGTGGTCGGGGCGGACGGTGTCGATGCGCCCGTTGTCGACACCGTAGGCCATGAGCTCTACAAGATCGGTCCAGATCGCGTCGAACTGAGCGCGGCTCAGTAGTGTCCCGGGGACCGTCGGATCGATGCCTTGCCGGAAGAGCACCTCCGCGCGGTAGATATTGCCCACACCGGCGAAGAGCTTCTGGTCCATCAGAAGCGAACCGATGGAGCGCTTCGATCGGTGGATTTTCGCGTAGAGCGCGTCCGGAGGGGTCGCCTCCACAATCGGATCGAAGCCAGACCGGGCGATGATCGCGTCGACCTCATCGTCGGTGAGCAGCTTGCAGAACTGCGGTCCGCGCAGGTTAGCGGCAATCGTACCGTTGGAGATGTGGAGACGGATCTGGCCCCAGTTGTCCTCGGCGGGCTCGAAACGCAACGAGCCGATCAGGCCCAGGTGAATGTAGACCACGTGCTCGACGTGGGGCGCGTCGAAGTCGACGAACAGGTGCTTGCCGTGGGCGGTGGCGCGGGTGAGACGTGAGCCGTCGATAAGCGATGCTTGCGTGAAGCGCCCCTGCGGACTGGTCACCTCCACCGGGGCGCTGCGGAAATTCGCGTTGAGTTCGCGGGCGAGACGGTGGAGAACGTGACCTTCGGGCATTGAGCGGAGTTTACTCGGGCTCCACCGGGTTCTCCGAAACGACGACGCCGTCTGAGTCCGCGTAGACGTACTGGCCGGGGATGAAGTCGATGCCGCCCAGGCGGAGCACGATGTTCTCCTCGCCGATGCCGTCCTTGTTGGACTTACGCGGGTTGGTGCCCAGAGCCTTGCAGCCGAACTCCATCTTGGCCACCTCCGCGGAGTCGCGGATCGGGCCGTTGATGATCACGCCGGCCCAGCCGTTGTTCACGCCAGCCTCAGCGATCATGTCGCCCATCAGAGCAGTGTGCATCGACGCGTGACCGTCCACCACGAGGACCTTGCCCTCGCCGGGAGAGTTCAGCGTCTTCTTGACCAAGCCGTTGTCTTGGAAGCAGGAAATCGTGTGGATCTCACCGCAGAACTCGATCCTCCCGCCGAAGTTGCGGAACTGGATGTCGCAGCTGCGCACATCCTTGTTGTGGATGTCGGCGATGTCAGCGGTGGCAATGAACTG
The DNA here is from genome assembly GCF_000143825.1 of Corynebacterium genitalium ATCC 33030. Taxonomy (NCBI): domain Bacteria; kingdom Bacillati; phylum Actinomycetota; class Actinomycetes; order Mycobacteriales; family Corynebacteriaceae; genus Corynebacterium; species Corynebacterium genitalium. The sequence continues at coordinate 664,373 of NZ_CM000961.1, forward strand.
GATGCTCGAGTCAGTCATGGCGGGATGCTCCTTCGGGTTTGGTGGGTTCTGGTTTACGAGTTTACGCGGTGTCATCCTGCAAAAGATGACAAACCCGCACTGCGCAGCGGCAGTGCGGGTTTAGTCCGTTCAAGCATTCAGCTTAGAACTGGCCCTCCTCGGTGGAGCCCTTCAGGGCGGTGGTGGAGGAGTTCGGGTCGACCGTGGTGGCAACGCGGTCGAAGTAGCCGGCACCGACCTCGCGCTGGTGTTTCACAGCGGTGAAGCCGCGGTCGGATGCTGCCTGGAACTCGCGGTTCTGCAGGTCGACGAAGGCCGGCATGCCCTCGCGAGCGTAGCCGTAGGCCAGGTCGAACATGGAGTAGTTGAGGGCGTGGAAGCCAGCCAGCGTGATGAACTGGAAGGTGAAGCCCATCTTGCCCAGCTCCTTCTGGAACTTGGCGATCTCTTCCTCGTCCAGGTGGGAGGACCAGTTGAAGGACGGGGAGCAGTTGTAGGCCAGCAGCTGGTCCGGGAACTCCTCGTGGACGCCGTCAGCGAACTTCTTCGCCAGCTCGAGGTCCGGAGTGCCGGTCTCCATCCAGATCAGGTCAGCGTACGGAGCGTAGGACTTTGCGCGCGCGATGCAGGGCTCAACGCCGTTCTGGACGTAGTAGTAGCCCTCAGCGGAACGCTCGCCGGTGAGGAACTTCGCGTCGCGCTCGTCGACGTCGGAGGTCAGCAGGGTTGCAGCCTCAGCGTCGGTGCGGCCGATGACAACAGTCGGGACGTTGAGAACGTCTGCAGCCAAGCGAGCGGAGGACAGAGTGCGGATGTGCTGCTGGGTCGGGATGAGGACCTTGCCGCCCAGGTGGCCGCACTTCTTCTCGGAAGCGAGCTGGTCTTCCCAGTGGGTACCAGCGGCACCAGCCTGGATCATTGCGCGCTGCAGCTCGTAAACGTTCAGTGCGCCACCGAAGCCAGCCTCACCGTCAGCGACGATCGGGACGAGCCAGTTGTCCACGGAGGTGTCGCCCTCGACGCGGGAGATCTGGTCAGCGCGGGTCAGGGCGTTGTTAATGCGGCGGACAACGTTCGGCACGGAGTTAGCCGGGTACAGGGACTGGTCCGGGTAGGTGTTGCCGGAGAGGTTGGCGTCACCTGCGACCTGCCAGCCGGAGAGGTACACAGCCTGCAGGCCTGCACGGACCTGCTGAACGGCCTGGTTACCGGTCAGGGCACCCAGGGCGTGGATGTAGGAGCCGTCGCCCTTGGTGATGCCGTCCCAAAGGATCTCAGCACCGCGGCGAGCGAGGGTCTGCTCCTCGACGACGTTGCCCTGCAGGTCAGCAACCTGCTGTGCGGTGTAGTCGCGGGTGATGCCCTTCCAGCGGGGGTTCTCGTCCCAATCCTTCTGGATTTCCTCAGCGGTACGAGCCTGTCCTGTGGTGGTCATATACCTGTCCCCTTTCTATGGGATCTGTTGTTTGAAGCCGCTCACCCAGCGAAAGTGAAGTGAGCCACGCTGTTGGCGTTCAACGACTAGTATCACCATCCGCTCACTAGTCCGTCAATACGGGGCGTGGTTTGCGTTGGTTAGCGGCGTGGCTCGGGGGTCAGGCTGACGGGAAAGTCGCAGCTTGAGAGCTTTTTGCTTATCGACGTGCGCGACCAGCCTGACAGTCGTCCGACTTTTGACTAACAATTTCGGGGGTAGCGTGACAGCAATCACTTAATGTTTCGCATAATGCGCACGCAACAATTTAAGGCAACCTAGACTGGTGCCATACATCTTCTGTCTACTTGGCTGAAAGGATCTCTGCCCTATGACTACGCCGCAATTCGAGGACCGCACGGAGCGCGTCGAGGTAGCTGGCCTGCAGGTGGCCCGCCCGCTCTATGACTTTGTCAACGACACTCTGCTGCCGGAGATCAAGCCCGAAACGAACCTGGACGCGGAGAAGTTCTGGGCCGATGTCGCGCAGTACTTCGCGGACCTGGCTCCGAAGAACAAGGCGTTGCTGGCCCGCCGCGACGAGCTGCAGGTCACCATGGATGACTACTACCGCGAGAACCCGGGCCAGCCGGACCCGAAGGAGCACGAGGAGTTCCTGCGTTCCATCGGCTACATCGTCGACCAGCCGACTGACGGTGCAATCCGCACCGAGAACGTCGACGACGAGTTCGCTAACGTCGCCGGCCCGCAGCTGGTGGTGCCGATTACGAATGCTCGCTTTGCCATCAACGCCGCGAACGCGCGCTACGGTTCGCTCTACGACGCGCTGTACGGCACCGATGCCATCCCGACCGACGGTGGTGCCGAGCCAGGCAAGGGGTACAACCCGGTTCGCGGCGACCGCGTGATCGAGTGGTCCCGAAACTTCCTCGATGAGGCTGTGCCGCTCGAGGGCGCATCCCACGCCGAGGTCGACTCCTACGAAATCACCGAGTCCGGCGAACTGAAGATCACCGCTGACGGCAACGAGGTCTCCCTGAAGGAGCCGGAGGTCTACATCGGCTACCAGGGTGAGCAGTCTGCTCCGACCGGCATCGTGCTGCGCCACAATGGCCTGCACATCATCATTCAGCTCGACCGCGAGCACCCGGTGGGCAAGACCGACCGCGCTGGTGTTGCTGACGTCGTGCTCGAGTCCGCCGTGACCGCCATCATGGACTTCGAGGACTCTGCCGCCGCTGTCGACGGTGCTGACAAGGCTGCTGCTTACCAGACCTGGTTCGGCCTCAACCGCGGCGACATCTCTGAAACCGTCTCCAAGGGTGACAAGTCCTTCGAGCGCAAGCAGGAAGACGACCTGACCTATACCGCGAAGGACGGCTCCGAGGCCACCCTGCACGGCCGCGCCATGATGCTGTGCCGCAATGTGGGCCACCTGATGACCACCCCGGCCATTCTCTTTAACGGCGAGGAAGTCCCGGAGGGCCTGCTCGACGGCATCATCACTGTTGCCTCCGCTATCCCGGGCCTGCGCAAGGACAACGCGCACGGTAACTCCCGGACGGGTTCTGTGTACGTGGTGAAGCCGAAGCAGCACGGCCCGGAAGAGGTCGCTTTCACTAACGAGATCTTCGACCGCGTCGAGGAGATCCTGAACCTGCCGAAGAACACCGTCAAGGTCGGTGTCATGGACGAGGAGCGCCGCACCTCCGTCAACCTGGACGCGTGCATCATGGAGGCCGCGGACCGCCTGGTGTTCATCAACACCGGCTTCCTGGACCGCACCGGCGATGAGATCCACACCTCCATGCAGGCCGGCCCGATGGTCCGAAAGGCGGACCTGCAGACCGCGCCGTGGAAGCTCGCGTACGAGAACCACAACGTCGACGCAGGTCTGGCGCATGACCTGCCGGGCCGCGCACAGATCGGTAAGGGCATGTGGGCAGAGACCGAGCATATGGCCGCGATGCTGGAGAAGAAGATCGGCCAGCCGCGCGAGGGTGCCAACACCGCTTGGGTCCCCTCCCCGACCGGTGCGACCCTGCACGCTACCCACTACCACCAGGTCAATGTCCACGAGGTGCAGGACGAGCTGCGCGCCGCTGGCCGCCGCGACGCCTACGCTGACCTGCTTACCGTTCCGGTCAACACGGGCGGCGACACCTGGTCCGACGAGGAGAAGCAGCAGGAGCTGGACAACAACTGCCAGTCCATCCTGGGCTACGTGGTCCGCTGGGTTGAGCAGGGCGTCGGTTGCTCGAAGGTGCCGGACATCCACGACGTGGACCTCATGGAGGACCGCGCCACCCTGCGCATTTCTTCCCAGCTCCTTGCGAACTGGCTGGTCCACGGTGTCATCACCGAGGAACAGGTCGTGGAGTCTCTCGAGCGCATGGCGAAGAAGGTCGACGAGCAGAACGCCGGGGACGCCAACTACCTGCCGATGGCCGCCGATTACGACGCTTCTATCGGCTTCCAGGCCGCGAAGGACCTGATCTTCAAGGGCACCGAGTCCCCGGCTGGCTACACCGAGCCGATCCTGCACGCGAAGCGCCGCGAGTTCAAGGCCGCCCACGGGGTTGATTAATCGGGTCTAGATCCGATTGCTAGCGCCGCTACCGTTTCGGTGGCGGCGTTCTAGTCTCCGTAGACCACGCTTCTGTGGCCGACGGTGAAGACCTCAATGGTGACTGTTTCGTCCTTAATGAGTGCGAGAATCCGGTAAGAGCCAACTCGGTAGCGCCATTCCCCGGAGCGGTTCGCTGTCAATGATTTGCCGAATGCGCGCGGGTCAGCGCAGCCGTCGAGGTTGTTTTTGATCCAGGTAGCAAGAATTCGGGCGTCGAATCGGTCCATCTTCTTGAGCTGTTTACGGGCCTTGGCGGTGAGTTCGACTTTGTAGGACATTTGAAGCGTTAGCGCAGCTCGGTGAGCACGTCGTCGATGGTGAAGCGCTCGCCGGAATCGTCGGCGATCGCCTCACGTAGTTCCTGCAGGTCATAAGTATCTTCGATCTTTTCAAGAATGGCGGAGCGGGCGAAATCGGAGATCGTGACGCCGGAGAAGCTCGCGAACTTGCGGACCAGCTCGGCGTCCTCTGCGTTCATGCGGATTGTCATCGTGGCCATGAATACATTGTATTCACTCGGCTTGCGTGAACAAGATTCCCCAGGGCTCTATGTATTCTCTTTAGGGTGCGGCGCTAAGGAGGGCACATGGGGTACACAGTCGGATTCGACCGCGACAAGTACATTGCGATGCAGTCGGAGCAGATTTCGAAGCGTCGTGAAGCAATCGGCGGAAAGCTCTACCTCGAGATGGGCGGCAAGCTTTTCGACGACCACCATGCCTCCCGCGTCCTGCCCGGGTTCACCCCGGACAACAAGATCGCCATGCTCGAAGCGATCAAGGACGAAGTGGAGATCGTCGTCTGCGTCGCCGCGCCTGACCTGGTCCGGCAAAAGGTCCGCGCGGACATCGGCATCACCTACGAGGACGAGGTTTTAAGGCTTATCGACGGCTTCCGCGAGCGCAACTTCCTCGTGGACAACGTCGTGATCACCCAGTACGAAAGCGGCCCTGACCAAGCCGATGCCTTCCGGGACAAGCTGGAGAAACTGGGGTTGACGGTCAATCTGCACCGCGTGATTCCCGGGTACCCGAACGACATTTCGCGGATCGTCTCGGAGGAGGGCTTCGGCCGCAACGACTACGTGGAGACCACCCGCGACGTGGTGGTCATGACCGCGCCGGGCCCGGGCTCCGGCAAGATGGCCACCTGCCTCAGCCAGGTGTATGCCGACAACAGGCGCGGCATTTCCGCTGGCTACGCAAAGTTCGAGACATTCCCTATCTGGAATCTGCCGCTCGAGCACCCGATCAACCTGGCCTATGAGGCAGCGACGGTCGACCTCGACGACATCAACGTCATCGACCAGTACCACCTGGCCGCGTACGGTGAGCAGGTTTCCAGCTACAACCGTGATGTTGACGCGTTCCCTCTGCTCAAAGCGTTGCTGCTCGAGGCGACGGGGACGCAGCCGTACCAGTCCCCCACCGACATGGGCGTGAACATGGCAGGCTACGGCATCTCCGACGACGCCGCCTGCCGGTACGCCGCCAACCAGGAGATCATCCGTCGCTTCCTTGCCGCTCAGGTCGACGCGCGCCGGGGTGATGTGGCTGAGAACGTGCCGGAGCGCGCCGCGAATGTCATGCGCAAGGCAGGGCTGACTGTGGAAGACCGCCCGGTCGTCGGCCCGGCGCTCGCGATTGCTGACACCACGGGCAATCCCGGCGCGGCGCTGGAGCTTCCCGACGGTTCCATCGTCACCGGCAAGACCTCTGACCTGCTCGGACCATCGGCAGCCGTGCTGCTCAACGCCCTGAAAAAGCTCGCCGGCATCGACGACGAAGTGCACCTGCTCTCCCCCGACTCGATCGAGCCGATCCAGACGCTGAAGACGACGTACCTCGGCTCGCGCAACCCTCGCCTGCACACTGACGAGGTGCTCATCGCGCTGTCCGCTTCCGCCTCGGAAGACGACAACGCCCGGCTCGCGCTGGAGCAGCTGCAGTCGCTGCGCGGTTGCGATGCTCACATCACCACCATCTTGGGTTCTGTGGATGAGGGGATCTTCCGCTCGCTCGGTGTGCTGGCAACAACGGAGCCGGAGTACTGGCGCAAAACTCTGTACCACAGGCGTTAACACGCCTGTCCCCCTGAGGGGACAATCCCGCGTTTGATTTCACCGTTCCCCGCTGACTCCATACACTAGTGGTGTGACCAGCAAAATCCTGCTCTACTACCAGTTCCGCCCGATCCCGGACCCGGAGGCGATCCGGCTCTGGCAGCGCGACCTGTGCGAGGGGCTGGGCCTCAACGGCCGGATCATCATCTCCCCTGACGGCATCAACGGCACCGTCGGCGGGGACATCAACGCGTGCAAAGCGTACGTCCGCAAAACCAAGGAATACTTCCGCGGCATCGAGTTCAAGTGGTCCGAGGGCGGCAAGGAGGACTTCCCCAAACTGTCGGTCAAGGTGCGCGACGAAATTGTCACCTTCGGCGTGCCCGAGGAATTGCGTGTCGACGACAACGGGGTCGTCGGCGGAGGCACGCACTTGAAGCCGGAGGAGGTCAATGAGCTCGTCGAAAAGCGTGGCGACGATGTCGTGTTCTTTGACGGCCGCAACGCGTACGAAGCGGAGATCGGCAAGTTCAAAGGCGCTGTCGTGCCCGATGTGGAGACCACCCACGATTTCATCGCGGAGCTCGAGTCAGGCAAATACGACTGGATGAAGGACAAACCAGTCGTGTCCTACTGCACGGGCGGAATTCGCTGCGAAATCCTCTCGTCGCTGATGAAGAACCGCGGGTTCGAAGAGGTCTACCAAATCGACGGCGGCATCGTGCGCTACGGGGAGAAGTACGGAAACTCGGGTCTGTGGGAAGGCTCGCTCTACGTGTTCGACAAGCGCATGCACACAGAGTTCGGCGCGGGTGCGGACGATGACCCGGAGTTTGTGCAGCTCGGCCACTGCGTGCACTGCGGCGCGCCGACGAACCAGCACTACAACTGCGCGAATGAGCCGGAGTGCCGGCAGCAGTACTTGAGCTGCGAAGCGTGCCGGGCTGAGAACCCGTACTGTGCGGAGTGCTCTCAGGGCGCGTAATCGGCGGCGAGCATGCCAACCGTCACCGTGAGCCACAGCATGGTGAACGGGACCAGCGGTAGCCAGAACACGCCCATCCACGGCATCCATCGCTCATAACGGTTGAGCTTGCGCACCATGATCACCGCGCAGCCGAGCAGAGCGGCGACTGGGTAGATGGAGCTCAGGGTGGCCCACCACGTGCGGGCGGCTTGGGAACACAGCCACGTGGCCTCTCCCGCTTCGCACAGCGGACCGCCGACGAGACGGAAGATCAGCGCCAAGAACCCTGCGATGAGGAACGTGCCCGCAACGGATGCGACACCGAACCAGATGGCTTGGCGGGTGGACGCCTGGTTGCGCTCGTTGAGCTGGGCGGGATCGGGTTCGTTTGCAAGCTCATCGAAAGAACGCGGTTCCGGGCGCACCTTGTTGTAGTAGTCGGCCGCTCCATGCAGGTCATTCTCCGGATGGTCCGGGCGGTCAGAGGGCATACTAGGCATAGCCTCCACCCTAGACTCCCCTGCTAGCGCTGCGGAAAAATCACGACGGGCACGGGAGCGTGCTCCAAGAAGTCGGTCGCGCGCGGACCAGCGAAAACACAGTTGGTTGTGGCCGGCCGGGACGCGAGGAAGAGCACGTCGCCCTTCTTCCACTTCTGCGAGTCCACCACGGTGTCCCAGCCGTCGCCGGCGCTGACCCGGGTTTCCACTTCGAAGTTCTTCAGGCCCTGCACGCCGAGCTTCTCGGCCATGTCCGAGACGACATCACGGGCCCGGTCGAGGAGGGCCAAGGATGTCTCGTTCCATTCGTCGATAAACGCGCGGTGGGGTGCGATCTGCTCGTTGTAGTCGTAGGTTTCCTCCGGGGAGAACGCCATGATGCGCAGATCGACGTCGAGGATCATCGCGATGGCGGCGGCGCTGGCAATGCCGGTGTTCGCGGCTTCATCGTTCTCATCGAGGAACGCGAAGTTGACCCGCGTGATGCCCTTCTTCGACAACTTCACCGCGCGCGGCGCCAACCCGACGGAGACCGGCGACGAGTGCATGAGCGCGTCCGCGGTGGACGTGGCCTTGAACCGTCCTTTGGCTGCCTTCGGTTTGGAACCGACTAGAACAAGATCGGCGTGAAAACGCTCGACCTCTTGCGTGAGCAGCTCGTAGCGCGGGGAGCCGTCGCGGAATACTGCGTAGTCCTCGTCCCACGCACCGCGCGGGACGTGTTCCTTGAGCGCTTCCCGGATTGCACCGCTGCGCTTCTCCTCAATCTCTTTAAGCCACTTCTTGTACTTCTTGCTGGTCTTGTTGCGCAGATGCGACCAGGGCTGCTTCTCGGTGGAAATCACCCGGATCTGTGCAGGCATGGTGCGCGCAAGCCAGCCAGCGAAGTGCACCGCCTCTTCCCCGGATTGATCCCAGCCCACAGCGATGCGCAAAGGGCGCTCCGGACCGACAGAGGTTAGGAGCTCAGGAGTGAGGGGTAAAGGATTCATAATGGCGCGCGAAAGAAAGGGATACCGTTAACGGAATACTAACGGTTCCCTAACTTTACATGTCTGCGAGGGGGTGTCGCGCGCCGTTGCGCCTGTTCGGCTACTCGACGTTGCCGGTGTTGTAGCTGTCGGCCAATGGGCCCAGGATGCGCGAGGCTTGCTGGAGCAGCGGAAGCAGCTCGTTGTCAAGCGTGCCAATCATCTCCGCGACGTACTTCACGCGCTCGTCGGAGACGCGCTCGTATTCCTTAATGCCTGTATCGGTCATCTCCACACGCACACCGCGGCGGTCGTTCTCGTCGCGCACGCGATGGATGAGGTTGCGCTGTTCCAGCTGGTGCAGGGTATTCGATGCCGTCGGCATGCGGATTCCCTCGTCGGCGGCGAGCTGACTAATGCGCATCGGGCCGGACTCGATGAGCCGTTCCAAAATGGAAAGCTGCGGCCCGGTCAGGTCAGACTGCTCGGAAATGCGGAAATAAGCGACGTAAAGCTTGGTGAGAAAAGGGCGGACATCCTTTGCGATTGCATAGGCGTCTTCGGGATTAATTTGTGACATGCGCTCGAGTGTAGAGGTAGTTGTACAAACAAACGAATATCCGATCGTCCTCAAGGTTGTTGTCTCTGTCACATTTTCGCCGCCGGTGGGGACGGATAAACTCAGCGTAATGTTCCGTTTCGAAGGAGAGGTCTCGCACGAGTGGGAGCGGCGCGCGGTGCTGCGCGACTTTCAGGCTGGTCGCGTGCAGCGCGAGGAGCTTTGCGACGCCGATTTTCTCCTCAAGGCCGCCGGCCGACACCACGGAGTCGACTCTGCCCGACCGTGTCCTATCTGCGAAGCAGTGATGCGGGAGGTCCTGTGGATTTACGGGGATAACGTGGGTCGCCGCTCCGGAACAGCACGCAGTATTGATGAGATTGACGGCATAGTCGCAGAGGTCGGCCCCGTCACCGTTCACCGCGTGGAGGTCTGCGAGCGCTGCGGTTGGAACCACTTGCTGACCGAATCCCAGGCCGTCCCCGAGCTGTGAATCGCGAATGAAGACGGGGGGGATACTGGGTGTTTTGTTGGTTGAGCAAGTACCCTGTCCTAGAGGTTTAAAGATTAGGCAGGGACACCCCATTGGCACGAGACACTGAATCCACCGGTAAGAAGCCGGAGCCCAAGAAGCCGACGCAGAAGATGTCGGCCGATAAGGCGACGGCAGATAAGGCGAGTAGTAAGCCCGGCGCTAAGACGGGCACGAAGCCGTCCGAGAAAGACTCCAGCACCCGTGTGACCAAGAAGAAGCGTCGCCGCGGGCAGTGGCTGGCAGCCCTGGCGTTGGCCGTTGTGTTGCTTCTGCTTGTGCCGCTGACGATCTTCGGTGTCAACTACGCCAAGGCGGACCTGCCTCAGCCGGGCGAGATTGACACCCCCCAGATCTCCACCATCTTCTACAACGACGGCCAGAAAGAGCTGGCCCGCCTTGTCCCGCCGGAAGGCAACCGTGAGCAGATCGCGTTGGACCAAGTGCCGGAGCATGTGCAGAACGCTGTCTTCGCCGCTGAGGACCGCGATTTCTGGGACAACTCCGGATTCTCCTTCACCGGTTTCGGCCGCGCCTTGCTCGGCCAGCTGACGGGTAATGACTCTGCTGGTGGTGGTTCAACGATCACCCAGCAGTACGTCAAGAACACCATCGTGGGTAATGAGCGTTCTTATACCCGTAAGTTCAATGAGCTGGTCTACTCCATCAAGATGACCAGGAACTGGTCCAAGGAAGAGATCCTCACCGGATACCTGAACACCATTTACTTCGGCCGCAACGCCTACGGTATTGAAGCCGCCGCCCACGCCTACTTCAGCAAACCAGCCGCCGAACTGTCGGTCGAAGAGGGCGCTTTGCTTGCTGGCCTGATTCAGCTGCCCAGCCAGCTTGACCCGTGGAACAACCCGGACGAGGCGCAGAACCGCTGGGACTACGTGCTCGACGGCATGGTGGATCAGGGCTGGCTCAGCGCGGACGAACGCGCCGGGGCCCAGTTCCCGGACACGCGCGACCCGGAGACGTACTCCGCCTACACGGAGGCCACCGGCCCGAACGGTCTGATCAAGAACCAGGTGATCAGGGAGCTCGAGCAGATCGGTATTTCTGAGGCGGACGTGACCAACCGCGGCCTGCAGATCAAGACCACCATCGACCCGCATGTCCAGCAGCAGATCCTCGATACGGCTGAGACGCAAATGGCGACGCTGCAGGAGGATGCCCGTACCGGTGTCGTGGCGATCGACCCGAAGAACGGTGAAGTGCGCGGCTACTATGGTGGCGACGATCCATCCGGTTGGGACTATGCCGACGCTGGCCTGCAGACCGGTTCGACATTCAAGATCTTCGGTCTTGCGGCTGCGCTGCAGCAGGGCATCCCGCTGTCGGCGCCGTACGACTCCTCCCCCGTCACCGTCGGTAGCGCCTACATCACCAACTCCGGTGGCGGTGGCGGCGGCATGACCTCCATGGCTGACGCGCTGAAGAACTCCTACAACACCTCTTTCATCCGCATTCAGTCCGACCTGGACGACACCACCAACGACACCAAGGAAATGGCGCACGCGCTGGGTGTCGCCCGCCAGCTGCCGAATGTCCCGGAAACGTTGACCGAGCACGGTGAGCAACCACTCGACGGCATCATTCTGGGCCAGTACCAGTCCCGCGTTCTGGACATGGCCACGGGTGTGTCCACTCTGATTAACCGTGGTGTGTGGCACCCGACGCACTTCGTCCAGCAAGTCACCTCCGCCGATGGCGAAGTGCTCTACGAGTTTGATCCGGAGTACAAAGAACGCCGCGTGAACTCCCAGGTGGCAGACAACGTCGTCCAGGCGATGCAGCCGGTCGCTGGCTGGTCCCATGCGGCCCTGGCCGGCGGCCGCCCGTCGGCGGCAAAGACCGGTACCGTCCAGCTGGGCAACACTGGCCTGTCCAAGGACGCCTGGATGGTCGGCGGCACCCCAGAACTCTCCGTCGCGGTGTGGGTTGGTACAGCCGACAACACCACGGCCATCTACAACTCTTACGGCGGCACGATGTTCGGTGCGCAGGCCCCTGCCCAGATTTGGAAGGGCGTGCTCGACGGCGCGCTCGACGGCAAAGAATACGGCCAGTTCCCCGACGCCAAGCCAATCAATTGGGGAGTTGACCCCTACTCCGGCGGCACCTACGGCGGACAAAAGGGCTACTCCAGCCAGGATACCTCGTACAACTACAGCCAGCCTTCGCAGCAGCGGTCCGCTGCACCCGAGCCACAAGCACCGGCGGCATCGGCCCCGCCGCCTGCCCCGGCACCGGCCCCGGCCCCGCCGCAAGCGCCAGAACCGGCACCGGAGCCACCGCCGAGCTTGGGTGAGATTCTCGACGAACTGGTCCAGTAAGGGGGGCGAGGTGAGCGTCGATAAGCGTCGCGCTGTGTGGGCGAACGCCGCTGACCGCGTGCAACCCGGAAAAACGGAGCCGGTTGCGCGCGGGGTCGTGGAAACCTTGGGCGGCCCCATGGGCCGTTTCGCGCAGATTGGCCGTGGCCGTTGGTGGACACCCCTGCGTGCCATCATGTCGGTGGCCTGGGTTTTCATGGCGCTCGGTGCACTGAGCAAGTCCAACTGTGCGCGCGGCAAGCTTGTCGACGGCTCCCTGCAACTCAACTGGGACGGCAACCGCCAATACACCTCTTTCTGCTACAACGACATCGTTCCCCTCTACGGCGGGCGCGGCCTTGACCAGCCAGGATTCGTTTACGACTACTCCTGGCAGGAAGGCGACCTCACCCGGTACATGGAGTACCCGGTACTGGGCGGACTGTTTCAAGGCGCGATGGGCTGGCTCTCTCGCAACACCTATCCCCTGGTCAGCTGGGCACTGCCGGATTCCGGTTGGTACTTCTACGTCACCGCATTCGTCATGGCGGTCATCTGGGTCTTCACCGCCCGCATGGTGGCCGAGCTGGCAGGTAACCGCATTTGGGACACCATGTTGGTGGTGGTCTCTCCCCTGCTCATCATGCACGCCTTCACCAACTGGGACATTCCCTCCATCGCGTTCATGGTCGGGGCCTTGCTGGCCGCCCGGAACAAGAAGTTCTGGCTCGCGGGAGTGCTCATCGGGCTGGGCACGGCGTTCAAGATGTGGCCGCTGTTCCTGCTGGGTGCCTACCTGGTCATTGCGCTACGCAAGAAGAAGGCCATGCCGTTCGTGCAGATGCTGGTAGCCACGGTGGTGTCGTGGCTGGTAGTCAACGTGCCAATCATGCTGTACAACTACGACGCCTGGCACGAGTTCCAGCGCCTGAACACCGAGCGCGGCTGGGAGTGGACCACGATCTACGCCGTGGCCTCCCGCGCCTTCGGGTGGAACGGCTTCGATTCCGGCGACGGCGCGCCGGTGATCCTCAACGCGGTCACCCTCGTGCTTTTCCTAGCAGGCTGTCTATTCGTTCTCGTCGCGGGATTAATGGCACCACAGACTCCGCGCGTCGCGGAACTGTTCGTGCTCATCGTTGGCTTCTTTCTGCTGTTCAATAAGGTGTGGAGCCCCCAGTACTCGCTGTGGCTTGTCATTCCGGCAGTGCTCGCACTCCCCCACTGGCGCCTGTTGCTGTCGTGGATGACGGTGGACATGTTGGTCTGGCCGATCCTCATGTGGCACATGATGGGCACCGACAACCTCGGGTTGCCCGGTGGGATGCTCAACCTCATTGTGGTCACGCGCGACGGTCTGATCATCGCGATCATGGTGCTCACCGTCATGCAGATGTACGGTCGCCGCCGCGACAAGGTGCGCGACGCCCACTTCGGGTGCGACCCGCTGCTGACCACACCCGCGGACTGGGAGGAGGCGAAAAAGACGTGGGAACCGCAACAATCCTCGGAATCTGCTCGATCTTCATCGGGTTCGGACTCTTTGCAGGGTGTTTCTTCGCAGTCGTGAAGAAGAAGCCGATGGCGCTCTCTGTCGCCTTAGGTCTCGCGGCGTTCATCTTCATGACGTTCGTGCCGGTCTTCCTGGCGGTGTTCATCGCAGCGCCCAACGCTGGCAGTTAACTGCCAGAAACCTTCTGTAGGGTGGAAACCATGAACATTAAGAGGGTTTCCGCTGCCATCGCTGCCTCCGCTTTGTCCCTCTCCGCGCTCACTGCGTGCGGTGAGACGGACGACGGCACCACCGGTACCGACGCCGGAGCCGAATCCACGGTGGCCGAAGAGGTTGAGACCGAAGGCGACGATCAAGTTCAGCAAGACGACGTAGCCGGCGATGATGACGCGGACGACGCAGACGACGCAGACGATGCCGATGATGGTGACGACGCTGCTGGTCGTGAACTGCCGAAGGAAGTGACTGGTTACACCCCAGAGGCGGAGTCTGAAATGGCTGACGAAGGCCTCAGCGCAGCTGATGTCGAGCGTGCCCTCGCCGCCGCCAACGATAATGAGCCCGGTGTGGAGACCAGGTGGGAAGACGACGGGTTCTGGGAAATCGCCTCCGGTGAGATCGACATCGATATCGACCCCCAGGGTCTGGTCCTCGACGTAGACAAAGACGACTAGTTAGCGCCGCACGTTTCCTAGCGCCGCAGATACGCCGCATTCTGATTTCTTCGCGGTGAGCTGCTGGGGTACGCTGGTGAGGTTGCTTGACGCAACGACCCTCCTGCCACCGTTAAAGGACGGTGGCCGAAACCATAGAAACGACCATAGGAGGTGATGAGGTCCGTGCGTCACTACGAAGTAATGATCATTCTCGACCCGAGTCAGGATGAGCGCACCGTTGCCCCGTCCCTGGACAAGTTCCTCGATATTGTCCGCCAGGATAACGGCAAGGTGGAAAACGTCGATGTATGGGGCAAGCGCCGTCTTGCATACCCCATCGACAAGAAGGAAGAAGGCGTCTACGTCGTAGTCAACCTCGACTGCGCAGCCGAGACCGTCCAGGAGCTCGACCGCCGTCTGAACCTGAACGACACCATTATGCGAACCAAGGTTCTGCGCACCGATAGCAAGTAAGCGCCGAACGTGAACGGGTAATCCCAGCTCAGGGTTTGTGTCCGGGGCGGACTATAGACTGGTTCGTGCAAGGACAACCCATTCCCGCTCATTCATTCAAGGTTTCAAGGTAAGGACGAAAGAACATGGCACAAGGCGACACTCCTATCACCGTCGTTGGCAACTTGGTTGCGGACCCTGAACTGCGGTTCACCCCGCAGGGCTTGGCAGTAGCCAACTTCCGCATTGCATCCACTCCGCGTACCTACAACAGGGACACGAACCAGTGGGAAGACGGCGAAGCTTTGTTCCTCACCTGCAACGTGTGGCGGAGCGTCGCCGAGAACGTCGCTGAGTCCCTGACAAAGGGCATGCGCGTGATCGTCAACGGCCGCCTCAAGCAGCGTTCTTACCAGAACCGCGAAGGTGAAAACCGCACCGTGTTCGAGGTCGAGGTCGACGAAGTCGGCCCGTCCCTGCGCTACGCCAGCGCCAGCGTCAACCGTAACCCGCGTGAGGGCGGGAACCAGGGTGGCGGCGGCTTCGGCGGCAACCAGGGCGGCAGCTTTGGTAACTCCCAGGGCGGCCAGAACGCCCAGAACACCGGTGGCTTTGGTAACTCCCAGGGCAACCAGGGTGGCCAGAACAGCCAGTCCAACAACCAGCCCGCGAATGATCCGTGGAATTCTGCTCCCCCCGCCGGCGGTTTCGGCGGCATGGACGATGAGCCCCCGTTCTAAAGCAATCGACAAACATCAACTTTCAAACGAAAGGTAAGGATTATGAAGCTGATCCTCACCGCTGCCGTTGAGAACCTTGGTGAGCCCGGCGATATTGTCGAGGTCAAGGACGGCTACGGACGTAACCTTCTGCTTCCGCGCGGCCTGGCCATCCCGGCCTCCCGCGGCGCTGAGAAGCAGATTGAGGACATCAAGCGCGCACAGGAGCAGCGTTCCGTGCGCGACCTGGACCACGCTAAGGAGCTGCGTGACCAGCTCGACCAGCTGCAGGGCGTCACCGTGAAGGTGCGCACCGCTGAGAACGGCAAGCTCTTCGGTTCGGTCAAGCCGGCCGACATCGTCGATGCCGTTGAGGCTGCAGGCGGCCCGGCGCTGGACAAGCGCCGCGTTGACATGCCGAAGGGTCTGGTCACCAGCACCGGCGGCTACCAGGTCAAGGTCAAGCTCCACGATGACGTGGAGGGCAAGGTGAACTTCGAGGTCGTGGGCGCGTAACACACGCCTAACGGCGATTGCTCTATAACAAGCAATCCAACGACAACAGCACGAAGGGCGCGGGCCCCGCTTGTGAGGAGTGGGGCCCGCGCCCTTCTTCTTCTTGCTTTGTTCCTGTTTGTGCGCGGGTTAGCGCAGCCCGGCTGGGAGTGGCAGCGAGGCGTCAATCAGCTCAAACGGCCCAACACCGCCGGAGATGACTCCCACAATGTAGGCGCGGCCGTCGCGGCCGGTGATCCACACCGGGGCACCGGAATCGCCCGTGAAGTTCAGCAGGAGAGCCACGATCTCACCAGTGTGAACGTTGGTGGACACCACAGGACCGCAGGTCCTGCTAGAGCGCGCGCCATCCTTGCAGACAATCTGGCCCGGTGCCACGGCGCTGACCGGAAGGCGTCCACCGATGGCGCGATCCGGGTTAATGGACCGAGCGAACTGTGTGAGGTTGTGGTCCATGCCAGAGTCGAGCCCCAACGTGAGGTTCCCACCGCGCGTCTTGCCGGCATCAGTAACGTGCGGGTCGAGGCGGAACCAGCTGTAGTCACGGAACGAGTCGGATGTGAAGCCCTTCAACCCGACGTTCAGGCCGCCCTGATCGAAGACATACCCGGAATCCGCCATGTTGGAGGCAATGACTGCGCCGTCGGATGAGTAGACACGGATAGGACGGCCACCATCGATGGGCATGAGGCAATGCCCGGCCGTGATCCCGTACTTCGCGCCGTCCCGGTGCGCCACGGAGTTGAGGGAGCACAGTGCTTTAGCCCCGTTACTGTAATGGATCTCGATCTTATCGCCGGCATAAACCGGTGCTGCGGAGGCGGGGGCAACGCCGCACGCAACGGCGACCACTGTGGCCATCGCGGAGATTACCGCGCGGCGGAAACGGGAAAAACGGGAGGTCATAGC